>NZ_CP034766.1:0-332500 GCF_004006015.1 Rhodococcus sp. X156 | reverse complement strand
CTGCTGCAGCGCCACCGAGGTGTCCACCGACTTGTAGCCCCGGGTGTTGTCGCCGAAGTAGCTGAACGCGAAGATGACCAGCAGGACACCGGCAACGATGGCCAGGGTGCGGTACAAAGGCTTACGTGTCATACAGCTGCGGCCGGTGCGGCCTCGTCCTTCCAGGAGCCAGGATCTCCGGAGACATCCAGAGAGATTCCCAGGCTACCTTGATGGCGGGAACCTGACATTTCAGTCGCTGTACACCTTGGGGTCCAGGGTGCCGATGTAGGGAAGGTCGCGGTAGCGCTCGGCGTAGTCCAGGCCGTAGCCCACGACGAACTCGTTGGGGATCTCGAAGCCGACGTGCGCGACGTCGACCGCGGCGCGCACCGCGTCGGGCTTGCGCAGCAGGGTGCACACCTGCAGCGAGGCGGGGTTGCGCGAGGCGAGGTTGCGCAGCAGCCACGACAGCGTCAGCCCAGAGTCGATGATGTCCTCCACGATGAGCACCCGGCGGCCGGTGATGTCGCGGTCGAGGTCCTTGAGGATGCGCACCACGCCCGAGGACGAGGTGGCCGAGCCGTAGGAGCTGACGGCCATGAACTCCAGCTGCACCGGCACCGGCAGGATGCGGGCGAGGTCTGTCATGAACATCACGGCACCCTTGAGCACCCCCACCAGCACCAGGTCGTCAGCGGCGTCCGCCGGCTCGTTGGCGGCAATGGCCGCGGCGAGCTCGTGGGTCCGCTCGCGGATGCGCTCCTCGGAGATCAGCACCGAAGAGATATCGCCCTCATACACCGCGTCGACTCCTTGGCTGTTCGTGTGAGACTTGTTGGGCTGCAGGTTCTTCGCCTGCGATCGGCGCGGATCCGCCCTGCCGGGGGGCGCGAACCGTCTCCGACCGCGCCGGCTGGGACTGCACCGAGAGCCTGCCATGCCGGCGCGACACCACCAAGTGGCCACCGACGGAGACCCCGCCCTGCCCGCGCCACGCGCCCAGCAGCTCGTCGGCCCAGCGCAGCTGGCGGTCGGTGAGCGCGGTGGCGCCGTGTGCGGTGAGCCACTGCCGCAGCACCCGGCGACGGAGGGCGGCCGGGGCGGGGGTGAGCACCTCGGCGTCGAGCTCGGGCCCGCGCAGCGCCTGGGTGGCCAGCTCGGCAGCCAGGGCGTCGAGGGCGTCGCAGTCCTCGCGCAGCTGGGTGGCGGTGCGCCCCAGCGCCTCGGCCACGCCGCCGGCGAGCACGTCCTCCAGCAGCGGCAGCACCTCGTGGCGCAGCCGCACGCGGGTGAAGCCGGGGTCGTCGTTGTGCGGGTCGTGGTGCGGGTGCAGCCCCAGCGCCTGGCACGCCGCCAGGGTGACGCCACGGTGCACGCCCAGCAGCGGGCGACCCCATGGCGCGTCCCAGGGCCGCATGCCGGCCACCGAGCGCGGCCCCGAGCCACGGCCCAGCCCCAGCAGCACGGTCTCGGCCTGGTCGTCGAGGGTGTGCCCCAGCAGCACGGGCGAGCCGGCGGTGCGCAGCGCCTGGTAGCGCGCGCGGCGGGCGGCGGCCTCGAGCCCGCCGGTGCCCACCACTTCCACGGTGCGCACCTGCACCTCGGCGGCACCCAGGGCGCGCGCCTGTGCCGCGGCGGTGGCGGCGGTGCGGGCGCTGTCCGGCTGCAGCTGGTGGTCGACCACCAGCACGCTCACCCGTGGCGCCTCGTGCACGGCGGCGGCGGTGAGCGCCAGGGAGTCGGCGCCGCCGGAGCAGGCCACCACCACCGGGACCTGCGGGGCGTGCTCGGCCAGCCAGCGGCGCACCGCCACCCGGGTCTCCGCGACGGCCGGGTCCGGCCCGCTCACGCCAGCACCCGGTTGATCCAGCGCTGCGGGTCGGTGATCTCGGCGTCCACCGGCAGTGCGGCGGCGCTGGACCACACCTGGTTGAACCCGGCCATGCCCTCGCGGCCCACCACGTGCTCGACGAAGACCTTGCCCCGCTCGTACTGGGCGATCTTGGCGTCGATGCCGAGCAGCGCGCGGAGCACCCGCTGCACCGGGTTGGCCGGGCGGGCGCGACGCCGGTCGAAGCCAGCACGGATGTGGCGCACCGAGGGCACCACCGCGGGCCCGACGGCGTCCATCACGTGGTCGGCGTGGCCCTCCAGCAGGGTGCCCAGGGCCATCAGCTTCTGCAGGGCCTCCCGCTGGGGTGGCGCCTGCAGCGCGCCGAGCAGCCCCACCACCCCGTCCGGGCCGGTGCCCTCCCGCGCCACCGAGCGCAGCACTCCGCTGAGCCGGCCGGCCAGCTCGCCCAGTGGTGCGTCCAGGCCCGTGGTCAGGGTGGTGACGGTGGCGGCCATGTGGTCCACCAGCCACGGGGTGGCGGTGAACTGGACCCGGTGGGTCACCTCGTGCAGGCACACCCACAGCCGGAAGTCGGCGGGGTCGACCTGCAGGGCGCGCTCGGTGGCCACCACGTTGGGCGCCACCAGGAGCAGGGAGCCGCCGCCGGCCGAGTCGTCGTCGGTGCCGGTGGCCGGGGCGAACGGGTCGTACTGGCCGAGCACGGCCGAGGCCAGGTACGACAGCACCACCCCCACCTGCAGGCCCGCGGTGCGTCCGGACAACCCGGGGCCCGGGCCGCCCGGACGCACGGCGGTACCGGTCAGCGCGCCCATCGAGGTGGCGGCCGCGGCGGCCCAGCGCGGCCGGTCCAGGACCTGGGCGGCGGGCACGGGCACGCCGTCGGCCAGGCCGGTGACCGCACGCACCGGGAGCTCGGCACGGCCGGCGGCGTCGTGCAGCTCCGCGACGACCTCGGTGGCCTGCTGGGGGCTGACGACCGGGCCGGGGCGGACCAGCCGCTGGGCCGTGCGGCCCGCGAGCCGCCAGTCCACCACCGGGGCCTGGGCAGTCATCGGCAGCCGCAGGTCCGCAGGGTGGCCGCGATGGCGTCGAGGGCGGGGCGGGTGTCCGCGGTGGCCGCGCCGTTGGCGATCAGGGCGAAGGTCAGCACCCGGCCGTCGACGTCGGTGACGGTTCCAGCGAGGGAGTTCACCCCCGTCAGTGTGCCCGTCTTGGCCCGCACCCACCCGGCGCCGGCCTTGGCGACGGGGCCGCCGTAGCGGTCGGTCAGCGTGCCGCTCACCCCGGCCACGGGCAGGGAGGCGAGGATCGGGCGCAGCGCGTCCGCGTGCGGGCCGTTGCCCGCGGCCATCCGCACCACGTCGGCCAGCACCCGCGCCGGCGCACGGTTGAGGATGGAGAGGCCACTGGTGTCCTGCATGATCAGGCTGTTGGTGTTGACGCCCACCTCGGACAGCGTCGTGGCCACGGCCGATGCCGCCCCCACGAAGGACTGGGGCTGGCCCTTGGCGGCGGCGACCTCCCGGCCCAGCGCCTCGGCGACCACGTTGTCGGACCGCTCGGTGAGCTGCTGGATGCGGATCCGCAGCGGCGCCGAGCTGACCACGGCCAGCTCCTGTGCCCCGGGTGCGGCCACCCCGGCGGTCACCGCCTGCGCGGGCACGCCCAGCCGCTGGGCGAAGACCCGGGCGGTGTCCAGGGCGGGGGTCGCCGAGCGCGGCGACTCCTCCTTGCTCGGGTCGAGCCGGCCCCCCTCCAGCATCAGCGGCTCCATCGGCGCGATGTAGCCCTCGCCGA
The DNA here is from genome assembly GCF_004006015.1 of Rhodococcus sp. X156. Taxonomy (NCBI): domain Bacteria; kingdom Bacillati; phylum Actinomycetota; class Actinomycetes; order Mycobacteriales; family Nocardiaceae; genus Rhodococcus; species Rhodococcus sp. X156. Next base: position 328,866 of record NZ_CP034766.1, on the reverse strand, counting down.
CGTCGGCGCCGATCCAGCCGGTGGCCAGCGGCGGGCCGGCGTACGCGCTGGTGTCCACCACCACCGAGGACACCTGGATGCCCTTGGCGCGCACCTGGTTGACCAGGTCGTCCAGGTGCGCCGCCTGCGGGTAGTACCCCTGGGTGCCCACCGGGGCTGCGGTGAGGGTGACGTCACCGCCGCCCACCAGCACCACCTGGCCGGGCACCGCAGAGCTCATCACCCGGGTCTGCACGGTGTGGTCCGGGCCCAGCGCCAGCAGCGCGCCGGCCACGGTCAGCACCTTGGAGGTGGAGGCGGGCAGCTGCGGCACGTCGGGGCTGGACTGCCACAGCACGGCGCCGGTCTCGGCGTCGTCCACCCGCCCGGTCAGCGTGCCCAGCGAGGGATCGGTGACCAGCGGGGCGAGCGTGGCGGCCAGCCCGGCTGGGGTGGGGATCGGGGCGTCGGAGGACGCAGGCTTGATCTGCGGGCTGACCTGGACCGGCGCCGGCGGGGCACTGGTGCCCGCCGCCGAAGCCGTGCTGGAGTCCCGGTCGGAGGTGCGCACGACCACCAGGACGGCGATCACCACCACCAGCACCACGAGGACCAGTCCGGCGGCTTGCCGGAGCGCCCGTCTACGCCGCACGAACCCACCTCTCACACCTGGGCCGCGCCGTTTGCCGACCTGCTTCACCGTTCGGCGACCCTGGTACGTCAGACTAGCGTCGAGAAGTCACATCCCAGTCAACCCACTCACTAAGCGAGGGCGCGTGGAATTCGACGTCACCATTGAGATCCCCAAGGGTCAGCGCAACAAGTACGAGATGGACCACGAGTCCGGGCGGATCCGGTTGGACCGCACGCTCTTCACGGCCACCCAGTACCCGGCTGACTACGGGTTCATCGACGACACCCTCGGCGAGGACGGCGACCCGCTGGACGCCCTCGTCCTGCTGCCGGAGCCCACGTTCCCCGGCTGCCTGATCCGCTGCCGCGCGGTCGCCATGTTCCGGATGACCGACGAGGCCGGCGGCGACGACAAGGTGCTCTGCGTCCCCGCCACCGACCCGCGGTTCTCCTACATGCAGGACATCGACGACGTGTCGAGCTTCTACCGCCTGGAGATCAAGCACTTCTTCGAGGTCTACAAGGACCTGGAGCCGGGCAAGAGCGTCGAGGGGGCCGACTGGGTCGGTCGGGCCGACGCCGAGAAGGAGATCGCGGCGTCGTTCCAGCGCCAGAAGGACAACCCGGGGCACTAGCCGGCACTGAGCCGGCGCGGCTCCACGCCCGCCGCACCGCCCGTCGAGGGGCTGGGCACGCCGATCACCGGCTGCCCAGCCCCTTCGGCGTGCCTGGGGCTTGCTGGAGCCTGGTGCCTGCTCAGGCGGTGCTGCTCCCGCTCTGCGGCGCCGCGGCGGCCGCGTCCCGCTCGGCCTGCTGGGCGGCGAGGCCGGACATGGTGCGCAGCGGCACCTCCTTGACGAACCAGACCAGCACGAAGCCGACGATCATCAGCGCGCTGACGGCCAGGAACACGTGGTCCATCGCAGCCGAGAAGCCGACCTTGAACGGTTCGGCCAGCACCGGGTCGAGGCGCTGGATGAACGAGGTGTCCACCAGGGCCGCCCCGGCCACCGCGGGGTCACCGGCCGCCATGCCCTGGGCGAGGTGTGCCTGTGCGGGGTCCGCGCCCTGCGCCGCCGCCTGCACCACGCTGCGGAAGCCGGGGTCGGTCGAGGCGGTGGTCAGCGCTGCCGACGTCGCGGGCGTGAGCTGGGAGAACAGCAGGGACAGGAACACCGCGACCCCCAGCGTCGCGCCGATCTGGCGGAAGAAGGTGGCCGCCGAGGTGGACACCCCCATGTCCCTGGGCGGCATGGCGTTCTGGATCGCCAGCGTCAGCGGTTGCATCATGCAGCCCAGTCCCAGTCCGAAGGTGGCCATCATGGTCATGGTCAGCCAGAGCGGGGTGTCCGCGCGCACGAGGTGCAGGGCGAACATGCCCGCGCTCATCAGTGCCGTGCCCACCAGCGGGAAGATCTTGTAGCGCCCGGTCCGCGAGATCAGCTGCCCGGAGACGATGGAGGCGAGCATCATGGCGCCGACCATCGGCAGCACCTGGTAGCCGGCCAGCGTGGGCGAGGAGCCCTTGACCACCTGCAGGTACTGCGGGATGAGCGAGATCCCGCCGAACATCCCCGCTCCGGCGATCACGCTGACGGCGATGCACAGCGAGAACAGCCGGTTGCGGAAGAAGCGCAGGGGGATCAGCGCCTCGTCGCCCATCCGGACCTCGGCCAGCACGAAGGCAGCCACCCCCAGCACCCCCACCACGTAGCAGCACAGCGCAGCCGGGGACGACCAGCCCCAGGTGCGGCCCTGCTCGGCGACCACCAGCAGCGGAACCACCCCGACGCTCAGCAGCGTCGCTCCCCACCAGTCGACCTTGGCCTCGCGGTGGTGCACCGGCAGGTTGAGCACCCGCCACACCACCAGCAGAGCCAGCACGCCCAGCGGCACGTTGAGGTAGAACACCCAGCGCCAGCCGGTGACGCCGAGCAGCGACGGCTGCCCGGCCAGCACCCCGCCGAGCACCGGGCCGAGCACGCTGGCGGTGGCGAACACGGCCAGGAAGTACCCCTGGTACCGCGCCCGCTCCCGCGGCGGCACGATGTCGCCGATGATGGCCAGGGCCATGGACATCAGCCCGCCGGCACCCACTCCCTGCACCGCGCGGAAGGCGGCCAGCTCGTACATCGACGTGGCGATGCCGCAGAGCATCGACCCCACCACGAAGATCGTGATGGCCAGCATGAAGAAGGGCTTGCGCCCGTGCAGGTCGGAGAGCTTGCCGTACAGCGGCGTCGTGATGGTGGACGTGACGAGGTAGGCGGTGGTGACCCAGGCCAGCACCGAGTAGCCCTGCAGGTCGTCGGCGATGGTGCGCACCGCGGTGGAGACGATGGTCTGGTCCAGCGCGGCCAGGAACATGCCCAGCACCAGGCCGGACAGGATGGTGAGGATCTGACGGTGGGTGAAGACCCCGGTCTCCGGCGAGCCCGGTCCGGACGCCGCCGGTGTCGCCTGGGTGGTGGGCATGGATCCCCTTCCGGGACCGCGGACTACAGCAGCTGTCCGACGCAAGGGTGCGTGCGGATCGGCGACCGTGCAAGGTGGTCAGGTGTCCTAGGTGGGCAGACACGCCGACCGTTGGGGCCGCGGGCAGGCGCGCTCTAGGCTGAGCCCATGGAAGATGTCCTGAACGTCCTGCACGTCGTCACCGGCGTCTTCATCGTCGGCCCCATGGCGATCCTGCCGCACACCGCGCTGCGCGCGGTCCGCAACGGAGATGCCGCGCAGGTGCGGTCGCTGGCGCAGTCGACCAACATCATGACGCTGGCCTCGGTGCTGGTGGTCATCTTCGGGTTCGGGCTGGTGTCGGTGGTCGACTACGACCTCTCGTTCACCACTCCGTGGATCCTCATCTCGATCATCCTCTACGTGATCGCCCTGGTGCTCAGCCTGGTGATGGTGGTTCCGGCGCTGCAGAAGGCCGCCGACACCCTGCAGCCCGCGGGCGTGGCAGCCACCGCCGGCAGCGAGGCCACGGCACCGCGTGGCGGCAGCCCGGACTACGGCCGCATCGCGATGAGCTCGGGGATCGTCTCGCTGCTGCTCGTCGCCATCGTGGTGCTGATGGTGGTCAAGCCCGGCTGACGCCCCCCGCTCGTCCCGGGCCGGGGCGGGTTGGTAGCAGCTGCAGACGGTGCGGGGCGCGCTTGGTGGTACTTGCAGATGCACCTACCGGCGGATGAGCCCGCGGGCAGTCGCGGCGGCGAACTGCAGGTCCATCAGCACCACGTCCACGTCCAGCTCGCCCACCAACGCCCAACCGCCGCCCCAGCTCGAGCCGGGACGGCGGTTGGTAGCGGTTGCAGACCCCGCGGGGGCAGGTAGGGCGTACTTGCAGACGCCCCTACTTGCCCTTGAACTCGGGCGCGCGCTGGGCGAAGACGGCCTGGATCGCCTCGCCGAGGTCCTCCGAGGCGAGGAACGCGGAGTTCCACGCGGCCACGTAGCGCAGCCCCGAGGCGACCCGGGCGGCGCGCTCCTGGTCCAGCACGTCCTTGATGCCGTGCACCACCAGCGGCGGGTTTCCCGCGATCTCCTTGGCGGTGGCGTGCGCGGCGGCGAGCACGGCCTCGGCGTCAGGGAGCACGTCGTTGACCAGGCCGATGCGCTCGGCGCGGGCGGCGTCGATGTCGCGACCGGTCAGCGCCAGCTCGCGCAGGTGGCCGTCGCCGATGATCGCTGGCAGCCGCTGCAGGCTGCCCATGTCGGCCACGATGGCCACCTTCACCTCGCGGATGCTGAAGGACGCGTCGGCGCTGGCGTAGCGGACGTCGCAGGCGGCGATGAGGTCGACGCCGCCCCCGATGCAGCGGCCCTGCACGGCGGCGATCACCGGCTTGCGGCAGTCGGCGACGGCGTTCAGCGCCTTCTGCATCTTCTTGATGTCGTCGTAGAGCGCGGTGCGCGGGCCGGCGAGCAGGTTCTCCCCGCTCATCACCGGGCCGAGCGTCTCCCCCATCGCTGCCAGGTCGAGCCCGTAGGAGAAGTTGCGCCCGGAGCCGGCGACCACCACGGCGCGCACCTCGGGGTCGGCGTCGAGCTCGGCGAACACCTGCGGCATCTCGGCCCAGAAGTCCGGGCCCATCGCGTTGTGCTTGCCCGGCCCGACCAGGGTCACCTGCGCGACGCTCCCGGTGCGGTCGACGGTTACGGACTTCCAGGCGCTCTCAGTCATGCGGACACTGTATTGGGGGCACGGAGCCCCACGTCCACCGGCGAGCGTCCACCCAGCACCGTCCTTCCCGCCCGCCCCACCGGTTGGGGCGACCTTGGTTGCGGCACAACGCAGCACCGTTGGGTGACGCGTCGCGGCCCGGCTTGCGCCGGGTCGCCCACCGCACTGGCTTGTACGTTTGGTGCAGAGCCCCTGCGTTCTGGTGAGTGCAACACCCTCGAGCGAGCGCCCCGGGCGAGCGGTGGCGAGGCGGGGGAGACCGACATGGCGACTGACCACGGCGACCGCTCGGCGACGGCCGAGCTCGAGCTGGCACCGACCCGGGACACCGGGCGCACGGCGATCGTCCTCGGCGGCCTGGTGGTGCTGGGCGTGCTGATCCTGCAGCTCGGCTTCATCCTCAGCTACGTGGGTGCGTTCCACGACCCAGCACCGCGGGACGTGGACATCGCCGTGGTGGGCCCGGCTCCGGCGGCGGAGCAGACCGTCGCGGCGCTGGGGTCGCTGCCCGGGCACCCGCTGAGCCCGAGCACCACCACCAGCGTGGAGCAGGCCCGCTCGATGGTGGCCAACCGCGACGTGGAGTCGGCACTGGTCCTGGGGCCGGACGGCAGGGACACCCTGCTCGTGGCCAGCGCCGCCAGCACCTCGGTGGCCGACGCCGTGGAGACCGTGGTGACGCAGTTCGCCGCCGCCCAGCAGCGCACCGTCACCGTGGACGACCTGGTGCCCATCAGCTCCGGGGACAACCGCGGCCTCTCCGACTTCTACATCGCCGTCGGCTGGGTGGTGGGCGGTTACCTGCTGGCCACCGTGATGGAGCTGGTCGCCGGCAGCTCCCGCGCCCCTCGGACGGCAGCGCGGCGGCTGCTCGTCGCCGTCGGCTACGCCGTGCTGTCGGGCATCGGCACCGCCATCATCGTGGAGCCGGTGCTCGGTGTGTACTCCGGGCACTTCTGGTCACTGGCTGCGCTCGGCGCCCTGGTGGTCTTCGCCACCTTCGCCTTCACCCTCTTCCTCGAGGCGGCGCTGGACTTCGTGGGCATCGGGCTGGTCATCGGGCTGTTCGTGGTGCTGGGCAACCCCAGCGCCGGCGGCGCCTACGGCACCCAGCTGATCCCCCCGTTCTGGGCCGCGATCGGCCCGTGGCTCACGCCCGGCGCCGCCACCAGCGGCGTCCGCAACATCGCCTACTTCCACGGAACCGAGATGGCGCAACCGCTGGGGGTGCTCTTCGGCTACGCCGTGGTCGGCGTGGTGGGGGCGATGGTGGCCGCGACGTACTTCGATCGCCGCGCACGACGGAAGCAGTCGCCGAGCGACACCACCGCGGCCACCGGCGCCACCGTCACGATCTGAGGGCGTGGCGAGGACGGCTTGCCAGGCGCCGGGAACAGATCCTTATCGGGTATCGTTGTCATCACCAATAAGGCAGGTGTCTCAGACACCTGGTGTCGACGTGCCGCCAGTGCAGGAGCAAACCGTGCGAAAGATCCACCGGGCCGCGTGCGCCGCCCTCGTCGGGACCGTGCTGGTCCTCACCGGGTGCGCCACCAGCCCCTCCACCCCGGGCGCCTCCGGCAGCGAGCCCGGCAAGACGATCACCGTGGTGGCCGCGGAGAACTTCTGGGGCCTGCTGGCCGACCAGCTCGGTGGCGACAAGGTGGACGTGCACAGCATCGTCAGCTCCCCCGGCGCCGACCCGCACGACTACGAGGCCACCGCCTCCGACGCCCGCGCCATCGCCACCGCCGACCTGACCGTGGTCAACGGACTCGGCTACGACGGCTGGGCCGACGACCTGGCCGCAGCCAACCCCGCCCCCAACCGGGCCAACCTCAACGTGGGCTCGGTGCTGGCGCTGCCCGACGATGCCAACCCGCACCGCTGGTACAACCCCGCCGACGTGGCCAAGGTCGCGGAGAGCATCACCGCCGCCTACAAGAAGATCAGCCCCGACCAGGCCGGCTACTTCGACACCCAGCTGCAGGCCTTCAGCACCACCGCGATGGCGGAGTACGACAAGGTGGCCACCGAGATCCGCACCACCTTCGGCGGCACCCCGGTGGGTGGCTCGGAGAGCGTCCTGGAGATGCTCGTGCCCTCCCTCGGCCTCGACCTCGTCACCCCGCCCGGCTTCCTCAGCGCGGTGAGCCACGGCGACGAGCCGACGGTGGCGGACAAGACCACCGCGGACCAGCAGATCCGCAGCGGCGCCATCAAGGCCTACGTCTACAACGCCCAGAACGCCTCCCCCGACGTGCAGCAGCAGGTGGACGCCGCCCGCGCCCAGGGCATCCCGGTCACCACCGTCACCGAGACCCCGCCCGCGGGCACGCAGAGCTGGCAGCAGTGGCAGACCGACCAGCTCGTGGCGCTGCGCGACGCGCTGTCGGCCAGCAGCGCACGATGACGAGCGGCGCCACTGCCACTGCGGACCCGGTGCTGCAGCTGCGCGGCGCTGCGGTGCGCCGCGGCGCCACCACGCTGTGGGACGGCCTGGACGTCACCGTCGCCGCCGGGGAGTTCGTCGCGGTGCTGGGCCCCAACGGCGTCGGCAAGTCCACCCTGGTCAAGGCCGCGCTCGGGCAGGTCCGCCTGTCCGCCGGCGAGGTCAGCGTGCTCGGCCAGTCCCCGCCCGGGGCGAACCGGCAGATCGGCTACCTCCCGCAGCGGCGCAGCTTCGACCGCAGCCTACGGGTGCGCGGCACCGACGTGGTGCGCCTGGGCCTGGACGGCAGCCGGTGGGGCTTCCCGCTGCCGGGTCGCCGCCGCTTCAGCGCCGCCGCGCGCGCCGCGGAGGAGCGGGTGCGCCACGTGGTGGAGATGGTGGGGGCGCAGGACTACGCCGACCGCCCCATCGGCCGGCTGTCCGGTGGTGAGCAGCAGCGCCTGCTCATCGCCCAGGCACTGGTCTCGCGCCCCCGGCTGCTGCTGCTGGACGAGCCGCTGGACTCCCTCGACCTGCCCAACCAGGCGTCGGTGGCGGCCCTGATCTCCCGCATCTGCCACGAGCACGACGTGGCGGTGGTGATGGTCGCCCACGACGTCAACCCGATCCTGAGCTACCTCGACCAGGTGGTGTACCTCGCTCAGCACGGCGCCGCCGCCGGCCCCGCCCACGAGGTGATCACCAGCGACACCCTCACCCGGCTGTACGGCACCCAGGTGGAGGTGCTGACCACCTCCGACGGTGGGCTGGTGGTGGTGGGTGAGCCCCAGGCGCCGTCGCTGCACGCGCCGCGGCACTCCGACCCGGCCGGACACCGCCACTGATGCAGCCGGTGCTCACCTGGAACCTGGTGGAGGACGTCCGCCAGATGTTCCAGTTCCCGTTCATGGTCAACGCCTTCCGCGCCGGCACCATCGTCGCGGTGCTGGCCGGGCTGGTCGGCTGGTTCATGGTGCTGCGCCGGCAGAGCTTCGCCGGCCACACCCTGGCCGTGGTGGGGTTCCCCGGTGCCGCGGGCGCGGTGCTGCTGGGTGTCAGCGCCACCTACGGCCTGCTCACCTTCGCCGTGGCGGCGGCCCTGGTGATCGCCGCCATCCCGGGCTCGCGCTCCGGCGGCTACAGCGAGGAGTCCGCGGTCACCGGCACCGTGCAGGCCTTCGCGCTGGCCTGCGGCTTCCTCTTCCTCAGCCTGCACGGCGGCCAGCTGGGCGGGGTGAACAACCTGCTGTTCGGCAGCTTCCTGGGCATCACCGCGGCGCAGGTGCAGGTGCTGGCCGTGATCGCCGTGGTGGCGGTGGCCATCCTCGCCGCCATCGCCCGGCCGCTGCTGTTCGCCTCGGTCGACCCGGACGTGGCCGCCGCGCGCGGGGTGCCGGTGCGGGCCCTGGGCGCGGGCTTCCTGGTCCTGCTCGGCGTGGCCGCGGGCGCGGCCGCCCAGATCACCGGCAGCCTGCTGGTGTTCGCGCTGCTGGTGGCGCCCGCCGCCACCGCCCAGCTGATCACCGCTCGCCCGGTGGTCAGCGCCGGCCTGGCCGTGCTGATCGGGGTGCTCACCACCTGGGCCTCGCTGTTCGTCGCGTACTACCTGGACTACCCCATCGGCTTCTTCATCACCTCCATCGCTTTCGCCGGGTACCTGCTGGTCGCCGGCGGCACCTGGGCGCGGGGCGCCCTCGCCGGGGACGACCGGTGAGCGCCACCGTGCTGGCCGCCGAGGGCGGCATGCTGGCCCAGCCGTTCGTGCGGCACGCGCTGCTGGCCGGCATCCCCATCGCCGCGCTGTCCGGAGTGGTCGGGTTCTTCATGGTGCTGCGCAACCAGGTCTTCACCGGCGACGCCCTCAGCCACGTGGCCTTCACCGGGGCGGCGCTGGCCCTGGCGCTCGGGGTGGACCTGCGGCTGGGCCTGGTGGTGGCCACCGTCGCGGTGGGTGCGCTGCTCGGCGTGCTGGGCAACCGCGGCCGAGCCGACGACGTGGTCACCGGCACGGTGTTCGCCTGGATCCTGGGCATCGGCGTGCTGGCCCTGTCCCTCTACACCGCCAGCGAGCGCTCCGCGGTGGGCGGGGCCGCCGGGGTGAGCGTGCTGTTCGGGTCGATCTTCGGCCTCAGCGCCGCCAGCGCGTGGACCGCGGCCGGGGTGGCCGGGGGGCTGCTGGTGCTCACCCTGCTCATCGCCCGCCCCCTGCTGTTCGCCAGCCTCGATCCCGCGGTGGCCGCGGCGCGACGGGTGCCGGTGCGAGCGCTGGGCGTGGGCTTCCTGGTGGTGGTGGGCCTGACCGCCGCCGAGGCCACCCAGGCCGTGGGGGCGCTGCTGCTGCTGGGTCTGCTCGCGGCCCCGGCCGGCGCGGCCCTGCGGCTCACCGACCGGCCGTGGGTGGCGCTGGCGCTGGCCCCGGTCATCGCGGTGGGCTCCATGGTGGGCGGGCTGGTGCTCAGCTACGCCTTCCCGTCGCTGCCGCCGAGCTTCAGCATCCTGGCCCTGGCCACCGCCAGTTACGCCCTGAGCTTCCTGCGGGGCTCCGGCCGGGCCGCGCGGGCCTGACCGTCAGGCGGGAGCAGGCCGGACACACCCGGCTCCCGCTGCCAGGATCGGCGCACGGCGTCCACCTGGCGCACCGGTCGACCTGAGGAGCCCCCCGTGGGACCACTGTCCGGCTACACCGTGCTCGAGATGGCGGGCATCGGCCCGGCCCCGTTCGCCGGGATGGTGCTGGCCGACCTGGGCGCCGACGTCATCTGCCTGCACCGTGCCAGCGCAGCGGGTAGCCGACCCACCGACGAGGAGGTGACCGGGCGCGGTCGGCGCTCCGTCGCGGTCGACCTCAAGCACCCGGACGGCCCGGCCACGGTGCTGCGGCTGGTGGAGAGCGCGGACGCGCTGATCGAGGGCTTTCGGCCCGGGGTGATGGAGCGCCTGGGCCTGGGGCCGCAGGAGTGCCTGGTCCGCAACCCCAGGCTGGTGTTCGGCCGGATGACCGGCTGGGGCCAGGACGGCCCGCTCGCCCACACCGCCGGGCACGACATCAGCTACATCTCGCTGTCCGGCGCGCTGTCGGCCATCGGCCGCGCCGGACAGGCCCCGGTGCCGCCGCTGAACCTGGTGGGCGACTACGGCGGTGGCGCGATGCTGCTGGCCACCGGCGTGCTGGCCGCGCTGCTGGCGGTGGCCCGCGGGGGCGAGGGGCAGGTGGTGGACGCGGCCATGGTGGACGGCTCGGCGCTGCTGCTGGCGCCCATCATGGGCGGGCACTCCCGCGGCGCGTGGGGCCCGCGCGGGACCAACCTGCTGGACACCGGCAGCCCGTTCTACGACGTCTACGAGACCGCCGACGGCGAGCACGTGTCGGTGGGGCCGATCGAGCCGCAGTTCTTCGCCGAGCTGGTTGCCCGCCTCGGCCTGGGCGAGCTGCCCGCCCCGCAGCACGACCGCGCCGGCTGGCCCGAGCTGCGGGCCCGGCTCACCGCGGCCTTCGCCGCGCAGCCCCGCGCGCACTGGGAGGAGGTCTTCGCCGGCAGCGACGCCTGCGTGGTGCCGGTGCTGTCGATGGCCGAGGCCCCGCAGCACCCGCACAACGTGGCCCGCAACACCTTCTTCACCGCCGACGGCATCACCCAGCCCTCGCCGGCCCCGCGATTTTCCGCCACCTCGCTGGACACCCCGACACCGCAGCCGGTGGTCGGCGCCGACACCCGTGCGGTGCTGCTGGGCAGCGGCTTGTCCGAGGAGCAGGTGCAGGTGCTGCTGAGCTCCGGCGCGGTGGCCGAGGGCTAGCCAGGCAGGTCGGCGTCAGGCGCTCTCGGAGCCGGCGCGGTCGGCCGACACCTCGCTCTCGGCCTGCTCCTCACCCACCACGTCCGGGGCCGCCTCGTCGGCCAGCGCCACCGCGTTCTCCACCGACTCCCCGCGGCCCAGCGCCTCGTCCCACACCACCATCCAGGCCGCGCGCTGCTCGTCGGTCCAGTCCGAGCGCTCCTGCAGCGCCAGGTCCTTGAGCGACTCCGCCGCCTGCACCCGCTCGGCGGCCAGCGCCTCCACCCGGGCGATGACGTCGGCCGGCCACACCGCGCGGGACTCGTGGCTGTAGTGCATCCACACCGCGTCGATCACGTCCTGGTGGGCGAAGCCGTCCAGCAGCGCCAGCCACGGGTGCGGGCCGCTGCCGGGGTCCTGAGGTTCTCGGGCGGACTGGTCGACACCCCCGCGGATGCGCAGCACCTCGGCGATGGTCTCGTTGTCGACCTGCTTGACTCCGCCGATCATGGCTGTCCCCCAACGCCGGTCCGACTCAGTGGCGTGACCGTACCGCCGGACCGGCGCCCGCGCAGGGCTAGCCGTTGATCAGCTACTCGTTCATCTCGTAGGTGCCGGAGAGGGCGGCCACCTGCTGCCACACGCGGTCGAAGCGGGCGGTGTCGGTGGCGGGCTTGCGCACGTGCGCCAGCGCCCAGCGCTGCTGCGCCTCCGTGGACGACGCCTTGCCGTGCAGCTGCACCGCGCAGGCGGAGAAGTCGCGCACCAGCACGTCGAAGACCTGGTCCAGCACGTCGCGGTCCAGGCCGGCCAGCTCGGCCTGCTCCAGCACCAGCTGGCCGTAGACCACCAGGGTGAACAGCTGGCCCACCACCAGCTGGAAGTCCAGGTCCTTGGCCTGCTCGGCGTCCGGGGCGCACTCGGTCAGGAAGCGGACCAGGCCGTCGGCCTGCTCGGTGAACACCGCGACGTTGGGCACCTCGGCAAAGCCCTGGTAGGCGGTGCGCCAGTCGTGGAAGGTGACCTTGCCCAGCCCCCTGGCGGGACCCTGGCGGAAGAAGAACGCGTCGTCACCGGCGTCGTGGCGCTGCGGCACCGGCGGGTAGTCCTGCGGGTTGCGCAGGTAGCTGGGCATGAACTTCAGCACCAGCGCCAGGTTCACCTGCACGGTGCCCTCCAGCTTGGGCAGCGCGCGGATGTCGCGGGTGGCCATCCTGAAGTAGGTGTCCTTCTCGAAGCCCTTGGCCGCGATGACGTCCCACAGCAGGTCGATCACCCGCTCGCCCTCGCTGGTCACCTTCATCTTGGTGATCGGGTTGAACAGCAGGTAGCGGCGGTCCTCGGGGGTGGCGGTGCGGAAGTAGTCCACGGCGCGGTCGCTGAACAGCTTCATGGCCACGGTGCGGGCGTAGGCGTCGACGAAGCCGGCCCGCACGTGCGGGAAGTCGGTGACCGGGTGGCCGTAGAGGACGCGGTTGTGCGCGTGCGTGATCGCCTCGTAGAAGGCGTGCTCGCTGATGCCGATGGAGGCGGTGCAGAGGTTGAACTTGCCGACGTTGACGGTGTTCAGCGCCGCGCTGAAGGCCTCCGGCCCGGTGTGCAGCACGTCGACCTCGCGCACCGGGTAGTCGCGCAGCTCGAAGGCGCTGACGAACATCTGGGACGGGACCACGTTCTTGACCAGGTGGAAGGCGGGGTGCTGGCTGTCCACCGCGAAGAACACGTAGCCGTCGGGGCCCTCGACGTCGGCGCGACGGCCGAACACCGACACCATCCCGGCGACGTTGCCGTTGCCGATGTAGTACTTCTCGCCACTGGCGGTGAAGCCCCCGTCGGGCTGAGGGGTGAGCACCATGTCGGTGGAGTAGACGTCGGCGCCGTGGGACTTCTCCGACAGCCCGAAGGCGAACACCGCGCCGTCGTCGAGCAGGGCGGCGGCCCGGCGGCGGGCGTCGGCGTTCTCGCTCATCCAGATGGGGCCGAGGCCGAGGACGGTGACCTGCCAGGCGTACCAGTACTGCAGGCCGTAGAAGCCCAGCACCTCGCTGAGGGCGGCGTTGCGGGTGGCGTCCCAGCGCTTGTCCGGGTGCCCGTCGGCCTCGGCGGCCGGGGTCTGGAAGGTGGCGAAGAGCTTCTCCCGCCGCACGAAGTCCAGGAACTCCGTGTACCAGACGCCGCTGAGGTCGTCGGCGATCAGCTGGTCCTTGCCCCGCGCCTCGAACCAGTCGATGGTGGCCCGCAGCAGGCGCCGGGACTCGACGTCCAGGTGCGTCGGGTCGTAGGTGCTCGGGTTGAACAGCAGCTCGCTCACGGGGGCCTTCCTCAGTGGTCGTCCGGGGTGGGGACGACCCGAGGTTACCCGCCGGTAACTTCGCTGCTGCCGGCCGCGGGGTGCCGGGTCAGAAGCCGGTGGAGCTGACGCCGGCGAGCTGCTCCACCACCAGCGAGACGTGCTCCACCATGCGCTCGGTGGAGATGGTGAAGCCGTCGCGCAGCCACCGCTGGTAGAGGTAGGCCACCGCCCCGAAGGTGGCCAGCGCGTCCAGCTCCACGTCCAGCTCGTCCACCCGGCCGCGCTCGGTGCCGAAGCTGGCCGCCACCGCGGCGATGGGGGCGGTGAACTCGCTGACCAGCTCCGCGCCACGACGGATCAGCTCCGGGGCGGCCAGCGACTCCACGAACATCACCCGGGCCCGCCGGGGGTCGTCGCGGACGTAGCGGGTGAACACCCGCACCAGCTCGCGGATCAGCTCGGCCCGGTTGCTCGCTCCCGCCGACAGCGTCTGCAGCACCGCGTCCCGGGCCCGCAGCGCCACCATGTCCAGCACCGCCACCAGCAGCTGCTCACGGTTGCGGAAGCTCTCGTAGAAGTAGCGCTCGGTGAGCTCGGCCTCGCGGCACACCCCACGCATGGTCACCGCGGCCGCGCCCTCGGTGCCCAGGATCTGCAGGCCGGCCTCGAGCAGCTTGGCGCGGCGCTCCGCCTGGCGCTGCTCGGGCTGCTGCCCGCGCCACGGCCGCTTGGGGCCGGGTTCCACCGCCGCCTCCCGCACCGAGTCCATCAGCCCATCCTCCCACCGGCACCTGGTCCGGCCGGCGGTCCCAGCAGCCGTGGCGGTGGGGGTGTCGGCGAGGTCACGCCGAGACGGTCGCGGTGGCCGGGGTGGTGGCGCTCGGCGTGCTCACCCGGCCACGCAGCAGGTCCGCGGCCCGCTCCCCGATCATGATGGCCGGCGCGTTGGTGTGGCCGCGGATGATCTCCGGCATCACCGAGGCGTCGGCCACCCGCAGGCCGTCGATGCCGCGCACCCGCAGCTCGGGATCGACCACCGACTGCTCGTCGCTGCCCATCCGGCACGTGCCCACCGGGTGATACAGCGTCTGGGTGTAGCGCTCCGCAGCAGTCACCAGCCGCTCCGCGGGGTCACCGCCGGGGGGCTGCAGGTACTCGCCGGTGCAGTGCCGGGCCAGGGCGGGCATGCTCAGCAGCTCCTCGGCCAGGCCCAGCCCGGTGAGCAGCGCCTGCCGGTCCAGCCCCTCGGGGTCGGACAGGTAGCGCGGGTCGATCTTGGCGGCGGCGAACGGGTCGGCCGAGGCCAGGGTGATCTCGCCCCGGCTGTGCGGGCTCAGCAGGATCGGGCCGACGGTCATCCCGTGCGCGGTGGGCTCGGTGAGGCCCTGCCCGACGAACGGGGCTGGGGCGAAGAGCATCTCCAGGTCGGGCAGCGCCAGCTCGGGGCGGCTGCGGACGAAGCCGTAGGCCTCGCCGACGTTGGAGGTGAGCATCCCGCGGCGCCGGGTGAAGTAGGTCAGCAGGTGCTTGGCCTCGGTGGCGGTGAACATCGACTCCGGCCCCTGCGAGCCGACCACCAGGGCCGCGCACAGGTGGTCGGCCAGGTTCTGGCCCACCTCGGCGGCGTCGCGCACCACCTCGATGCCGTGCGAGCGCAGGTGCTCGGCTGGGCCGATGCCGGAGAGCATGAGCAGCTGCGGGGTGTTGATCGACCCACCGGAGAGCACCACCTCGCGGCGCACCTGCGCGCGGCGGTGCACGCCGTCGAGCACGTAGGTGACGCCGGTGGCGCGCCGGCCGGTGAGGTTCACCCGGGTGACGTGCGCGCCGGTGCGCACCGTGAGGTTGGGGCGGCTGCGGGCCGGCTTGAGGTAGGCCACGGCGGTGCTGCAGCGCTGCCCGCGGCGCTGGGTGACCTCGGTGGCGGTGAAGCCCTCCGGGATGTCCCGGTTGGCCCGGTCGTCCACCCGGTGGCCCGCCTCGCCCGCGGCGAGCAGGAAGGCGGTGGTCAGCGGGTTGGTGGAGCGCTGCGTGCTGACGGGCATCGGCCCACCCACGCCGTGGCCCTCGCCCGGCAGGTTGTTCACGTCCTCGATGCGCTCGAAGTAGCCGCGCACCGACTCGTAGGACCAGCCCGGTCCGGCCTGCTCCGCCCAGCCGTCGTAGTCGGCGGCGAAGCCGCGCACCCACATCATGGCGTTCATCGACGAGCTGCCGCCGAGCATCTTCCCGCGCGGCCAGTACAGCCGGCGCCCGGCCAGGCCCGGCTGCGGCTCGGTCCAGTAGTCCCAGTCGCGCTCGGTGCGGAACAGCTGGGGGAAGGCCGCAGGGATGCTCACCGCGGTGACGTTGTCCCGCGGGCCCGCCTCCAGCAGCAGCACCGAGGTGGCGGGGTCCTCGCTGAGCCGGGCGGCGACGACGGCGCCAGCCGACCCCGAGCCCACCACGACGTAGTCAAAGGTGTCGGACACGGACGAGCTCCTCATGGTCGGCGAACGGGTCGGGCCAGGGCAGGACGCAGCGGGGCAGGACGGGCGAGCTCAGGAGCGGCGCACGTGGCGCAGCCCGATGACGCGAGGCAGCAGCGCGGTGATGGCCTTGGCCCGCCCGAAGCTCAGCAGCTTCACCCCGGGCAGCGGAAAGCGCTGGGAAGCAATGCCCTTGGTGCGGGAGAACTCGCGCAGACCCTCGGGACCGTGGATCCGCCCGAAGCCGCTGGCCCCGGTGCCGCCCAGCGGCAGCGACGGGATGCCGGCAAAGCCGATCACCGAGTTCACCGACACCACGCCGGTGTCCAGGCGCCGGGCCAGCTCGGCGCCGCGCGCCTGGGAGAACACCGCCCCACCCAGCCCGTACTGGGAGTCGTTGGCCAGGCGCACCGCCTCGTCCATGTCGTCCACCGTGGTGACGGTGAGCGTGGGGCCGAAGGTCTCCTCCCGCACCGCGAGGCTGTCCTCAGGGGCGTCCAGGATGACCACCGGGGAGATGTAGCGCTCGCCGACGGAGTCCAGCCCACCCACCACGGCCGTGCCGCCTCGCTCGAGGGCGTCGGCGACGTGGCTGCGGACCACGTCCACCTGCGCGGGCATGGTCATCGGCCCGTAGCTGGCGCCGTCCTCGGAGCCCGGGCGCACCTGCGCCAGGGCCTTCTGCAGCTCGGCCACCAGCTGGTCACGCACCGAGCGGTGCACGTACACCCGCTCCACGCCGACGCAGGTCTGCCCGCTGTTGCCCATGGCGCCCCAGGCGATGGCGTCGGCGGCGGCGGGCACGTCGGCGTCGGCGGCCACCAGCGCGGCGTCCTTGCCGCCCAGCTCCATCACCACCGGGGTGAGGTTCTGGGCCGCGGCCATCATCACCCGGCGGCCGGTGGCGGTGGAGCCGGTGAAGGCCACCTTGTTCACCGCCGACGCTGCCAGTGCCGCTCCGGTGGGACCGAAGCCGTGCACCACTGACAGCACCCCCTCGGGGGCGTCGGGGTTGGCCGCGGCGAAGGCCTTGACGTACCAGTCGCCCACCGCGGGGGTGTGCTCGCTGGGCTTGAACACCACGGTGTTGCCCGCCGCCAGGGCCAGCGCGATGGAGCCGGACGGGGTGTACATGGGGTAGTTCCACGGCCCGATCACCCCGACCACGCCGTAGGGCACGAAGGAGGTGGTGGCGGAGAAGTTCGCCAGCAGCAGCCCCGGGCGGTGGCTCTGGTCGGCCAGCACCTTGGCGGCGTGCTTGGCCGCCCAGTCCAGGTGCTCCAGCGTCATCAGCAGCTCGATGGTGGCGTCGGGGCGGGGCTTGCCGTTCTCCCGGTGCAGCAGGTCCACCGCCTCGTCGCGGTGCGCCGCCATCCACGACGCCCAGCGCAGCAGGTGCCGGCGCCGCCCGGCGAAGCCCTGCTCCTGCCACCACGGCGCCGCCTCGTGTGCGCGGGCGACCGCGGCGTCCACGGCGGCCGGCCCGTCCACGGCGAAGCGGGCCACGCTGGCGTCGGTGGCGGGGTTGAGGGACTCCACGAACGCGGGGGCCTGCTCGGTGCTGTCCTGGGCAGGGCTGTCCTGGGCGGGGCTCGTCTGGGTGGGCTCGCTGACGGTGCTCATGCCACATCTCCATCGTCGAATCGGGTGGTGCTGGTTGGTGCAGGTGAGGGCAGCGCTGGTGAGGCGAACGCCTCGGCCGGGGCGAGCACCACGTCGGCGCACAGCGACGGGTCGTCGGAGAAGGGCAGGTGACCGCACCCGCGCAGGGTGACGTGCCGGGCCTGCGGCAGCAGCGCCCGGGCCACCTCGGCCTGGCGCGGCAGCAGCACCGCGTCCCTGGTGCCCCAGGCCACCGTCACCGGGATGTCGGCGAGCCCGCCGGCCGGGCGCGGGTGACGCGTGAGGTCGTAGGTGGCGAAGCCCTTGCGGGCCTCGGTGAAGCGGGTGGCGCCGATGAGCCCGTCGAGGTCACCCACGGCGGCCTCCGGCGAGACCTGCCACGGGCGGCCGAAGAACGGTCCGAAGAGCGCGGCGCGGCCGGCGGCGATCTGCGCGGCGGGGGTGATCACCGGACGCAGCGCCCGGCCCACCACCCGCATGGTGGTGACCACCGACTGGCACCACACCCGGCCGGGGCCGGTCCAGTACCCGACCGGCGCAAAGGCGGTGACCTGGCCGGCCACCCCGCGCCGGCCGAGCTCCATGGCGATGCCGCCACCCATCGAGCTGCCCACCACGTGCGGACGGGTGATGCCGAGCTCGTCGAGCAGCTGGGCGACCCACGCGGCGTAGCCATCCACGGTGGAGGCGACCCCGGCCACCGCGGGGGTGGCTCCGAAGCCGGGCAGGTCCAGGGCGAGCACCTCGTGCTCGGCAGCCAGGGCGTCGATGATCGGCTCGAACACCTGCCAGCGGCTGCCGATGCCGTGGATCAGCACGATCGGTGGGCCGTGGCCCGCCCGGTGGTAGCTGGTGCCGTTCGGCAGCGCGTCGGTGCGCCCCATCGCGTCCTCCCAAATGTTGACATCACGCACTGTTGACAGCGGATGATGTCGATGTCATGTTAGTCGACACCACTGCCTCGATTGATGTCAAGCATGGCGCCGAAGAGCCGTGGGTGCGCGCCGCAGGAGGACTGCATGAACCAGCGACAGCCGACCTACCGAAAGCCCACCGCGCTGATAATCGGCACCGGCTTCGGGGGGATCGCGGCGGCCATCGAGATCGGCACGGCCGGCTACGACTACACCGTCCTGGAGAAGGCCGACGACGTGGGCGGGGTGTGGCGGGAGAACACCTATCCCGGCGCCGGCTGCGACATCCCCTCCCCGCTGTACTCCTTCTCCTACGACCCCAATCCCGAGTGGCCCAAGCGGTTCTCGCTGCAGCCGGACATCCTGGCCTACCTGCAGCGCACCGCCACCAAGCACGGCGTGCGCGAGCGCACCCACTTCGGGGTGGAGGTGACCAGCGCGGAGTTCGACGCGGCGGCCGGGCAGTGGCGGGTGCACACCAGCACCGGGGAGACCTTCTCCGCCGACGTGCTGGTCCCCGCCGTCGGCCAGCTCTCCCGTCCCGCCATGCCCCGCATCCCCGGGATCGACACCTTCACCGGGCACTCCTTCCACTCCGCCCGCTGGGACCACAGCCGCGACCTCACCGGCGATCGGGTGGCGGTGATTGGCACCGGCGCCAGCGCCGTCCAGCTCGTGCCGCAGATCCAGCCCCGCGTGTCGCACCTGAGCCTGTTCCAGCGCTCGGCGCCGTTCGTCCTGCCGCGACCGGACCGCACCTACACGCGGGCGCACCACGCCGCCTTCCGCCGGCTGCCCACCACCCAGCTGCTCGGCCGGGGCACGGTGTGGGCGCTGGCCGAGGCGATGACCCTGGGCTTCACCACCGTGCCCGCCCTGGGTGCAGCCATCCGCCAGACCTGCCTGACCCACCTGCGCATGACGGTGCGGGACAAGACGCTGCGGGCCAAGCTGACGCCGGGCTACCCGGTGGGCTGCAAGCGGGTGCTGTTCTCCAGCAACTACCTGCCCGCGCTCACCCAGCGCAACGTGGAGGTGGTCACCGACGCCATCACCGAGATCACCCCGCGGGGGGTGCGCACCGCCGACGGCGCCGAGCACGAGGTGGACACCATCATCTACGGCACCGGGTTCACCGCCACCGAGTTCCTCGCCCCGATGACCATCACCGGGCTGGACGGCCAGCAGCTGAGCGAGCACTGGCGCGACGGCGCGCGGGCCTACCTGGGCATGACCGTGCCGGGCTTTCCCAACCTGTTCCTGATGTACGGGCCCAACACCAACCTGGGCGCCGGCTCCATCGTCTACATGCAGGAGTGCCAGGCCCGCTACCTGCGCCAGGCCATGCGCCGGCTGGAGGTGGGCGGACCGGGCTACCTGGACGTGCGCCCGGAGGTGGAGGAGCGCTTCGACGCGGAGATCCAGGGCCGGGTGCAGGGCGGAGTGTGGACGCTGTGCGACAGCTGGTACCGCAACCCCAGCGGCCGGGTGACGGCGAACTGGCCGGGCCGGGTGGCGGAGTACCGCGACCGCACGGAGGTCTTCGACGCCGACAGCTACCGCCACGTCAGCGTCGACGCCCCGGTGGCCGTGGCATGAGCGCGGTGTCGAACGTGGCGGCGACGGACGTGGCGGCCACCAGCACCGAGCCGCGCCCGCTCGGCCCGGAGTCGATGACTTGGTACCGCTTCGGCGACTGGCGCACCACCCTGCTCACCCTGTGGGCCGGTGCGCTGCAGGCGATGCACCCGGTGATCGACACCGCGCTGGTGCAGCACTCGGACGTCTTCGACAACGAGACCGCGCGGCTGGCCCGCTCGTCGGCGCCCATCGTCGGGGCGCTGTACGACCCCACCGGGGAGGTGGCGCGCCGGGTGCGCAGCTTCCACACCGAGATCAGGGGCGAGACCGCCGAGGGGCAGCGCTACCACGCCCTGGCGCCGGAGCCCTTCTACTGGGCGCACGCCACGTTCCTCTACACCCAGTACGTGTGGGCGGAGTACTTCGGCGACCCGCTGACCGAGGCGCAGAAGGAGCAGCTCTACGCCGAGTCGGTGCAGTGGTACGCCCTGTACGGCATGCCGATGCAGGACGTGCCCGCCACCTGGGCCGACTTCCAGCGGTACTGGGACCACGTGGTCACCGACGTGCTGGTGGCCTCGGAGACGGTGCGCCGGTCCCGGGCCCTCAACGACCGGATGCCGGAGCGGCCCACCGAGCGCATCCCGCGGCTGGTGTGGCTGCTGGCCGGGCCCAAGCTCAACCGGCTGCTGGCCTGGGTCACCCGGGGCACGCTGCCGCCGGTGGCTCGACGCAAGCTCGGCTGGGACTGGAGCGCCGAGGACGAGCGCCGGCTGCGCCGCTTCGGCACCGTCGTCCGCGTCGCCTTCCGGCTGCTGCCCCCCACGTGGCGGCTGTCACCGGCGGCCCGCGCCGCCATCCGCCGCCACTCCTGAGCGCAGCCCCGGCCAACCCGGTGGCAGGATCGGCGAAACACCACCGCAGATGACGGCCACGGACGGTGAGGGAGACCGACGGTGAGCACCGAGAGCCTCCTGCCGCGCCCAGGCCGACCGGGTCCCTCGCCACGGGTGAACGTCCCGCTGCCCTACCTGTCGGAGTCGGTGCGCCGCTTCATGGCCCGCGAGTCGGGCAGCGCGGCGCTGCTGCTCGGCGCCACCATGGCCGCGCTGGTGTGGGCCAACCTCCCCGGCCACACCTACGCCTCCTTCTGGCACACCGCGACGTCGCTGCAGGTGGGGTCGTGGTCGTTGGCGCTGGACCTGGAGCACCTGGTCAACGACGGGGCGATGGCCCTCTTCTTCCTGGTGGTGGGCCTGGAGATCAGCCGGGAGCTGACCGTCGGCGAGCTGCGCGACGCCCGCACGGTGGTGGTACCCGCCGTGGGCGCGCTGGGTGGCCTGGTGCTGCCGGCGCTGATCTACCTGGCCTTCGAGCCCAGCGGTCCCGCCGCGGCCGGCTGGGGCATCCCCATGTCCACCGACACCGCGTTCCTGCTGGGGGTGCTGGCCCTGTTCGGCCCGCGCTGCCCCGACCAGCTGCGGCTGTTCCTGCTCACCCTGGCCATCGTGGACGACATCGGCGCCATCGTGGTGATGGCGGTGTTCTACACCGACCACGTCTCGGTGGTGGCGCTGCTGGTGTCCGCGGCCCTGGTGGCGGCGCTGGTGGTGCTGCGCCAGGCGCAGGTGTGGCAGCTGACGCCGTACCTGCTGGTGGGGCTCGGGCTGTGGCTGGCCGTCTACGAGTCGGGCGTGCACCCCACGCTGGCGGGCGTGCTGGTCGGCCTGCTCGTGCCGGCCGCCGCGGTCGGGCCCGAGGCCCGCAAGCACCTGCCGTTCTACGGGCGGGCGGTGCTCGAGAACGCCGATCCGCGGCGGGTGCGACTGGCCACCGCCGCCGCCCGGGCGACCGTCTCGGCCAACCACCGGCTGCAGGACGCGCTGCACCCGGTGAGCGCGTACCTGGTGCTGCCGCTGTTCGCGCTGGCCAACGCCGGGGTGCTGCTCAGCTGGGACGCGCTGCGCGACGCCGCGCAGTCCGGGGTGACCATCGGAATCGTGGTGGCCCTGGTCGCCGGGAACGCGGTGGGCATCTCGCTGACCGCCGGGCTGGTGCTGCGCATGGGGGTGGGCACCCTGGCCGGGCGGGTGCGCTACGGGCACCTGGTGGGTGGAGCGATGCTGGCGGGCATCGGGTTCACCATCTCGCTGTTCATCACCGGGCTGGCCTTCGACGACCAGCAGCTGCGCCAGGAGGCGAAGATCGGCGTGCTCGTCGGGTCGCTGGTGGCGGCGGTGCTGGGCTCGCTGGTGCTGCGCGTGCTGGGTGAGCGGCTGCCGCTGTGCGAGGTGAGCGACCCCGACGGCCCACCGCCGCTGCCGTCCGGGCCGTGGGTGGATCCCACCGCCCGCGCCCGGTCGTGAGCCCTCAGACCAGCGCGGCCTGCAGCGCCCGCAGCTCGGTGCGCCCGGTGTAGATGCGCCCGTTGATGAACAGCGTGGGCGTGCCCCGCGCGCCGTCGGCGATCCCCGCCGCGTAGTCGGCCTGCACTGCGGGCTGGAACGCCTGCGCGGCCTCCCCCGTCACCGGCCCCGCGCCCACCTTGTCGGCCAGGCTCTGCAGGTCCGGGTCGCGCAGGTGGTCCTGGTGGGTGAAGAGCAGCGCGTGCAGCTGCCAGAAGTGCTCCCCGGACGCCTCTGCCGCCAGCGCTGCGGTGAGCGCGAAGGGGTGCACCTCGAACAGCGGGAAGTGCCGGAACACCAGCCGCACCGCGCCGTCGGAGGTGTCCACCAGCTCGCGCAGCACCGGCGCCGCCGCCCCGCAGTACGGGCACTCGAAGTCGCCGTACTCCACCACGGTGATCGGGGCGGTCACGTTGCCGTAGACGTGCCGGTACAGGTCGATCTCGCCGTTCATCAGCCCACCGTATCGCCGGTGAGCGCGTCCACCAGCCCCCAGGCGAGCGCGGTCGCGGCGTCCAGCGCCACGCCGGTGGCGCACAGGTGGAAGGCTCGCCACCGGCCGATGCGGCGCGGCAGGCTCGCCGTTCCACCGGCCCCTGGGATCAGCCCCATCCCCACCTCCGGCAGCCGGAACACCGTGCCGGGGTGGGCGAGCACCCGCCCGGCCAGGGCCGGCAGCTCGATCCCCGCACCGATGCAGCTGCCGTGCAGGTGCACCGTGGTTCGCTCGGCCAGCCGGTGCAGCAGCCGGCCGGCGCCGCCGCGGGTGCGCACCAGGTGCGCCGTGCCCGGGCCGGGGGTCGTGCCGAACTCGTCCAGGTCACCGCCCGCGCAGAAGGAGGTCCCGGCCCCGTCGAGCACCACCTGCAGCGTCTCCTCGTGCACGGCCAGGCGCAGCGCCTCCACCAGGCTGTCGCGCAGCTGGGCGCCGTAGGCGTTGCGCCGCTCGGGCCGGTTGAGCGTCAGGTGCAGGGTGTCGCCGGCGCGGCGCACCAGCAGCGGCGGCCGCACGGCCGGTGGTGGCAGCGGCCGCGGTCCGCGCTCGCCCAGCCAGTGGGCGAAGTCGGGCCCGCCCAGCAGGGTGGAGTACGCGTAGGACTCCACGTCCAGCGCGGCGTCCACGCTGAGGTGCTCCGAGGTCCGCAGCACCTGGCCGAGCACCAGCACCGGCTGGGGGTGGACGGTGACCGCGGCCTGCAGCAGCGTCAGCGCGGCGGCGGGGTCAGCGCTGGGCACGACGGTGCGTCCGCCCGTCGGGGCCAGCGTGGTGTCCAGGGCCTCGGTCAGCACGGCGAGCTCCGGGGGCACCTGGCCCCGGGTGCGCACCCCCACCAGCAGCCGGTCGACGCTGCCGGCCCGCTCGGCGGCCCGGCGGGCGGTGTCGGCGCCGGTGGGCACGTCGAGGTCGACGACCACCAGGGGGTCGACGAGGCCAGCGCCGTCCAGCAGCGGCGGCCACTCGGCGGCGCCGTCGGCCAGCTCGCGCGGGGTGAGTCGTCGCAGCGGGGACGCCATGCGCGAACCCCCTTCACCGGCCGACTCGCGGTGCCTGACCTGTGGCGGAGCGTAACATCGCCGCTGTGCCGGGACCGCTGCCCACAGGTCGACACCAGACTGCACCGGACAGCCGAGAAGTGGTGCGCGACTGGGCCGCCAGCGGGGTCCTCGCGCTCACCGGGCACCGGGACGGGCCGCCGCTGCTGCCACCCGGCCACGCCGCCACCACCGCCCGCCGGCTCGCCTCCTGGATCGCCGACGCCACCTGCGGGACGGTGCAGGTGGACGGGGGCGCGCTGCTCGCCGAGCGCGCCGCCCTCACTGGCCACCAGCGCCAGGGCGCAACCTCGCTGGGCGGCAGCTGCAGGCTGCTGCCCACCGCCGACGGCTGGGCGGCCGTCTCGTGCGCCCGGCCCGGCGACCCGCTGCTGCTGGGTGCGCTGGTGGGCGAGACGCTGGGCGAGGACCCGTGGCCCACGGTGGCGGCCTGGCTGCGCATCACCGCCGGTGCCGAGCTGGCCGAGCGGGCCGAGCTGCTGGGCGTGCCGGCCGCACCGGTGCACCCTCGCGCTGCGGCGCCGCTCTGGCCCGCGCGTCCCCGACCGGTGGCCGGGCTGCTGGTGGTGGACTTCAGCGCGCTGTGGGCGGGACCGCTGTGCGCGCACCTGCTGGGCCTGGCCGGGGCGCGGGTGGTCACGGTGGAGACCCCGCAGCGTCCCGACGGCGCGCGCCGCGGCAACCCCGACTTCTACCGCCTGCTGCACGGCGGGCACGCCTCGGTGGTGCTCGACCCCGCCACCGCCGGGGGCCGCCAGTCCCTGCAGACCCTGGTGCGACGGGCCGACATCGTCATCGAGTCCTCTCGTCCGCGGGCACTGGCCCGGTTCGGGTTGAGCGCCACGGAGCACGTGTCCGGCGGCGGCACCTGGGTCTCCATCACCGCCGCCGGCCGGGCGAGTGATCGCGTCGGCTTCGGCGACGACGTGGCGGCGTCCAGCGGCCTGGTGGCTCACGACGCGGCCGGGCTTCCGGTGTTCGTGGGTGACGCCCTGGCCGATCCGCTCACCGGCCTGACCGCGGCGGCGCTGGCGATGTCCGACCCACTGGGCGGCGGCGGGGCGCTGTGGGACGTGTCGATGGCCGACGTCGTCGCGGCCACCCTGAGCGGGCCGGCACCGGAGGGACGAGTGGCGCGGGGCGAGCACGGCTGGGTGGTGCGGGGTGAGGAGGACGTGCCGGTGGCGCTGCCGCGGGCCCGGCCGCCACGCGGGCTCGCGCCGACCAGCGGGGCGAGCACCAACGAGGTGCTGCGCGGCCTCGGGATCGCCGCTCCGTGACCAGCCTGCTGCTGCGCGACTGTGAGGTGGACGGCCAGGCCGGGGTGGACGTGCACGTGGTGGCGGGAGTGGTGGCCGAGGTCGGCCGTGGCCTGCAGCCGACCCCAGGGCGCCTCGTGGTGGACGTCCGCGCCGGTGCCCTGCTGCCCGGGCTGGCCGACCACCACCTGCACCTGCACGCCCTGACCGCCCACGCGCAGTCCGTCCGGTGTGGACGGTGCACCGACGCCACCGGCCTGGCCCGGGCCCTGCACGCCGCGGCCGGTGACCCCCACGGCTGGGTGCGCGGGGTCGGCTACCACGAGGGGGTGGCCGGCGACCTCGACCGCGACACCCTGGACGCCCTCTGCGCGCAGCGCCCGGTGCGGCTGCAGCACCGCAGCGGCGCGCTGTGGGTGCTCAACAACCTGGCCGCCGCCGCCGTCGGGCTGGACACCGCCACCCACCCCGGGGTGGAGCGCGACACCGCCGGACGGCCCACCGGACGGGTGTGGCGCGCCGACGACTGGCTGCGCGAGCGGCTGCCGGCCAGCGGTCCGCCCCCGCTGTCGGGCGTGGGCGCGGACCTGTCCCGGTTGGGCATCACCGCGGTCACCGACGCCTCCCCCGACCTGACCGAGCAGTCGGTGCGCGCGATCGCCGAGGCGGTGCAGGGTGGTCAGCTGCCGCAACGGGTGCAGCTGCTGGGCGCCCCGACCGGGATGGCTGCGACCGAGCGCCTCACCGTGGGCCCGTACAAGATCGTGCTCGCCGACTCCGGGCTGCCCGAGCCGTCCGCGCTGGCTGCGCTGGTGACCGAGGTGCACGGCCAGGGGCGGCCGATCGCGGCGCACTGCGTGTCCCGGGAGGCGCTGCTGATCCTGCTCGCGGCGCTCGAGGAGGTGGGAGCGAGACCGGGCGACCGCGTCGAGCACGCGGCACTCGTGCCGGTGGAGAGCCTCACCGAGCTGCGCCGGCACGGGCTCCGGGTGATCACCCAACCGGGCTTCCTCGCCGACCGCGGCGATGACTACCTCGCCCACGTCGACGCCCGCGACCTCCCCGACCTGTACCGCTGCCGCACGCTGCTCGACGCCGGGGTGCCACTGGCGCTGTCCAGCGACGCCCCCTACGGGCCGCTGGACCCGTGGGCGGCGCTGGCCGCGGCGGTCACCCGACGCGCAGAGTCCGGCGCGGTGGTCGGTGCCGCCGAACGACTGACCCCGGCCGAGGCGCTGGCCGGCTACCTCGGGCCGCTGGACGACCCCGGCGGCCCGGCGCGCCGCGTCCGTCCGGGCGTACCGGCTGACCTGGTGCTGCTGCACGCCCCGCTGGCCGAGGTCCTGGCCGCACCCCGCGCCGACGCCGTGCGGATGACTCTGGTGGGTGGCGAGCGGGTGTTCGGCTGAGCTACTGGTGGCGCACCTGGAGGTGGTGGTGGTCGGCCAGGGAGATGGTCGCCACGCCCACCACCGCGCCGACGAGCACGCCCACCAGGGTGTCGCCCACCCGGTCCAGCGCCATGCTCGGGCCGAACGGGCTGCCCAGCGATGCCAGCAGCAGCGCCATCGGCGTGACCCCCACCTGCACCAGCAGGTAGCTGCGGGCGACCATCAGCTCCACCAGCAGCTGCAGCAGCACGGCGATCGCGGCCAGCGGCCAGTAGCCCAGGTCCAGCGCCAGCAGACCAGCCGCGACCAGCCCGCCGACCACGTTGCCGGACAGACGCTGCACGCCCCGCTGCAGGGTGCTGTGGTAGGTCAGGCCCTGCAGCGCCGCCATCGCCCCCATCCCCGCCCACAGCGGGTGAGCCAGGCCCAGATCCACCGCGAGCAGCCCGGCCAGTGCCGCGCCCGCCAGCACCCGGACGGACCCGCGCAGCAGCTCCGCGTCCAACAGGCGGTGCAACGACTGGGCGAGCAGTCCCGGTGTGCGGGCCGGGGTGCCCAGCTGGTCGGCGTGGGCGAGCAGGTCCGCGTCCAGGTGCTCGGTGTCCAGGGGGATCGGCCACAGCCGCCGCAGGGCCGGCTCGTGGCGGGTGAGCCGCTGGCGCCCCGCCAGGCCGTCGGTGGCCAGCACCTGCTCGGCCTGGTCCAGCAGGGCCCACAGCACGCGGCGGCGGGGGTCGGTGCGGGGGCCGGCCGGGCTCCACGCGACGGTGGTGCGAGCAGCAGCGATGGCCTGCCGCACCGGCTCGACGCTCGCCCCCGGCGCGTGGCGGTCGAGGGCACCGAGCGCTCGGGCCACGGCCAGGCGTGCAGGCCCCAGCGGCAGCCAGAGCGCCCCGACCAGGCAGCAGGCCGCGCCCACCGCCACGCCCAGGCCGGTGGCCAGGGTGACCCGTCCGACGTCGGCGGCGCTGTCGGCGAAGCCGGCTCCGGCCGAGGCGGCGAACATCATGATCACCGGTCCGGGGCCGAGGATGCGGAAGG
The DNA here is from genome assembly GCF_004006015.1 of Rhodococcus sp. X156. Taxonomy (NCBI): domain Bacteria; kingdom Bacillati; phylum Actinomycetota; class Actinomycetes; order Mycobacteriales; family Nocardiaceae; genus Rhodococcus; species Rhodococcus sp. X156. The sequence continues at coordinate 301,337 of NZ_CP034766.1, read as the reverse complement.
CCGTGAGCACCACCAGCGCCACCGCGCCCAGCACGGCGAGCACCCCCACCTGCACGCCGATGGGCGCCTCCACGGCACCCAGCCCGCCGCCCACCGCGGTGCTGGCGACGAGCAGCAGCCCCACCAGCACCAGGCGCCGCGCCAGGTAGGGGTAGGCCTCGTAGCGGCAGAACGCCGAGCACAGCGAGCCCAGGGTGGCGATGGCCGCCAGCTGCTGCTGGCCCACCAGTCCACCGACGCACAGGGTCACCAGCATGGCCACGGCCACCCGCAGGGCTGGCACGATAGCCGCGTCGGCGGGGCGGACAGCGAGCACGTCCCGCCAGGCGTGCGGGGACCAGGCGTGCGCCAGGGCGCTCCGGGTGTGCTGGACTCGGGCGGTGGTCATCGACGCGGGAACCGGCACTCCGCTGATAATACACCGGTAAACTATCCCTGAAACGTATTCGCGCCGCCGTGCTGGAAGCAGGACCTCCCATGACTACCGACTCCGGCTCCACCGGGGACTTCGTCGACCGCGCCCGGGCGGCGTGGGCCGAGGCCAGCCCGACGCTGGACACCTCGTCGATGGAGCTGATCGCCCGGATGGGGCGCATCGCGGCACTGTGGCACCAGGCGCAGGAGCGTCGGCTGCGCCCGGCCGGCGTCTCGCGCACCGAGCTCGACCTGCTGTGCTCGCTGGCCCGCGCGGACCGTCCGCTGCGGGCCAGCGAGGTCACTGCCGCCACGCTGCTGAGCAACGCCTCCACCACCAAGCTGACCACCCGGCTGGCCGAGGCGGGCCTGGTGCGGCGCTCGCGGGGTGACCGCGACGCCCGGGTGGTGCTGCTGGAGCTGACCGAGGCCGGGCGCACGCTGGTGGAGCGGGAGCTGCCGGCCTGCCTGGCGCTGGACGAGAGCCTGCTGGCCGGGCTGGACACCGGTGATCGGGAGCAGCTGGAGGCCGCGTTGCGGCTGGTGCTGCGCCACACCGAGGACGCCGTGCGGCGCGACTAACAGGGGATGGCGAGAGCCGGCGAGGGATGATCACAGCGTGCCGACTCAGTGGTCTTGCGTGGCAGCGTCGCGCCGCTGCGCGACGAGCTCGCGCAGGGCGGGGACGACGCCGCGATCGAGCAGTTTCCGGACCGGACCGGAGGGCGGCCGGATGCACTGGTCAGCCTTCGTCGAGCCCCAGGGCGCGCCCGTCCTGATCGCTGGTGTGGCCGCCGGCGGCCAGGTAGGCCTCCTCGACAATGGCTGCGCAGACGGCGAGCTCCTCTTCGTCGCGGGGCCCGTAGAGCATGATCACGATCGGCGGCACGAAGCCTGGGGCGACCAGGCAGTGGTACTCCGCCCAGCCGGCCGCGATCAACCGCTCGGCCAGGGCGGTCGGGACGTGGAGATGCAGGCTGCCATCGAGGTGGGGATGAATGTGGCCCCATTCACCGCCCAGGATGTCGGGCAGCGCCGGCGGCTCCGCCGGATCGTTGAGGAAGAAGGCGACGGTACCGGGCACGGAGACCCGGCTCTCGCCGCGGCTGACGCCCGGCAGTGACAGGGCGTGGTCACGTAGCTGGTCCTGCAGCCCGACCGGGGCGTTCTGATCAAGCTGCACGTGCGGGTTGGTCGATGTGGTCGCGGGACGCGGTCCGCCGCGGACCGGGATCTCGAGCTCTGCGGGGTCCATCAAAGTTCCTGCCCCGTGGTTACCTTCAATGAATAATCCCCCGACCTCGCCGTCGATGAAACCAGCGTGACCGAGGGAGATGGTGGAGCCGCCTGTCGGAATCGAACCGACGACCTTCTCATTACGAGTGAGATGCTCTACCGACTGAGCTAAGGCGGCGTGCCCCTGAGGGCGCGGCAAGTGTAGCGAGCCCCCGGGCTGCGGGCCCAACCCGGGCTCCTAGCGGACGGCTGACCCGAGTGTGGCCACCATCGCGTCCACCGCGATGCGCGGCTTGACGTTGGCGGCGAGCGCCTCCCGGCAGGCCAGCACGGCCTCCAGGCAGCGCAGCAGCCCCTCCGGCGTCGACCGGGCCACCAGCTGGCCCACCGCGTCCGCCTGGTCGGGGTGGGTGGCGCTGACCTGGGCTCCGCAGGCGCGAGCCAGGGCGTCGCGGTAGTAGCCGGCCAGGTCCACCAGGGCACGGTCCATGGCGTCGCGCTGGGCCCGGGTGGCCCGGGACTTCTGCCGGCGCTCCAGGTCCTTGAGCACCCCGGCCGAGCCGCGCAGCGCCCCCACCGCCCCCTTGCCGGTACCGCCGGCACCCAGGGCGGTGCGCATCTCCTCGGTCTCCGCGGCGTCGCGGCCGGCAGAGGCGGCCTTGGCCTCCGCCTCGGCGGCCGCCACCAGGTCCTCCGCCGCGGCGTAGGCGGTGCGCGGGCTGGTGGCGGCGTGCGGGATCTGCAACACCGCGGCGCGGCGCTGGCGGGCGTCGCCGTCGGTGGCCAGGCGCCGGGCGCGGCCCACGTGGCCACCGCCAACCGAGGCTGCCCACTGCGCACGCTCGGGCTCCAGGCCGTCGCGCTCGCGCAGCACCTGGGCGATGGCGTCGGCCGACGGGGTGCGCAGGGCCACGTGCCGGCAGCGCGAGCGCAGCGTCACCGAGATGTCCTGCGGGTCCACCGACGGCGCGCACAGCAGGAACACGGTGCGCGGCGGGGGCTCCTCCACCACCTTGAGCAGCGCGTTGGCCGCACCCTCGGTGAGCCGGTCGGCGTCCTCCACCACCACCACCTGCCAGCGCCCGGTGCTGGGCCGGCGCGAGGCGATCTGCACGATGGCCCGCATCTCGGCCACCCCGATGGTGAGGCCCTCGGGGATCACCCGGCGCACGTCGCCGTGGGTGCCGGCCTGCACGGTGTGGCAGGCCTGGCACACCCCGCAGCCGGGCTCGCCCGGTGCGGTGCACTCCAGCGCCGCCGCGAAGCACAGCGCGGCCACCGAGCGGCCGGAGCCGGGCGGGCCGGTGAACAGCCAGGCGTGCGTCATGGCCGAGTCGCCACCGGCCGCGGCGGTCGCCGACCGGGCGGCCGTGGCAGCAGCTGACAGTCCGTCGACCACGGCCTGCTGGCCGACGAGCCGGTCGAAGACTCCGCTCACCTGAACTCCACCTCTTGCCTCGTGCCCGTGCTACTTCTCGGCAGCGACCTTCTTGGCTGCAGCCTTCTTGGCAGGCGCCTTCTTGGCCGCCGCCTTCTTCGCCGGGGCCTTCTTGGCGGGTGACTTCTTGGGTGCCGGACCCCGGGCCCGTCGCTCGGCGAGCAGCTCGATGGCCCGCTCGTCGGTCAGGCTCTCCACCGCGTCGCCCTTGCGCAGGCTGGCGTTGGTCTCACCGTCGGTGACGTAGGGACCGAAGCGGCCCTCCTTGATCACCATCGGCTGGTCGGTGTTGGGGTCCTTGCCCAGCTCGCGCAGCGGCGGCTTGGCCGCACCCTGCCGTCCCCGCCGCTTGGGCTCGGCGTAGATCTTCAGCGCCTCCTCCAGGGTGACGGTGAACATCTGCTCCTCGTCGGTGAGCGAGCGAGAGTCGGTGCCGCGCTTGAGGTACGGGCCGTAGCGGCCGTTCTGCGCGGTGATCTCCTCACCGTTGTCCGGGTCCACGCCCACCACCCGGGGCAGCGACAGCAGCCGCAGGGCGTCCTCCAGCGTCACCGTGGACAGGTCCATCGACTTCAGCAGCGAGGCGGTGCGCGGCTTGGGGCCGGCCGCCTTCTTCGCCGTCTTCTTGGCCGGCGTCTTCTTGGCAGCGGTCTTCTTGGCTGCGGTCTTGGTTGCCGTCTTGGTCGCGGTCGTCGCGGCCGGCTCCTCGGCCGCCACCGCCGGGGCCTCTGCCTCGGCCGGCGGCTCGGGCAGCAGCTCGGTGACGTAGGGGCCGAAGCGGCCCTCCTTGGCCACGATCTCGTGCCCGCTGATGGGGTCGGTGCCGAGCTTGCGGCCCTCCTGCGGCGTGGCGAACAGCTTCTCCGCCACCTCCAGGGTCAGCTCATCGGGCGAGAGGTCGTCGGGCAAGTTGGCCCGCTGCGACTCCGGCTCACCGGACTCCCCGGTGACGGTGCGCTCCAGGTACGGGCCGAAGCGCCCCACCCGGACGTAGACCGCTCGACCCTCGGAGTCGTCGAACATCCGGATGGAGTTGACCTCGCGGGCGTCGATGCCCTCCAGGTTCACCCCCACCAGCTTCTTCAGCCCACCGGTGCGGGCCACGGAGTCGGCGTCGCCGTCCTGGCCGCCGAAGTAGAAGGAGGTGAGCCAGTCGATGCGGCTCTCCCGGCCCCCGGCGATGCTGTCGAGGTCGTCCTCCATGGAGGCGGTGAAGTTGTAGTCCACCAACCTGCCGAAGTGCCCCTCCAGCAGCCCGATGACGGCGAAGGCCACCCACGAGGGCACCAGCGCGCTACCCCGCTTGTAGACGTAGCCGCGGTCCTGGATGGTCTTGATGATGGCCGCGTAGGTGGAGGGGCGACCGATGCCCATCTCCTCCATCGCCTTGACCAGGCTCGGCTCGGTGTAGCGCGCCGGGGGGCTGGTGGTGTGGCCGTCGGCCTCGAGGTCGGCGGCGGTCACCACGTGGCCCTCGGTCAGCTGCGGCAGCCGCGACTCGGCGTCGTCGGCGGCGGCGTCGGAGCTGTCCTCCACCGTCTCCACGTAGGCCTTGAGGAAGCCGGCGAAGGTGATGGTGCGGCCGGAGGCGGCGAACACGCACTCCTCGCCGGTGCCGGCGGTGCCGCTGATGCGCAGGCTCAGCGTGGTGCCGCGCACGTCGGCCATCTGGGAGGCGATGGTGCGCTGCCAGATCAGCTCGTAGAGGCGGTACTCGTCCTGGGTGAGCGTGGAGTGCAGCTCGCCCGGGGTCTGGAAGCGCTCCCCGGCGGGGCGGATTGCCTCGTGCGCCTCCTGGGAGTTCTTCACCTTCTTGGTGTACTGGCGCGGCTGCGGGTGCACGTAGGCCTCGCCGTAGAGCTCGCGGGCCTGGGTGCGGGCTGCGCTGATGGCCGACTCCGACAGCGTGGTGGAGTCGGTGCGCATGTAGGTGATGTAGCCGTTCTCGTACAGCCCCTGGGCGATGCGCATGGTCCGGTCGCTGGAGAAGCGCAGCTTGCGGCCGGCCTCCTGCTGCAGCGTGGAGGTCATGAACGGCGCGTAGGGACGGCGCGTGTACGGCTTGTCCTCGGCGGACGTGACGGTGAGCCCGACACCCTGCATCGCCTCGGCCAGGCGGCGGGCGTGCGCCTCGTCCAGCACCGTGACGGTGGAGGAGGACTTCACCTGGCCGTCGGGGCCGAAGTCGCGGCCGGTGGCCACCCGGGCGCCGTCGACGCTGTACAGCCGCGCGCCGAAGGTCTGCGGGGTGGCGTCGGCGCCGGCGTCCATGGTGGCGGAGATGTCCCAGTACGAGGCGGAGCGGAACGCCATGCGCTCCCGCTCGCGCTGCACGATGATGCGGGTGGCCACCGACTGCACGCGGCCGGCCGACAGCCGCGGCATGACCTTCTTCCACAGCACGGGGCTGACCTCGTAGCCGTAGAGGCGGTCGAGGATGCGGCGGGTCTCCTGGGCGTCGACCAGGTCGGTGTCCAGCTCGCGGGTGTTGGCGGCGGCCTCACGGATCGCGCTCTCGGTGACCTCGTGGAACACCATGCGGCGCACCGGCACCTTGGGCTTGAGGGTCTCCTGCAGGTGCCAGGCGATGGCCTCGCCCTCGCGGTCGGGGTCAGTGGCGAGGTAGAGCTCGTCCACGTCGGCCAGCAGCCGCTTGAGCTCGGCGACCTTGCTCTTCTTGTCCGGGCTGACGACGTAGAGGGCGGCGAAGTCGTGGTCGACGTCCACGCCCAGCCGAGCCCAGCCCTCGCCCTTGTACTTGGCGGGAACGTCGGCGGCACCACGGGGAAGGTCGCGGATGTGCCCGCTGGAAGCCTCGACGACGTAGTCAGCACCCAGGTAGGGGGCGATCTTGCGCGCCTTGGTGGGTGACTCGACGATCACCAACCGGCGCGTGCCGCTGCCTGCCGCCTTGCTGCGTGTTGCCAACTAGATCCGCACCTTCCTGCTGCCCCCGACGTGCCACGCGCTCACTGCCCGAGCCCTGCGGCAAGCACAGAGTGGCACACGACGCCCACAACCACAGTAGGCGGCCGGGTGCGGTGCGCTCTGAGTCTCAGCGCTTCGCGACCGGCCAGTACCCGCTGGCGGGCACTGCCGACGGTGCCGAACCCAGCATCTCGCTCAGGCGCAGCACCCGTCGCCGCCCGCTCACCCGCAGGCTCGGGCCACCCCCACGGGCGCCCAGCAGGATGGAGGCGAGGCCGGCGCGGGCCAGCGCGGCGGCCGCGGCCTGGTGGGTGTCCGGCGCGTGCGGGTCCAGCCCCAGGACGTAGTCGTTGTCCTGGCAGCGGCCCGCTGCCAGGGCCCACGCGCGCAGCGCCCGGCCGTCGGGCACCCAGCCGCGGGGCACGGCCTTGACCGCCCCCTTGGTCCAGGCCCGGCCCAGCGCGGCCAGCCCGTCGGAGCCACCGGTGCGCACCAGCGGCGCACCCTGCTCGGAGACGTCCGTCTCAGCCGTGAGTCCGGTCTCCCGGACCAGCTCAGCCACCGCGACGGCACGCCACGGCGCATCGAGCACCACCGACACGCGCGTGCGCCCCCCAGCGCGGAACGCCTGCCCGTGCGCGACCAGCAGGCCCGCCAGGTCGCTCACCGCGGGCACGGCCATGTCCGCAGAGAAGAAGGACAGCTGGTCGGTCACCGCCGGCCCTGCCCTCGACAGCTGGTGTTGCCCCGCATCGTTCATGTCCCCCGGTTGTGTGCTGAGCTGACGCGGCACGGTCGACGGGCCCGCCGGCGCCCGTGCCCAGAAATGACTGAGCCCCCACCGTCGAGGACGGTGGGGGCTCAGTGAAGCTGAGTGGGAAAACTCAGAGGGCGCGGACGCCCGTCGCCTGGGGACCCTTGGTGCCCTGGCCGACCTCGAACTCCACGCGCTGGTTCTCCTCGAGGGTGCGGAAGCCGCTGCCCGAGATCTCGGAGTAGTGCACGAAGACGTCAGCCGAACCGTCCTCGGGGGCGATGAAGCCAAACCCCTTCTCCGCGTTGAACCACTTCACAGTTCCCTGTGCCATGCCTGTATCTCCTCTTGCAAAATGATTTCAGTCGGCCGCACGTACGACCTACCGGGTCGGTAACGAGTGGGCCCCCCGAAAGACACCACACCCGCAACACCGATCCTGCGAGCGCGTGTGCTTTCTCAAGACCTCACGAACACAGAAGCTGCGACCGAGTACAAGTGAACCACGATCTTCGCCTCGGCGACACCCCACGGGCAGAAATCACCCCAAATCTCTGTGATGCACACCCCATCCGCGCCGCTCGTGGGTGATCGTGCAGGGGTGCGGGCGGGACTAGGGTCGCACCCAGATGACTACCTCTCTGCCCTGCTCACCCGGCACGTACGGCTCCGAGCTGCTCGACCGGGTGCTGGCCGGCGTTCCCGGCGCACAGTCACCTGTGACGCACGTCGCACAGCTGCCTGCCCGGGTGGCTGCCCACACCGCCTGGCCCGGCTGGGTGACGCCCGCCCTGGTGTCCGCGCTCGGCGAGCGAGGGGTGGCCCAGCCGTGGACCCACCAGAGCACCGCGGCCACGCTGGCCCACTCCGGGCAGCACGTGGTGGTGGCCACCGGCACCGCGTCGGGCAAGTCGCTGGCCTACCAGCTCCCTGTGCTCACCGCGCTGGCCCAGGACCCGCGGGCCACCGCGCTGTACCTCTCTCCCACCAAGGCCCTGGGCGCGGACCAGCTGCGCTCGGCGCAGGCGCTGGGCGACCGGGAGGTGCGGGCGGCGATGTTCGACGGCGACACCCCGCTGGACGAGCGCGACTGGGTGCGGGCGCACTCGCGCTGGGTGTTCACCAACCCGGACATGCTGCACCGCGGGGTGCTGCCCCGGCACGAGCGCTGGGTGCGCTTCCTGCGCCGGCTGCGCTACGTGGTGGTGGACGAGTGCCACTCCTACCGCGGGGTGTTCGGCTCGCACGTGGCCCTGGTGCTGCGCCGGCTGCAGCGGCTGTGCGCGCGCTACGGCTCCGAGCCGGTGTTCATCCTGGCCAGCGCCACCTCCGCCGACCCAGGTCCCGCGGCGTCGCGGCTGGTGGGCGCACCGGTGGTGGCGGTGACCGAGGACGGTTCGCCACACGGACCGCGCACGGTGGCGCTGTGGGAGCCGCCGCTGCTGGCCGAGGTGACCGGGGAGAACGGCGCCCCGGTGCGCCGGCCCGCGGGCACCGAGGCCGCGCGGATCATGAGCGACCTGGTGGTGGAGGGCGCCCGCACCATGACGTTCGTGCGCTCCCGCCGGGGGGCGGAGCTGACCGCCCTGGGCGCGCAGCGCGCGCTGGCACAGGTCGACCCCGCGCTGGCCGGGCGGGTGGCCGCCTACCGGGCCGGCTACCTGGCCGAGGACCGCCGCAAGCTGGAGCGCTCGCTCAACGACGGCACCCTGCTGGGGGTGGCCACCACCAACGCGCTGGAGCTGGGGGTGGACGTGGCCGGCCTGGACGCGGTGGTGGTGGCGGGCTTTCCCGGCACGGTGGCGTCGTTCTGGCAGCAGGCCGGCCGGGCCGGGCGGCGCGGCGAGGGCTCGCTGGTGGTGCTGGTGGCCCGGGACGACCCGCTGGACACCTACCTGGTGCACCACCCCGCGGCGCTGCTGGACCGCCCGGTGGAGGCGGCGGTGACCGACCCGACCAACCCCTACATCCTGGGCCCGCACCTGGCCTGCGCCGCCGCGGAGCAGCCGCTGACCGACGCCGAGGTGGAGCAGCTGTGGGGCTCGCCCACCGAGCTGCTGGCCGAGCTGTGCGAGCTGGGCGTGCTGCGCCGACGCCCGCGCGGCTGGTACCTGGCCGCGGGGCAGCACCCGCACCAGGAGCTGGACCTGCGTGGTTCCGGTGGCCTGCTGGTGGCGGTGGTGGAGGAGTCCACCGGTCGGATGCTGGGCACGGTGGAGAGCGGGCAGGCCCCGGCCCAGGTGCACCCCGGCGCGGTGCACCTGCACCAGGGGGAGTCGTACGTGGTGGACGCCCTGGACCTGGAGCACGGGGTGGCGCTGGTGCACGCCGAGGACCCCGACTGGTCCACCTCGGCCCGGGAGGCCAGCGACATCGCCATCGTCAAGGTGCTGGAGCAGACCAACCACGGCGAGGTGTCGGTGGCGCTGACCGAGGTGGACGTGACCAGCCAGGTGACCGGCTACCTGCGCCGCGCGCCGTCGGGGGAGGTGCTGGAGTCGGTGGAGCTGGACATGCCGGCGAACACGCTGCGCACCCGCGCGGTGATGTACACCGTCACCGAGGAGCTGCTGGCCCGGGCCGGGGTGGCTCCCGCTGACGTGCCGGGCTCGCTCCACGCCGCCGAGCACGCCGCCATCGGGCTGCTGCCACTGGTGGCCACCTGCGACCGCGGCGACATCGGCGGGGTGTCCACGGCGCTGCACCCCGACACCGGGCTGCCCACGGTGTTCGTGCACGACGGCCACCCCGGCGGGGCGGGCTTCGCCGACCGCGGGCACACCGAGCTGCCGCGGTGGCTGCAGGCCACCCGGGACGCGATCGCGGCGTGCGAGTGCACCAGCGGCTGCCCGTCCTGCGTGCAGTCGCCCAAGTGCGGCAACGGCAACGACCCGCTGGACAAGGCGGGCGCGGTGCGGGTGCTCGACGCCGTGCTCGCCGCGATCTCCGCCTAGCCACCTCCGCCCAGCCCCCGCTCACTCGCCCTGCACCGGGCCGGCGCGGGCTCGGCCGTGGGCGGAGCCCAGCGAGGCGGGTCCGGCGGCGTCCACCTCCACCACCGCGTCCCAGCCGTCCAGGCGGCACGACGCCAGGCTCACGTCCATCCCGTCGGTGACCACCGCCGCCCGCCCACAAGCAGCGGCCTCCCCCTCCAGCACGTGGCTCGCCGCGGCCAGCGCCGCGAGGTCGGCAGCGGCCTCCGCACGGTGGCGGGCGCCGACTGCAGCACCGAGCTGCACCACCACGCCGACCAACACCAGCAGCGTGGCCATGCCCAGCACCGTCCACACGGTGGCCGAACCCCGCTCGTTCACGGCCCGACCGGCGCGGCGCTGGGTTCTCCGGCAGAGGGCTCCAGCACCGCCACCGCCTCCCCGGAGATGTCGACCGCGGGCAGCAGGGCACTGGTGGCCTCCACTCGCACCACCACGGTGTCACCCTCGGTGCGCACCGACACCGCCGCTCCGCGGGGCGCCACCTGCTCGGCCACCGACACCGCCCGCTCTCCCTCTCCCCGCGCCGTCAGCCGGGCCGCCTCCCGCGCAGCGTCGAGGCACTGCACGTGCATCGCCACCGCGAGCACCGCGCCCATCCCCGCCACCAGCACCACGGTGAGCGAGGACAGCGCGATGGCTGCCTCCACCGTGACCCCGCCACGGTCATCGCGGACGGCGGCCCGACCGACGGCTCGCATCAGACGCTGGTGGACAGCGCTCGCTGCACCAGGCCGGTGAGCGCACCGACCACCGAGTCACCGGTGACCACGGTGTAGAGCACCGCCCCGAAGGCTGCGGCGGCGATGGTGCCGATGGCGTACTCGGCCGTGGACATCCCGTCGTCCTGCGCCGCTGCCAGCAGCAGCCTGGTGGTCAGCCGCTGCTTGAGGCTGATCGTCTCCCCCGTGCCCTTCGCTCCTGCGCCATCCTGCTTCCGCACGTCCTGCGTGGTTCTGGTCATCACGTCCCCCTTCTGCGCACCGTGGACCATCCACGGTGGACAACTCGTGGCTCAGACAAGCCCGCCCTGCAGCAGCGGCCCGGCCAGCCCCACCACCACCGGCGCGACGCCGAGGCAGACGAAGGCCGGCAGGAAGCACAGCCCCAGCGGCCCGGCCACCAGCACGCCCGCGCGTTCGGCCCCCGCGGCCGCGCTGTCCTCGGCGGCCGCCCGCTGCAGCTCGGCCAGCTCGGCCACGCCCCCGGCCAGCGACGCACCGGAGCGCCCGGAGCGGCGGGCGAGCCGGGCGAGCGGCTCGGTGTCCTCCTGCTCCGCCGCCGCGGCCCAGGCCGCTGCCGGGTCGGCACCCAGCCGGAGCAGCTCGCCCGCCTGGCGCAGCGCCGCAGCCATCGCCGGGGGCGCCGAGGGGGCCACCACCAGCACGGCGGTGGCCACCGGCAGCCCGGAGTGCAGGCACGCGGCCAGCAGGTCGTAGGCACCCGCCGCACCCAGCCGGTCTGGCGGAGTGGCGGGACCGCGACTGACTCGGCGCATCCCCACGTAGCCACCCGTCGCCAGAAGCACCCCGCAGGTCGCTCCGGCAGCACCGCCGATGCCCAGCACGGCCGCGAGCCCCAGCAGTACAGCCACCAACACCGGGGCCACCGCGTCAGCCCGACTCGACTGGCTCGGGTCTGCGGCGCTGAGCAGGGCCTGCACCCGGGCGCGGGACGGCACCGTGGGCGCCGCCAGCAGAGCCAGCGCGAGCAGCACCGCCGTGGCCGTCACCGCACGGCCCTGGCCGTGATGCGCCCGGTCCAGGCCAGGCCCGCGCAGATCAGCACCGTGCCGGTGACCAGCAGCAGTCCGCCGGTGGTGTCGCGCAGCAGCAGCCGCACGGGGTGCGCGCCGATCGCCTGGCCCAGCGCGATGCCCAGCAGCGGCAGACCCGCGAGCACCGCGGCCGTGGAGCGGGCACCGGCCAGCCCGGCCTCGGTGCGGCTGCGAAAGCGCAACCGGCCCGCGAGGTCGCGGCGCACCGCCTCGAGCAGCTCGGCCAGCGCCACCCCGCGCTCGTCGGCCACCCGCCACGCGGCGGCCACCCGGTCCAGCTCGGCGTCCAGCCCGGGTCGGCGCGAGCGCAACCCGGACGCGGCACTGGCACCCAGCCGGGCGCGGGCAGCGGCCTCGGCGAGCACCACCGACACCGGACCACTGACCTCCGCAGCCGCCGCGGCGCACGCTGCTGCCGGGTGGGCACCCACCCGCAGCTCGCCGACCAGCACCTCCAGCGCCGCGACCAGCGTGGCAGAGGCCAGTGCGTCCTCGCGGGACCGTCGGCGCAGCCGCCAGCGCCGGTGGGCGGTGACCGCCAGCAGCAGCGCCGCCACGGCCGGCAGCGGTCCGCCCGCCAGCACGCCGACGCTCGCAGCGGCCGCAGCCACCCCGGCCGCCGACAGCGTCGGGAGGCGGCGTGCCGCAGCTGCGTCGTGGCCCAGCCCACGCAGCCGCGCTCGGGCACCGCTGTCGGGCAGCACGAGCAGGGCGGCTGCGAGGGCGAGGGTGGCGGTCACAGCGGCACCCCGCGCTGGGCGAGCAGCTCGACCAGCAGCCCCATGCCCGCGCCGGCGCCGTCGTCGCGGGTCCACGCCCGCAGCACCGAGACGGTGCCGCCGGGTGAGCGGGTGAGCACGCCGATGCCGGTCAACCCCCTGGCCCCGTCGGCGCCGCGGTGCACGTGCAGCACCACCTGCACCGCGGCGGCCAGCTGGCTGTGCAGCGCGCTGGCCCCCAGCCCGCCCAGCGCGGCCAGTGCCTCCAGCCGGGCGGGCACCTCCTGCGGGGAGTTGGCGTGCACCGTGCCGGCTCCGCCGTCGTGCCCGGTGTTCAGGGCGGTGAGCAGGTCCACCACCTCCGCGCCGCGGACCTCCCCCACCACCACCCGGTCCGGCCGCATCCGCAGGGCTTGGCGCACCAGCTGGCGCACGGTCACCTCACCGACGCCCTCCACGTTGGGCGCACGCGCGACCAGGCGGACCACGTGCGGGTGCTGGGGCGCCAGCTCGGCAGCGTCCTCCACGCAGACGATGCGCTCGGCGGCGTCCACCCGGGCGAGCAGGGCGGCCAGCAGGGTCGTCTTGCCGGCGCCGGTGCCGCCGACCACGAGGAAGGCCAGGCGCGCGGACACGATGGCCGCCAGCAGCTGCGCGCCCTCCACGCTGACGGCGCCGCCGGCCACCAACGCGTCCAGGCCCTGGGTTGCCGGGCGCAGCACCCGCAGCGACAGGCAGGTGCCATCGGCGGCGACGGGTGGCAGCACCGCGTGCAGCCGAACCCCGGCCCCGCCGTAGCCCGCGTCGGGCAGCCGACCGTCCACCCACGGCTGAGCCTCGTCCAGCCGGCGCCCGGCCGACAGCGCCAGCCGCTGGGCCAGGCGGCGGACGGCAGCCTCGTCGGCGAAGCGCACCTCGCTGCGCCGCAGCCCGGCGCCGCGGTCCACCCACACCGCGTCCGGCGCGGTCACCAGGACGTCGGCGACGTCAGGCTCGTGCAGCAGCCCCTCCAGCGGCCCGGCACCGGAGAGCTCGGTCTGCAGCATCCGCAGCGCGGCGAGCAGGTCGGTGTCCCCAAGCACCCCACCGGACTCTGCGCGGATCGCCGCGGCCACCACCGCCGGGCTCAGCTCCCCGGGAACCTCGGCCAGGCGGTGGCGCACCCGGTCCAGGAGCTCCTCGCGCTCCAGCAGCGCGCTCACGCCGCCCACCCGCGGCCACCGGCGGTCTCCAGCGCGGCGAGCACCTGCCGGGCCGCGCTGAACAGCGGCGAGCGCCGCGTCTCGCTGAGCCCGCCCCGCTCCAGCGCTGCACCCAGCCCCGGCTGCGGGCGCATGGTCGTCAGCAGCGGCAGCCCCAGGGCCTGCCCGACGTCGACCGCGCGGAGACCACCGGGTGCCGGGCCGCGCACCACCAGCTGCAGCCCTGCGCCGTGCGCCCCCAGCGCCTGCACCAGGGCGGCGGCTGCGGCGCACGCCCGCACCTCGGCCGGTACCACCAGCACAGCCAGGTCCGCGCGGTCGAGCACTGCGGCGGTGACGGGGCCCGGGTCTCTCGGCAGGTCGCACACCACCACCTCGCCACCCCTCGCCCCGGCGTCCACCACTGCCGCCACCGCCTCGGCCGAGGGGACGCTCTCCTGCCGCCCGCAGGAGAGCACCGTGAGCAGACCGCGGGCGTCGGCGCTGGGCAGCGCCTCCCGCAGCGCACCGGCCGCCACCCTGCCGCCGGTCAGGGCCACCCCGGACCACCGCAGGCCCGCGCGGTCCTCGGCTCCGAGCACCAGGTCCAACCCGCCGCCCAGGCGGTCGCAGTCCACCAGCAGGCAGCGGTGAGCCTCCGCCACCGCTGCGGTGGCCACCGCAGCCGCGAGCACCGAGGCCCCCGCTCCGCCGCGTCCGCCGAGCACGGCGACCACCAGCCCGGCACCAGCCGAAGTCTCCTGCTGCTCGCTCATCAGGTGCACCAGGAACCGCTCGCCCTCGGGCAGGGTCACCACGTGCTCCGCCCCCACCGCCACGGCGCTGCGCCAGGGCTCGTCGCCCACCGGTCCCTCGCCCAGCACCACCACCCCGGGTCGGCGCGGCAGCCCGGTCACGACGCAGCCCTGTGCCGCCCGGTCGTCGAGCAGCACCAGCGGCGCGCTGCCCCAGGACAGCCGCGCCCCGCCGGGGTCCAGGCAGAGCTCCAGCTCGCAGCCCGCGGCGGCAGCCAGGCGCAGCGCCTCCTCCTGCAGCGACTCGGCGGACAGCAGAGCGAGGATCCGTGGGGCCGTGGTGGTCATGACAGTCAGCGTGGGCGGACTCCCCCGCGAGCCCTGTGGTGCGGCTGTGACCTGTGGATGACTCCGCCCGCTGTGGACAGGGCCACCCGGCACGCCCCAGAAGTCCCCGTCCCAGTGATCACTGAGGCACCGCGGCACCACGACGAGCGCTGAGTGGCAGGATCCGGACGATGGAGCTGCAGGACTTCCTGGACCACGTGAACCGCGGCGCGCTGATCGAAGCCGGCTCCGAACAACACCAGTTCATGCACGGCGCCGCCCAGGAGGCGCTGCGGACCGTGGCCGAGATCAACACCGGATACCGCACCCCCGAGGAGGTGCGCGCCCTGCTGGCTCGACTCACCGGAAAGACCGTGCACGAGTCAGTCGCTGTCTTCCCGCCGTTCTACAGCGAGTTCGGCAAGAACCTCACCCTGGGCAAGGACGTCTTCATCAACATCGGCTGCCGCTTCCAGGACACCGGCGGCATCACCGTTGGGGACGGTGCGCTCATCGGCCACGGCAGCACCCTGACGACGCTCAACCACGGGATCAACCCCGACGAGCGCGCGGACATGTCCCCGGCGCCGGTCGTGATCGGCCGCAAGGTGTGGCTCGGTGCTGGGGTGACCGTCGTCCCGGGCGTGACGGTCGGTGACGGCGCGATCGTGGGAGCTGGTTCGGTCGTGACCAAGGACGTGCCGGCCAACGCGATCGTCGCTGGCGTGCCGGCCAAGCTCATCCGCATGACCGGGTACGACGCCTTCCCGAGCGGGTGAGCGAGCAACGCGCCGTCGAGCGGCTGATCAGCTACAGCGACGCGGTCGTGGCCATCGCCGCCACGCTGCTGGTGCTGCCGCTGGTGGACATCGCGCCCGAGGTGCAGGCCAGACCGCTCGGTGAGGTGCTCGCCGACCACCGCAGCCAGCTGCTCGCGTTCGTGCTCAGCTTCGTGGTGATCGGCCGCCTCTGGGCGGCCCACCACCGCCTGTTCCAACCGCTGCGGGGACACACGCCGGCGCTGGTGTGGCTGAACATGCTGTGGCTGCTCAGCATCGTGTTCCTGCCGTTTCCCACCCAGGTGGTGGCCACGCTCGACGGTCAGCACCGTGGAGCGGTGGGCCTCTACATCGGCACCATGCTGGTGACCAGCGCTGCGGGGTTGGCGATGGCGGTGCTGATGAGTCGTGACGAGGCACTGACGGCCCCGAGCGAGCGCACCGGGCTCGGCGTCCTGCACGCAGCGAGCGCCGCGGTCGCGCTGGCCGCAGCGCTGGCGCTCGGGGTGGCCGTGCCGACCGTGGGGCTGTGGGCCCTGCTCCTGCTGGTCCTGCAGGGACCGCTGCTGCGGCTGTTCCTGCGGATGCGGTAACGCTGGAGGTCGGGACTCCGAAATACAGGAGAACTCGTCCTTGACGACAGCGTCCGGAAGTTAAGGGACGACCCCCGCCAGGGGGGAGGGGCGGGGGTCGTCGAGCTCAGCCCCGGGGGGTCGGGCTGAGCACACCTGGAACAAGTCCAGGCGACGTCGACTCTACCCCCAAAACTTCGACACATGCACCACCCGTGTCGATACTTCCCCGGCCGATGTCGGGGCCGCGCCCTATGCTGCCTCGTGTGACCGCTGCCGTGCCCACCCACCAGCGCCCGGTAGCGGCGTTCTTCGACTTGGACAAGACGATCATCGCCAAGTCCAGCACGCTGGCGTTCAGCCGCCCGTTCTTCCACGAGGGCCTGATCAACCGCCGAGCAGTGCTCAAGAGCAGCTACGCGCAGTTCCTCTTCCTGCTCGCCGGCGCCGACGCCGACCAGGTGGAGCGCATGCGTGCCCACCTCACCTCCCTCTGCGCGGGCTGGGACGTCAAGCAGGTGCGGGCCATCGTCGAGGAGACGCTGCACGACGTGGTCGACCCGCTGGTCTACGTCGAGGCCGCCGAGCTCATCACCGAGCACAAGGCGCGGGGCCACGACGTGGTGGTGGTGTCGACGTCGGGCGACGAGATGGTCACCCCCATCGCCCGGATGGTCGGTGCTGACCACAGCGTGGCCACCCGCATGGTGGAGGCCGACGGGCGCTACACCGGCGAGGTCGACTTCTACTGCTACGGCGAGGCCAAGGCGGAGGCGATCCGACGGCTCGCCGGCGAGCGCGGCTACGACCTCGAGGCCAGCTACGCCTACAGCGACTCCTCCACCGACCTGCCGATGCTCACCGCGGTCGGGCACCCCACCGCCGTCAACCCCGACCGGCTGCTGCGCAAGGAGGCCACCCAGCGGGGCTGGCCGATGCTCACCTTCTCCGCACCGGTGCCGCTGCGAGCCCGCATCCCCACGGCCTCCTCCTCCGCCGTCGCCACCGCCGCGGTAGGGCTGGGCGCCGCGGCGGCCGGCGCCACCTGGTACGGCCTCGCCCGCCGTCGCCGCGGGCGCTGATCCGCCACCAGCACGGGGCAGGAGTCGTTGCCCGAAGAGTCTTGATGTGGGCGAAATCACGGCGTAGAACTGAGGGCAGAGCCGCGAACCGGCCACGGTGGGATCGGATGAGAAGGTCTCACCCCCCACTCGAGGCTCGACGCGAAACGCTCGGAACCCACGCGCAGGCCGACGACAAAGGCAGCGTGGCAGGGCCTGCGACAGTCGACAGATGTCCTCTGACGCCGAGGCCTACCAACTCCGCGCACCGTGCACGCTTGGTACCCGAGCTGCTCGTGGCCGTGAACGGCGTCCCGGCCACCCCTGGCGGGGCGTCGTTCCGCGTGCGCGGGGCGAGGCGGGCTAGCGGCCCAGCTCGGCGAGCTTGCGGAAGTCCCAGCTGACGATCTTGGTCGGCACCAGCCGGTGCCACGCGTGCTTGCCGTCGTGCGGCAGCTCGTCCAGACCGAAGTACTTCTGGGCGAAGCTGCGCTCCATCGGCACCAGCACCTCGTCGGGCGCACCGGTGCGGGGCACCTCGCCCACCACCTCGACGCTGCCGTGCAGCTCCACCCCGCGCAGCTCCAGGTAGTCGTGACCGTCGTCCACCACCACCGCCACCCGGGGGTCACGGGCCAGGTTCGCCCAGCGCTTGCTGCGGGTGATGCTCTGCATCCACAGCGCCTCGCCGTCCCAGATGAACCACAGCGGTGACACGTGCGGGGCGCCGTCGGCGCTGACGGTGGCCATCCGGCAGGTGCGCTGCTCGGCCAGGAACGCGTCTCGCTCGGGCGCAGACATGGCGATCTTGCGGCCGCGCTTCTGCTCTGCAGCACTCACGGAAATCTCCTTCACGTCCGTGGCCGATCCTGGTGACGCGGACCACAACTGCTCCGGAGCGTAGGGCACTAGCCC
This sequence comes from Rhodococcus sp. X156, assembly GCF_004006015.1. Lineage (NCBI taxonomy): Bacteria > Bacillati > Actinomycetota > Actinomycetes > Mycobacteriales > Nocardiaceae > Rhodococcus > Rhodococcus sp. X156. Next base: position 283,488 of record NZ_CP034766.1, on the reverse strand, counting down.
GGGTGGGCGTCGGCGATGGAGGTCGCCTCGCGCGCACCGGCCTCCAGCGCGGCACAGCAGCTGAGCACCCACGTGGCGATGCCGTCGGCACTGCCGGCGGCGAAGGCGGCCGCCTCGTCGCGGTACTGGGCCGGACGGCGCATCCAGTACACCTCGGGCACCGTGAGGTTCTTCGGGTCCAGCCCGGTGCTCGCCGCCACCAGCCGGGAGGCGGCACGGGCGACCACCCCGTCGGCGGTGCCGAAGGGCGCCAGCGTGACCAGCTCGCCGTGCACCACCGCGGCGAGCACCGCGGCCGGGACCTTGGTGCCCCCGGTGACCAGCTGGGCCAGCAGGTCCAGCCGCTGGGCCACCCCGGCGCCCGGGCGCGGCCGGCCCAGCGCGTCGGGATCGCTCAGCCCGGACGCGGCCAGCAGGTGCAGCCGCGCCAGCACCTGTAGCGGGGCCCGGCTCCACACCCGCAGGGTGGCCTCCAGGGCGGTGCCGTCCAGCGCCGCTGCCACCCGCACCGAGCCGGCGAGCACGGGGTCGGCCACCTCGCCGTCGGAGTCCTCCGCCGGCAGCTCGGGCGCGCCACCGTCGAGGGTGGCCGACGCACGGGCGGCCCGGATGGAGGCCTCGGTGGCCGAGAGCGGGAAGCCCCGCCGGTTGGCGCGGTGGCGGTGCACCTCGGCGATCGCCGCCCCGGCGGACTCTGCGGCCTCGGCCACACCAGGAAGCCGCAGGATCGGCACCAGGGGGTCGTCGGCGGAGGGTTGCGCGGAGGAACGAGCGGCGGCAGACACGTCGAGTAACGCTACCGGCGTGCACCGCCACTACCGCACGGAGTTGCGCCACGTCACCCCCACCTACGGTCGCCGGTGTGACGCACGACGCATATGTTGATCTCATGACCCCCAGCGCTGAGACCCCCCACGCCGAGACCGAGGTGTTCGCACCGACCCCCGAGTTCGCCGCGCAGGCCAACGCCGGCACCGAGCTGCAGGCGCTGGCCGACGCCGACCGGGACGCCTTCTGGGCCGAGCAGGCCCGGCGCCTGCACTGGCACGAGCCGTTCGAGCAGGTCCTGGACTGGACCGACGCCCCGGTGGCCAAGTGGTTCGTCAACGGCAAGCTCAACGTCGCCTACAACTGCGTGGACCGCCACGTGGAGGCCGGCAACGGCGACCGGGTGGCCATCCACTGGGAGGGTGAGCCCGGCGACTCCCGCGACATCACCTACCGCGACCTGCTCGCCGAGGTGAGCCGCGCCGCCAACACCTTCGTCGAGCTGGGCCTGGTCACCGGCGACCGGGTGGCCATCTACATGCCGATGATCCCCGAGGCCATCGTCTCCATGCTGGCCTGCGCCCGGCTCGGCCTCACCCACTCCGTGGTGTTCGCCGGGTTCTCCGCCGGCGCGCTGCGCTCCCGGATCGACGACGCCGCAGCGCGCCTGGTCATCACCACCGACGGGCAGTGGCGCCGCGGCAAGGCCGCCCCGCTCAAGGCCGCGGTGGACGAGGCGGTGGACGGAGCCAAGTCGGTCGAGCACGTGCTGGTGGTCAACCGCACCGACTCCGAGGTGGCCTGGACCGAGGGCCGTGACCTGTGGTGGCACGAGACGGTCGCACAGGCCTCACCCGAGCACACCTGCGAGGCCTTCGACTCCGAGCACCCGCTGTTCGTGCTCTACACCTCCGGCACCACCGGCAAGCCCAAGGGCATCATCCACACCTCCGGCGGGTACCTGACGCAGACGTCGTACACCCACCACTACGTCTTCGACCACAAGCCGGGCCAGGACGTCTACTGGTGCACCGCCGACATCGGCTGGGTCACCGGGCACTCCTACATCGTCTACGGACCGCTCAGCAACGGTGCCACCCAGGTGGTCTACGAGGGCACCCCCAACTCCCCCGACGAGCACCGGCACTGGAACATCGTGGAGAAGTACCAGGTCTCCATCTACTACACCGCCCCCACGCTGGTGCGCACGTTCATGAAGTGGGGCCGCGAGATCCCCGACGCCCACGACCTGTCGTCACTGCGGGTGCTGGGCAGCGTGGGCGAGCCGATCAACCCAGAGGCCTGGCTCTGGTACCACGAGGTGATCGGTGGCGGCCGCTGCCCGATCGTGGACACCTGGTGGCAGACCGAGACCGGCGCCATCATGATCTCCCCGCTGCCCGGCGTCACCGCCTGCAAGCCCGGCTCCGCCATGGCCACCGTGCCCGGCATCTCCGCCGCCGTGGTGGACGAGGAGGCCAACGTGCTGCACGCCGAGGACGGCGAGGTCTCCGGCTACCTGGTGCTCGACCAGCCCTGGCCGGCGATGCTCCGCGGCATCTGGGGAGACATGGAGCGGTACAAGGACACCTACTGGTCGCGCTACGCCGAGCAGGGCTGGTACTTCGCCGGGGACGGCGCCAAGATCGACACCGACGGCGCCATCTGGCTGCTCGGCCGGGTGGACGACGTCATGAACGTCTCCGGGCACCGCATCTCCACCACCGAGGTGGAGTCGGCGCTGGTCAGCCACCACGCCGTGGCCGAGGCCGCCGTGGTGGGCGCCTCGGACGAGACCACCGGGCAGGGCATCGTGGCGTTCGTGATCCTGCGCGGCGGCCAGGACGACGGCGGCGAGGAGCTGGTGGCCGAGCTGCGCAACCACGTCGGCAAGGAGATCGGCCCCATCGCCAAGCCCCGCCAGGTCCTGGTGGTGCCGGAGCTGCCCAAGACCCGCAGCGGCAAGATCATGCGCCGGCTGCTGCGCGACATCGCGGAGAACCGCGAGGTGGGCGACGTGTCCACACTGGCCGACTCCACCGTGATGGACCTCATCTCCTCTGGACTGAACAAGCCCTCCTGAGCCGCGATGCACACCACGGGTTGGTCGCGGGCAGTGCCTGATCGGCTTGTCCGCGACCAACCGTGGCACCATGACCCCTGACGAGCGGTGGCCGGGCCTTGCGCCGTGGCGCCCACAAGACGCACGTGGAGGGGCGAGTTGAGCACTAGCGACCGCAGCACCGGCCAACGCAGCACGGGAGAGGGAGTGCCCACCACGGTGGCCTCCATCCCGCTGTCCGAGATCGACCGGGGCAACCCCAGCATCGGGACGCTGGTGAAGGACGCCACCGCGCAGGTCTCCACCCTGGTGCGCGCCGAGGTGGAGCTGGCCAAGCAGGAGGTGACCGCCGAGGTCAAGAAGGGCGTGCAGGGCAGCATCTTCTTCGTCATCGCCCTCACCGTCGCGCTGTTCAGCGCGTTCTTCCTGTTCTTCACCATCGCCGAGGTCATCGACATCTGGCTGCCGCGCTCGGCCGCCTTCGGCATCGTCTTCGCGCTCATGGTCGTGGTGGCCGCGGTGTTCGGCCTGCTCGGCTACCGCAAGGTGCGCAAGGTCCGCAAGCCCGAGAAGACCATCGACGCGATCAAGGACAACGCGAAGATCGTCAAGCGCGCGAGCTGAGATGTCCCCGCTGGATCCCTCCAGCGTCCGGATCGAGGGTCCCTGGACGCACCGCGACGTGCACGCCAACGGGATCCGCTTCCACGTCGCCGAGGTTGACGGCCGTGACGGCTCCGGCCCGCTGGTGCTGCTGCTGCACGGGTTCCCAGAGTTCTGGTGGAGCTGGCGGCACCAGCTGACCGGGCTGGCCGAGCAGGGTGCCCGGGTGGTCGCGGTGGACCTGCGTGGTTACGGCGACTCCGACAAGCCGCCCCGCGGCTACGACGGCTGGACCCTCGCCGGCGACGTCGCCGGGCTGATCCGGGCCCTGGGCGAGACCAGCGCGGTGCTGGTCGGCCACGACTGGGGCGGGCTCATCGCCTGGTCCACCGCCACCCTGCACTCGCGGCTGGTCCGTGGGCTCGCCGTGCTCGGGGCCCCGCACCCGGTGGCGCTGCGCCGGGCGCTGCGCAGCGGCGGCGCCCAGGCCAAGGCACTGCGCCACGCCGCCGGCTACCAGCTGCCTCGCTGGCCGGAGCGCACGCTGCCCGCCGACGACGCCGCCGCCATCGGACGGGTGCTGCGGAAGTGGTCCGGTCCGGACTGGGCCGCCTCCCCCGAGTTCGCCGAGGTGGCTCGCTGCAACCAGCAGGCCATGCAGGTGCCCGGGGTGGTGCACTCCGCGATGGAGTACTACCGCTGGGCCATGCGCAGCCAGCTGCGCAGCGACGGCCACCGCTTCAGCGTGGAGCTGGACCGGCCGCTGACCATCCCCGTGCTGCAGCTGCACGGCGAGCTCGACCCCTGCCTGCTGCCCGCGACCGCAGCGGCGTCCGGCCCGTGGGCGCCCTACCGCGACTACCACCTGCTGCCGGGCGTGGGCCACTTCGTGCACCAGGAGGCCCCGGAGCGCACCAACGCGCTGCTGGCCGGCTTCCTGCAGCGACTGCCCTAGCGCCGGTCGGGCGCCCGGCGGTCCCGGGTCAGGACGCGGTGCAGGTGCCGGTGGCTACCGGGCGGTCCAGCCCAGCCGCGGCGGCCACCTCGTCGCGCACCTCCGGGCCGGTGAGCACGTAGCCGGTGTCGGCGTTGTCCAGGGCAGCGCCGAACACCACCCCCAGCACGAAGCCGTTGGTGTCGATCATCGGCCCGCCGGAGTTGCCGCTGCGAATCTGGCCGCGGACGGTGTAGACGTCGCGCACCACGGTGGAGTCGTCGTAGATGTTGGGCCCGCGCAGGGAGATCTCCGAGCGCACCCGGGCCGGGGTGGCGGTGTAGGGCCCGTCCAGGGGGTAGCCGAGCACGATCGCCGACTCCCCGGTGGTGGCCGGCTCCTGGGCCAGGGAGAGCACCGGCGCGGTGAGCCCCGGCACGGCGAGCACGGCGAGGTCGCTCTGCGGGTCGTAGAGCACCACGGTGGCCGACAGCTGGCCGCCGGCGGTCTCCACCGCCACCTTGTTGGCCCCGGCGATCACGTGGGCGTTGGTCATCACCCGCTGCGGGGCCACCACGAACCCGGTGCCCTCCAGGCCGCGCGAGCACGACGGCGCGGCGGCCCGCACCTTGAGCACGCTGGCCCGGGTGCGCTGCACCACCTGGCTGGCCTGCACCTCGGTGTCCGGGGCCTCCACCTCGGTGATGGGGGTGCGGGCGAACGGGCTGAGCACGGTGGGCAGCCCGGAGGTGTCCAGCAGGTCGCCGAACTCCGAGGGCAGCCGCTGAGCGCTGTCGGGCAGCACGTCGTTGACCTCGCCGAGCACCCGCGAGTCACGCACCGCGCTGGCCAGGTCGGCGTCGCCGGCGGAGGCCAGCGGGACCGCCAGCAGCCACGCGGCGATGAGCACGGCCGCCGCCTGCACCGCCGCGCCCAGCGCGCTGTCCACCACTCGCACTGCGGCGACGCGCATGGTGCCGCGGATGGTGCGCCCCACCAGCACCCCGAGGGTCTCCCCCACGGCGATGAGCATCACCACCACGCCGACACCGACGGCGATCCGGGCGGCGGCGCCGTCCACCATCTCCACGAAGGTGGGCGCCAGCCGCAGGCCGACCACCGCGCCCAGCAGCACGCCGGCGAAGGCCAGCAGCGAGACGGCCACCCCCTGCCGCCAGCCCGATGCCGCGGCCAGCAGCGCCAGCACGATGACCAGCAGGTCCACCCAGTTCACGCGGTCACCTCGGGCTCGGGGTCGGTGCCGGTGCGCCGCAGCACGGTGTCCAGGTCACGGACGTCGCCGGTGTCCCAGGGGCGGTCCCAGCCGGCCAGCGACGACAGGGTGGCCAGCAGACCGCCGGTGAAGCCCCAGACCAGCAACCCATCCACGGTGAAGGCGGGGCTGGTGTAGCCGGAGGGGTGGTGCAGCTGGAAGCGGTTGGCCGGGTCGAGCAGGGTGCGCAGCGGGATGCGCTCCACGCGGGCGGCCTCGGCGGGGTCGACCACGCGGACCGGGCTGGGCTGGGCCCAGTGTGCGAGCACCGGGGTGACCCGGAAGCCCGACGGCGGGACGTTCAGCTCGGGCAGCAGGGCCAGCGGGCGCACTCCCGAGGCGTCCAGGCCGGTCTCCTCCTCCGCCTCGCGCAGCGCCGCGCCCACCGGTCCGTCGTCGCCGGGATCGAGGGCTCCGCCGGGGAAGGCCACCTGGCCGCTGTGGGTGCGCATCGAGCTGGCGCGCTCCAGCAGCAGCACGTCGGCGTCGTCCACGTCGTGACCGGAGAACAGCATGAGCACGGCCGCGGGACGCGCGGAGACCGGCGGCGTGCGCATCCGGGTCAGGTCGGCCATGGACACGTCCTGCAGGGTGCGCAGCAACCCCTCGAGCAACGGGGGAACGTGCACCTCCGGCCCAGCCAGCCGCACGGTCATACCTGCACCCCCAACCACCGGTCGACTGCGCTGGCGACCTGGTCCACGCTGCTGAACGCGACCGCGAGCACTTGCGCGACAGTTCCATCCGCCCGCAGCAGCACAGTAACGGGGTAGGCCGCCGGCGCCCCGGCAAGCGCGCCCAGGCGTTGCTGGGAGTCCTGCACCGAGGCCAGGTGCACCCCGTAGTCGCGCATCGCCTGCAGCCCGCGCAGCTGGTTGGGGTCGCTGTGCACGGTCAGCACCGCCACCTCCGGCTCGGCTCGCGCGGCGAACTCGGCCATCACCGGCAGCTCCTTGGCGCAGGGGCCGCACCACCAGGCCCACAGGTTGAGCACCGCCGGTCGTCCACCCAGCGCGGTGGCCAGGTCCACCGTCTGCCCGCCGGCCAGGCACTGCAGCCGCAGGTCAGCCAGCGGGCCGGTGCTGCGCGGGCCGTCGGCGGCAGGACAGGGGTCGAGGTTGGCGGCCGCCGCGACCTCGGCGAGCCGGGCAGGGTCTTGCTGCTGGGTGGCCTGGGTTCCGGCGGAGCCCGGCACCGGCGCGGAGTCGGTCCGGGGCCACAGCGCGGCCACCAGGGCCAGCACCACGGCCACGCCGACGATGTTCCACCGCACCGTGGGGCTCAGCAGCGCGGCTCGCAGTCGCGTCATGCAGGCTGCTGCCCGGCGAGCGCCAGCAGGTGCTCAGCCTCCGGCCCACGCACCAGCTTGGCGGCGGCCGCGGGATCGGTGGGGCCGGTGCCGTAGGCGGGGCAGTCAGCCGCCAGCACGCACACCCCGCACGCCGGGTTGCGCGAGTGGCACACCCGGCGGCCGTGGAAGATCACCCGGTGCGAGAGCACTGTCCAGTCCCGACGCTCGAACAGCGCGCCCACGGCGTGCTCCACCTTCACCGGGTCCTCCTCGGCGGTCCAGCCCCAGCGGCGCACCAGCCGTCCGAAGTGGGTGTCCACGGTGATGCCCGGCACCCCGAAGGCGTTGCCCAGGATCACGTTCGCGGTCTTGCGGCCGATGCCGGGCAGTGCCACCAGCTCGGGCAGCGTGCTCGGCAGCACCCCGTCGTGCTGCTCCACCACCGTCTGGGCCAGACCGAGCAGCGACGACGCCTTGTTGCGGTAGAAGCCGGTCTGGCGGATCAGCTCCTCCAGCTCGGTGCGGTCGGCCCCGGCCAGGGCGTACACGTCGGGGTAGCGGGCGAACAGCGCCGGCGTCACCTGGTTGACCTTCTTGTCGGTGCACTGGGCGGACAAGATGGTGGCCACCGCCAGCTGCAGCGGCGTGCTGAAGTCCAGCTCGCAATAGACGTGCGGGAACGCCACGCCCAGCGCCCTGTTCATCCGGCGCGCTCGGCGCACCAGCCCCAGCCGCGTCTCCGCAGCGCGGCTGCGGGCCAGTCCTCTCGTCACAGCCACACAGTACGTAGCCGTGGCCGCCGCGGGTCACGGCTCGGTCACCGTGCGCCCTCCGCGGGAGAGCGGCCAGTGAGATGGGGGATACTCGCAAGCATGGAGGGCCTCGCTGTTGTCATCTTCCCGGTGCTGCTGATGTTCTTCGCGCTGTCCATGGAGCGGGTCGAGTCGCGGTTGCGTCGCAGCTCCGTGGGTGGTGAGGACCTCGAGCAGTTCTTCGCCCAGGCGAGCGACGACGAGGTCAACACCTTTGTCCGCGAGGGGCTGCCGCGCAGCATGGACGTCTTCCGCATTCGCCGTCGCCGGGCGGGCCGTCGGGCGCGCCGTCGCCAGGCCAAGGTCGCGGCCACCGCGACCGGGCTGGGTGCGCAATCCCACTGACCGACGTGGTGTGATGCCAGTGACATCAGCGCACTAAGATGGTTGGTCCCGGCATCAACGTCGGCGCGCACCCGGGCAAAACCTGTGCGGCTGGTGATCGAAAGAGGAGTGGTAGTGGACACGGACACGGACGAGGTGCTCGCCAGGGCGGGCATCTTCCAGGGCGTCGAGCCCGCAGCGGTGCAGGCGCTGACGCATCAGCTGCAGCCGGTGGACTTCCCCCGCGGTCACACCATCTTCAACGAGGGTGAGCCTGGCGACCGGCTCTACATCATCATCTCGGGCAAGGTGAAGATCGGTCGGCGCTCGCCGGACGGCCGCGAGAACCTGCTGACCATCATGGGCCCCTCGGACATGTTCGGTGAGCTGTCGATCTTCGACCCCGGCCCCCGCACGTCCGGCGCCACCACGGTCACCGAGGTGCGCGCGGTGAGCATGGACCGCTCCGCGCTGAAGTCGTGGATCACCCAGCGCCCGGAGATCGCCGAGCAGCTGCTGCGCGTGCTGGCCCGCCGGCTGCGCCGCACCAACAACAACCTGGCGGACCTCATCTTCACCGACGTCCCCGGCCGCGTCGCCAAGGCCCTGCTGCAGCTGGCCCAGCGCTTCGGCACCCAGGAGGCTGGCGCGCTGCGGGTCACCCACGACCTCACCCAGGAGGAGATCGCCCAGCTGGTCGGCGCCTCCCGCGAGACGGTCAACAAGGCCCTCGCCGACTTCGCCCAGCGCGGCTGGCTGCGCCTGGAGGGCAAGAGCGTGCTCATCTCCGACCCCGAGCGCCTGGCTCGCCGCGCGCGCTAGCCGCTGACGTCCGGGAGCCGGTGAGCACCACCCCCGCTCAGGCTCCCGGTCGGGCCGCGCCCGCCACCCAGGGCATTCGGCACCACCGCACCACCCGTGCTCTCATTGGGCACATGACAGCTGAGAACCCCGTGCAGAACGTCACCTTTCCGAGCAACGGCTCGACCGCCCACGGCTACCTGAAGCTCCCGGAGTCGGGCAGCGGCCCCGGTGTGATCGTGATCCAGGAGTGGTGGGGCCTGACCACCCACATCGCGGACGTGACCGACCGGCTGGCCGCAGCGGGCTTCGTGGCGCTGGCACCCGACCTCTACGGCGGTGCCACCGCCCACGACGCCGACGAGGCCGGCGAGCTGATGCAGAAGCTGCCCGTGGACCAGGCCGCCCGTGACCTCTCCGGTGCGGTGGACTTCCTGCTGGGCAACGACGCCGTCACCTCCGACAAGGTCGGCGTGGTCGGCTTCTGCATGGGCGGTGGCTTCGTCATCTCGATGGCGGCGCAGCTCGGCGACAAGATCGCCGTGGCCGTGCCCTTCTACGGCATCCTGCAGACCGAGCCGGACTTCACCAACCTCACCGCCCGGATGGTCGGCCACTTCGGCACCCACGACCAGATGATCTCCGAGGAGGCGCTGGGCGAGCTGGAGGCCAAGATCACCGAGGGCAGCGGTCGCGCCCCGGAGTTCTACCGCTACGACGCCGGGCACGCGTTCTTCAACGACGAGAACCTGATGGGCACCTACGACGCCGACAAGGCCAAGCTGGCCTGGGACCGCACCCTGGACGCGCTGCACGCCGAGCTCGGCTAGGGGCGTCTGCAAGTACCACCAAGCGCGCCCGGCTGCGTCTGCAACCGCTACCCACCGCCGTCCGCACCCCGTGGGCGGCGGTGGTGCGTGCAGGGCCCGCGCCCAGTCCCCGTCCGCTAGCGCAGGTAGTCCAGCTGGGCCCGCACCGACCACTCCGCCGCCGGCCACAGCGTCTGGTCCACGTCGGCGTACACCAGCTCCACCACCTGCCGGGGCGTGGCGTCGGCGCCCAGCGTCTGCAGCGCGCCGCGCACCTGCTCGAGGCGCTCCTCGCGGTGGGCCAGGTAGTACTGCACCGCGGCACGGGCGTCGGGCAGGTCGGGCCCGTGCCCGGGCAGCACGGTGGCCCCCTCGGGCAGCTCGGCCAGCATCCGCAGCGACTCCAGGTACGGGCCCAGCGCACCGTCCGGCGGCGCGATCACCGTGGTGCCGCGGCCGAGCACCGTGTCCCCGGTGATGACGCTGCCGCGCTCGCCGTCGCCGTCGAGCACCAGGCACACCGAGTCCGCGGTGTGGCCCGGAGTGGCCAGCACCCGCAGCTCCACCCCCGCGGCGGCCACCACGTCCCCCTCCGCGAGACCCTCCGAGCCCAGCCGCAGCGCGGGGTCCACCGCGCGCACCACGGAGCCGGTCAGCTCGGCGAACCGCTTGGCTCCCGCGGCGTGGTCGACGTGGCCGTGGGTGAGCACCGTGGCCACCACGTCACCGACCGCCGCCACCCGCCGCAGGTGCGCCTCGTCGTCCGGTCCGGGGTCCACCACCACGCACTGCTCGGAGCCGGGCGCGCGCAGCACCCAGGTGTTGGTGCCCTCCAGGGTCATCACCGAGGGGTTCTCGCACAGCAGCACCGCCGCGCTGGGGGTCACCTGTCGCAGCTGCCCGTACGCCGGGTGCACCAGGCTCATGACGCGTCCTGGGCCGACTGGCGACCGAGGCCCACCGGGTAGTCGTCCCCGCCGGGAAACTCGATGCGCACCGCGGTGCCGTCCGACACCAGCCTGGGGGCCACCGGGTCCAGGTCGCGCTCCGCGCCGAGCACCCCGGCCACGTCGCCGCAGGCGTCGAGCTCCCGGAGCGTGGACCAGGTGGGGGGCAGCAGTCCCCGCCGGCCCTGCTGCCAGTCGGCGATGGCGTCCTGTGGTCGCTGCCAGCCGGCGTCGGAGGCCTCGGTGGTCACGCCGTCGGCGATCTGCCCCTGCGGCATGGCGGCCACGAAGAAGCGGGTGTCGTAGCGGCGGGTCTCCGCCTCGGGGGTGATCCAGTTGGACCAGGGACGCACCAGGTCGGCACGCAGCACCAGCCCTTCGCGGGCGAGGAACTGCGCGAACGACAGCTCGCGGTCCACCAGCGCCTGCCGGGCCGGGCCGTAGCCGGAGGTGTCGGCGACGACGGTGTCGGCCGTGGGGCCGGCGAGCAGCACGCCGCACTCCTCGAAGGTCTCCCGCACGGCTGCACACACCAGGGCGGCTGCCGTGCTCTCCGGGCAGCGGAAGCGCTCGGCCCACCAGCTCGGCGGCGGTCCCACCCAGCCGAGGTCGGTCTCCGCGTCGCGCGCGTCCACACCACCACCGGGAAACACCGTCATCCCGCCGGCGAAGGCCATCGCGGTGGTGCGGTGCAGGAGGAAGACCTCCATGCCGGCATCGGTGTCGCGCACCAGCGCAATGGTGGAGGCGTCCCGCAGCGGGGTTGCCGGAGCAGCGTCTGGTGAGGTCACCTTCGTGATGCTACGTCCGGCGGTGTCGCCGTCGTCACAGCATCAGACGAGCACGGCGGCCGGCGCCAGCACCTCGACGACGAGCTCCACCTCGACGGGGGCGTTCATCGGCAGCTCGGCCACCCCCACGGCGGAGCGGGCGTGCTGGCCGGCCTCCTCGAAGACCTCGCCCAGCAGCTCCGAGGCACCGTTGACCACGCCGGGCTGGCCGGTGAAGCCCTCGGCGGAGGCGACGAAGCCGACGACCTTGACCACCCGCACCACGGAGTCGATGCCCACGAGGGCGTGCACAGCCGCCAGCGCGTTGAGGGCGCAGGCCCGGGCGAGCTCCTTGGCCTGCTCGGGGCTCACCGCGTCGCCGACCTTGCCGGTGCCGGCGAGGGCGCCGTCGACGAAGGGCAGCTGGCCGGAGGTGTAGACGAGGCTGCCCGAGCGCACCGCGGGCACGTAGGCGGCCACCGGCGCCGCGACCGGCGGGAGGGTGATGCCGAGGAAGGACAGCCGGGTGGACCAGTCAGCCATCGGGGTGCCCGCTCAGCCCTGGGAGGAGCGCGGGCGCTTGAGGTAGGCGACGTGCTGCTCGCCGGTGGGCCCGGGCAGCACCGCGACGAGCTCCCAGCCGTCGGCACCCCACTGGTCGAGAATCTGCTTGGTGGCGTGCGTGAGCAGCGGAACTGTGGCGTATTCCCAGGTGGTCATGCGCTCACTGTACGGCGCGCATAGAGTGCTGCGCGTGCCTGCAACCGACACGACTACTGCTGCGGCCGCCGAGACCCACTGGCCCGCCGCAGCCGCCCAGGCCCGCCTGCACGTGGTCTCCGGCAAGGGCGGAACCGGAAAGTCCACTGTGGCGGCCTCCCTCGCCCTGGCCCTCGCCGCGGGCGGGCGCAAGGTGCTGCTGGTGGAGGTGGAGGGGCGGCAGGGCATCGCGCAGATGTTCGACACGCCCCCGCTGCCCCACGAGGAGAAGCGGATCGCGGTGGCGGCCGAAGGCGGCGAGGTGCGCGCACTGGCCATCGACGTCGAGACGGCTCTGCTGGAATACCTCGACATGTTCTACAACCTCGGCTTCGCCGGCCGGGCGATGCGCCGGGTGGGTGCCATCGAGTTCGCCACCACCCTGGCGCCGGGCCTGCGCGACGTGCTGCTCACCGGCAAGATCAAGGAGTGCGTGGTGCGCACCGAGAAGAACGGGCGCCGCACCTACGACGCGGTGGTCGTCGACGCACCACCGACCGGCCGGGTGGTCAACTTCCTCGACGTCACCCGGGCCATGGCCGACCTGGCCAAGAGCGGTCCCATCCGCGCGCAGAGCGAGGGCGTCATCGAGCTGCTGCACTCCGACCAGACGGTGGTGCACCTGGTGACGCTGCTGGAGGAGCTGCCCGTGCAGGAGACCCTGGACGCGCTCGAGGAGCTGCGGGCGGCCGACCTGCGCACCGGCGCGGTGATCGTCAACCGCGCCAAGGCCCACGAGCTGCCGGAGGACGCCCTGCAGGCCGCGGCCGACGGAGCGGTGGACACCGAGGCCCTGCGCGCCGGGCTGGACGTCGCCGGCATCAAGCTCAGCGACGACGACATCGCGGGGCTGGTCACCCAGACCGTGCAGCACGCCCTGCGCGTGCGCACCGAGCAGGCCAGTCGAGCTCGGCTGGCCAAGGCAGGAGCCGAGATGGTGGAGCTGCCCGCGCTGGCCGACGGGGTGGATCTCGGTGCCCTGTACGAGCTCGCCGAGGTTCTCGCTGAGCAGGGTGTGCGATGAGCGCCAAGAAGGCCCCGGTGCCCACCAACGCCGCCGCCACCAACACCACGGCCGTCGAGGCCACCGCCGCAGGGTCGGGGCTGCTGGACGTGGGCGCGCTGCTGGCCAACGAGAAGACGAAGGTCATCGTGGTGTGCGGTGCCGGCGGCGTCGGCAAGACCACCACCGCGGCCGCGCTGGCGCTGCGCGCTGCCGAGCAGGGTCGCCGCGCGGTGGTGCTGACCATCGACCCCGCGCGGCGGCTGGCTCAGGCCCTGGGTGTGGCCGAGCTGACCAACACCCCGCAGCGGGTGGACCTCACCGGCGACAAGGACGACGAGCCCGAGCACGGCGGTGAGCTGCACGCGATGATGCTGGACATGCGTCGCACGTTCGACGAGATGGTGCTGGAGAACGCCGAGCCCGGCCGGGCCGAGGCCATCCTGTCCAACCCCTTCTACCAGACCATCGCCACCTCGTTCTCCGGGACGCAGGAGTACATGGCCATGGAGAAGCTGGGCCAGCTGGCGGCCTCCGGGCAGTGGGACCTCATCGTGGTCGACACCCCGCCCTCGCGCTCGGCGCTGGACTTCCTCGACGCCCCGCAGCGGCTCTCGGCGTTCCTGGACGGCCGGATGATCCGGCTGCTCTCCGCCCCCGCCCGCGCCGGCGGGTTGGGGCTGCGCAAGGTGGTGGGCGGCGCGGTGGGCCTGGCCGCCAAGGGGGTGTCCACCATCATCGGCGGACAGATGCTCAACGACGCCGCCGCCTTCGTGCAGGCCTTCGAGACGATGTTCGGCAGCTTCCGCGAGCGATCCAAGGCGACCTACGAGCTGCTGCGCCGCCCGGGCACCGCGTTCATGGTGATCTCCGCACCCGAGCCCGACGCCCTGCGCGAGGCCGCGTACTTCGTCGACCGGCTCTCCACCGAGAACATGCCGCTGGTGGGGCTGGTGCTCAACCGCACCCATCCCACCCTGGTGGAGCTCAGCCCCGCGCTGGCCGAGGAGGCCGCCGGCACGCTGGAGAAGACCGGGGACAACGCCCTGGCCGCCGGTGCGCTGCGGGTGCACGCCGACCAGGCGGTGACCGCCGAGCGGGAGGTGCACCTGCTCAGCCGGTTCACCCACGCCCACCCGAGGGTGCCGCTGATCGGCGTGCCCGCCCTGCCCTTCGAGGTGGCTGACCTGGACGCGCTGCGCGCGCTGGGCGACGAGCTCACCGGGGCCGGCTAGCCCAGCCCGGTACGGGCTGGGCCAGCCGACCTGGGCCAGCCGACCTGGGCCAGCCGACCTGGGCCAGCCGACCTGGGCTAGCCGACCTGAGCCACGGGGTGGCCGGCCTCGACCCGCTCCAGGTGCTCGCGCCACGAGCGCACGTCCGGCCGAGCCTTGAGCAGGGCGCGGCGCTCTCGCTCGGTCAGTCCGCCCCACACACCGAAGGGCACCTGGTGGTCGAGGGCGTCGGCCAGGCACTCCAGCTGCACCGGGCAGGGCCGGCAGATCGCCTTGGCCGCCCGTTGCTCGGCGCCCTGCACGAACAGCTCCTCCGGGTCGACCCCGGTGCACGCCGCCTGGGCCGTCCACGCCGCGCGCTCGTCGCCGGCCAACGGTTGCTCTGGTCTCCGCACAGCTGATCCCCCCTCGTCAACTACCTGTGTCGATCTGCGCCTGCCGCTCCCCTGCGGCACCCAGGCGTGTGTGACGCATCGCTAACCACCTGGGTTCCACAGTGTCGCAGTGACGCTCGCCATTCGGTAGTCCCCTGAGGGTGAGATCCCTGCTTTGCCAGGGTCCTTGCGTACCCTGTGCCTGTGGCTCCAGCTAATCCCTTTGTCAGGCTCGCCGGCTGCTGTCTCATCGCGGGGGTCCTGCTCGCAGGTCTGCTCTTCCCTGCCGTGGGCGGCGCGGGCCTGCTCTCGAACAAGATGAGTGACACCGTCGACAGCGTCTCCACCGAGCTAGCCCAAGGTGAGGCGCCCCAGACGACCACGATGCTCGACAACCAGGGCAACCCCATCGCCTACCTCTACGACCCGGCCGGCCGGCGCACCGTGGTCGAGGCGGACCAGATCTCCGACGCGATGAAGCTGGCCATCGTGTCCGTCGAGGACCGGCGCTTCTTCGACCACCAGGGCGTGGACTGGCGGGGAACCTTCCGCGCCTTCCTCACCAACACCTCCTCGGGCGAGACCCAGCAGGGCGCCTCGACGCTCACCCAGCAGTACGTGAAGAACTACATGCTGCTGGTGGTGGCCCAAAACGACGCCGAGCGCCAGGAGGCCACCGAGGCGACCTCGGCACGCAAGCTCAAGGAGATCCGCATCGCCCTGGCCCTGGACAAGGAGCTGGGCAAGGAGGAGATCCTCACCCGGTACCTGAACCTGGTGCCCTTCGGCTCCGGGGCCTACGGCATCCAGTCGGCGGCACAGACCTACTTCGGCGTGGACGCCAAGGACCTCAAGGTCCCGCAGGCCGCCATGCTCGCCGGGATGGTGCAGCGCAGCTCGGTCACCCCCTACACCAACCCCGAGGCCGTGCTGGCTCGCCGCAACGTCGTGCTGGACACCATGCAGACCAACGGCGTGCTCAACGCCCAGGACACCGCTGCCGCCAAGGCATCCCCGCTAGGGGTGCTGCCCAAGCCCAACAGCACCAACAACGGGTGCATGGGCGTGGGCGACTCGGCCAGCAACGGGTTCTTCTGCAAGTACGTGGTGGACTACCTCGCCGACGCCGGCATCAGCCCGGACCAGGTGAACAAGGGCGGCTACACCATCAAGACCACGCTCGACCCGGTGGTGCAGGCCTCGGCCAAGGCGGCGGTGAACAAGTTCGCCCCGGCCGACCTGCCCAAGATCTCCAGCGTCATGAACATCATCCAGCCGGGCCAGACCGACCACAAGGTGCTGGCGATGGCCAGCAGCCGTACCTACGGCCTGGACTCCGCCCGGAAGGAGACCTCCTTCCCGCAGACGCACACGCTGGAGAGCGACGGCGCGGGATCGATCTTCAAGGTGTTCACCACGGCTGCCGCGATGGAACAGGGCATGGGCATCAACACCGTGCTCGACTCCCCGCAGACCGTGCGGGTCAGCGGGGTTGGCGTGGGTGGCTGCGAGGACGGCAGCAAGGACTACTGCGTCAAGAACTACAACGAGTCCTACAAGCTGAAGTACACGGTGACCGACGCCCTGGCCTTCTCCCCCAACACCGCCTTCGTCAAGCTGATCGCCGCCACCGGCGTCGCCCCGACGGTGGACATGGCGGTGAAGCTGGGCCTGCGCTCCTACGCCACCACCCCCGCCAGCCCGGCCACCCCGAACATCTCCATCGCGGAGAAGCTGAAGGCGGAGGGCTCCGCGTCCTTCACCCTGGGCCCGGTGCAGGTGAACCCGCTGGAGATGGCCAACGTGGCGGCCACCATCGCCTCCGGCGGGGTGTGGTGCCCGCCCAACCCGATCGACTCGATCACCGACTCCAAGGGGCAGCCGGTCAAGGTCAGCTCCCCCGCCTGCGAGCAGGTGGTCGAGCCCGGCCTGGCGCACGCCCTGGCCAACGCGATGAGCAAGGACGACACCATCGGGACCGCGGCGGGTGCGGCCAAGACCGTCGGCTGGGACCTGCCGATGTCAGCCAAGACCGGCACCACCGACCGCGAGTACTCCTCAGCGTTCCTCGGCTTCACCAACACCCTGGCCGGGGCCAACCTGGTGTTCGACGACTCCGGCAACCCGGGCGGCATCTGCCACGACCCGCTGCGCAGCTGCGTCAAGCCCGACCTCACCGGTGGTCAGGAACCCGCGCGCACCTGGTTCGCGGCGATGAAGCCGATCGCCCTCAACTACGGGCCCGTGGTGCTGCCCCCGGTGGACGAGAAGTACCTGAACGGCAGCGGCAAGGGCGCCGTGCCCAGCGTCAAGGGCCTGACCGTCGGCGACGCGTCCAAGCGGCTCACCGATCTTGGCTTCAAGGTGGCCCAGACCGATCAGCCCAACGGCTCCACCAAGGGCACCGTGGTGGACCAGAGCGTCACCGGCACCGCCCAGCCCGGCTCGACGGTCACCCTGTCGGTGAGCACCGGACAGGCCCCCTCCGGCCGGTCGACGTCGCCGGCACCCGGGTCGGCCCCCGGGTCGGCGTCGTCGTCCCCGGGTGGCTCGAGCGGCTCGGGTGGGTCTGCTCCCCAGCAGACCATCCAGGTTCCGGTGCCGGGAGTGCCGCCGATCGTGCTGCCGCCCGGCGTGGTCATCCCGGGCATCCCGCCCGGCTAGGCCGTCCCCGAACGCCACGCGAGGCGCGTCCCCACTGGGGACGCGCCTCGCGTCTTCTCTGCCCTCGGCGGTTCTCGGGTCTTGGCGGAGGTCCGCCGGTCGCGACTCAGCCCGCCAGCGCCGCCCGCACCGCGGCGGAGAGCCGCTTGCCGTCGGCCCGGCCCGCGGCCAGCGCGCCGGCCTCCTTCATGACCTGCCCCATCTGGCGCTGCCCGGGCTGCTCCCCGGTGGTCTCCGCCACCGCTGCCACCGCGCGCGCCACCACGTCGTCCACCTCGGCGTCGCTGAGCTGGGTGGGCAGGTAGGCGTCGATCACCTGCGCCTCGGCGCGCTCCTTGTCCGCCAGCTCGCCTCGCCCGGCCCCGTCGAACGCCTCGGCCGACTCGCCGCGCTTCTTGGACTCCCGCGCCAGCACCCGCAGCACGTCCTCGTCCGTGAGCTCGCGGGCCTGCTTGCCCGACACCTCCTCGTACTGCAGCGCCGAGAGCACCATTCGCAGCGTGGACACGGTGAGCGCGTCCTTGGCCTTCATCGCCGTCGTGAGGTCTGCCTTGATGCGTTGCTTCAGCTCTGCCATGTGCTCTGACGTTACGCGGCAAAGGGGGCGTCGTACCCTAAAGGTGTGTCCCCCAGCTCCCGCACCCCGCTAGTCGCCCTGGCCGCCGCAGGAACCGTCGCCGCAGGCGTCGGCTACGCCGCGGGCATCGAGCGCAACGCCTTCGCGCTGCGCGAGGTCACCCTGCCCGTGCTGGACCCGGGGTCGCCGACCCTGCGGGTGCTGCACCTGTCCGACCTGCACATGATGCCCAACCAGCGCCGCAAGCAGGCGTGGGTGCGCGCCCTCGACGAGCTCAACCCCGACCTGGTGGTCAACACCGGCGACAACCTCGCCCACCCCAGCGCGGTGCCCGCCGTGGTGCAGGCCCTCGGACCGCTGCTCGACCGGCCCGGCCTGTTCGTCTTCGGCAGCAACGACTACTTCGGGCCGCAGCCGAAGAACCCGTTCAAGTACTTCCGCACCAACCACAAGCGGGTGCACGGTGTCGCGCTGCCCTGGCAGGACCTGCGGGCGGCGTTCACCGAGCGCGGTTGGCTGGACCTCACCCACGTGCGCCGCGAGCTCGAGGTGGCCGGGGTGCGCGTCGCCGCCGCCGGGGTGGACGACCCGCACATCGAGCGCGACCGGTACGCCACCATCGCCGGCCGGGCCCCCACCGAGGTGGAGCTGCGGCTGGGCCTGACGCACTCCCCCGAGCCCCGCGTGCTGGATGCCTTCGCCACCGACGGGTACGACCTGGTGCTGGCCGGGCACACCCACGGCGGGCAGCTGTGCGTCCCCTTCCACGGTGCCCTGGTCACCAACTGCGAGCTGGACAGCAGCCGGGCCAAGGGTGCCTCGCACTGGGGGGCGCACACCTGGCTGCACGTCTCCGCCGGGCTGGGCACCTCGCCCTACGCGCCGGTGCGCTTCGCGTGCCGCCCCGAGGCGAGCCTGCTCACCCTGGTTCCCGCCTCGCGAGGTGGAGCTGCGCATGCGGGGCAGAGCGCTATTGACGATCTACACTTCAACGGTGACTCCTCAGCAGCGCCCCACGAAGGTGCGGCGCCGTAGGGCGCCGGAAGACGCGCGCAAGGAGATCTTGGCGGGCGCCGAGGAGTTTCTTCGCGACAACCCCTGGCACGACCTGACTATCGACCGGGTGATGGCGTGCACCACGCTGTCCCGCCCCTCGTTCTACGTGCACTTCACCGACCGGCTCGACCTGCTGGCCCAGCTGGGTGCGGCGGTGACGGTGACCCTGGCCGAGCGCAGCGACCGCGCGCAGTGGCTGGCCGGGGAGGGCAGCCCCGCCACCATCTCCCGCCAGGCCATCGAGGGGCTGGTCGCGCTGTACCGCGAGCACGGCACGCTGATCAACGCGCTGGTGGAGGCCTCCTACCACGAGACCGCCATCAAGGAGGGCCGCACGGAGGTGGAGGATCGCTTCGCTGCAGCCACCGCCGGGCGCATCCGCGAGGAGATCGCCGCCGGCCGTGCCCCGGAGTGCAACGCCGACCTGGTCGCCCAGGCCCTGACGCTGCTCACCGAGTCGACCCTGATCCGCTGGTACGGCGTGGCCCACCCCGCGGTGGCCCCCGAGGACGCGGCGGACGCCCTGCTGCGCATCTGGGTCGGGGCGATCTACGGCACCACGCTCGAGGAGATCGAGCGGCGCTGGCCGGAAGAGCCGGCCGCCACGTCGTAGGGCGGACCGTCTAGGGGGTACCCGGTCAACGACGCCAGGAACATCCGCTAGACTTGGCGAGCCGCACCGGGGTGTGGCGCAGCTTGGTAGCGCGCTTCGTTCGGGACGAAGAGGGCGCAGGTTCAAATCCTGTCACCCCGACCAGTGCAGTACGCAGAGGCCCTAGCCGGTTCGCCGGCCAGGGCCTCTGCTGTTTCTGCTGGCTACAGGCCCAGGGCGGAGCAGCCGGGGCTGGCCCGCAGCGCCGAGAGCATCGCCGGGCTGCTGCCCGAGCGCAGTGACGCCACCCCAGAGCTCGCGGTGGTCTGCACCTGCTGCCGGGCCTGCTGCGCCAGGCTGACCAGGGCCAGCGGGTTGTTGGGGTCGACCGCACGAGCCTGGCCGAGGTACGTCTGGGCGGATCCGACGCCCGCGCGCAGGGCCTGGGCGAAGCCGGCGATGCCCGCGGCGGACTGGGCGTCCGGGGCGGGGCCGAGCGAGCTCACCGCGCTGAGCGAGGCGTTGCCCTGGGCGACAGCCTCGCCCAGGATGCGCACCGCGAGGTCCTTGGCCTGCTGTCCGTTGGTGATCCCGGAGAGGTCGGGATTCTGGTAGCGCTCCTTCAGCGAGTACAGCGGGGTGACCGCGCCGCACACCTGGTTGGCGTAGGCACTGACGGCCTGACCACTGGCCGGGGGAGCGGCCGGGGCTGCGGGACTGCCGGTGCGGGCGCTCCCGGCTCCACCCGGCCCGGTGCCACCCGGGCCCGGAGCTGCGCCCGGTGCTGCCGTGCCGGTGGACCCACCGGTCGCCGGAGCGCCGGGGGTGGCCTCGCCGGCCGCGGTGGGCGTGGGCACGCCCGCCGTGGTGCTGCTGGCGTCCGGGCTGGGTGCGGCGGTCGCCGTCGCAGCGTCCTGGGTGGTGGCGGGCAGGGCGCTGGTGGGGCCCTCCCCGTCCAGCGAGCTGGTGTCGGACCCGCAGCCGGCCAGCACGGCCGCGGCCAGCACCCCGGAGGCCAGGACGACGGTGCCACGGAGAACGGTTTTCTCACTCATGCGCCACATCATGCCTGGTTCACCCACCGTCCCTGGTGAGCCAGCCCACAGCCCACGGTGACCGATGAGTTTGCCGGTCAGCCGCAGTCAGAAGGCAGGAGGACACGACAACACGGAGGGACCACCCATGCGCGCCCTGATCAGCACCGCCTTCCTCTCGCTCGACGGCGTCATGGAAGCCCCGGGCGGCGAACCCGGCTACCGCAACGCCGGGTGGAGCTTCAAGGACGTGGAGTTCCTCCCCGAGGCGTACGAGATCAAGGGCCGGGAGCAGGAGGAAGCCACTGCGATGCTGCTGGGCCGGACCAGCTACGAGGCGTTCAGTCCGGTGTGGCCCGACATGGAGGACTTCGCTGACTACAACGTGATGCCGAAGTACGTCGTCTCCACCACGCTGACCGAGGACCAGCTGGCGTCAGGCTGGGGCGAGACCACGATCCTGCGCTCGCCCGAGGAGGTCGCCGCGCTGAAGGAGACCGAGGGCGGCCCGATCATCGTCCACGGCAGCGCGTCGCTGAACCACGCTCTCTCCGACGCCGGGCTGGTGGATCGATACCATCTGCTCGTCTTCCCGCTCCTGCTCGGAGCCGGCAAGCGGCTCTTCAGCCCGGCGGACAAGGACGCCCAGAAGCTGGCGCTCGTCGAGCACGAGGTCTACGCCAACGGTGTGCAGAAGAACGTCTGGGACGTCCTCCGCTGACCGGCTCCCGCACTGCGCGGGGATGGGGTGCATCGCGGCTGGCATCATCGCGGGGGTGACGACCCAGCATCCCGCAGCACCCGTGCCCGAGACCCTGTTCGACGACCCCGCGGCCGAGGCACGCTGGCGGGCCCGGTTCACCGCCCCACGGATCAGCCTGCCGGACTGGGCGCTGCACGCTCCCGACCGCAACGTGTTCTCCTC
This sequence comes from Rhodococcus sp. X156, assembly GCF_004006015.1. Classification (NCBI taxonomy): domain Bacteria; kingdom Bacillati; phylum Actinomycetota; class Actinomycetes; order Mycobacteriales; family Nocardiaceae; genus Rhodococcus; species Rhodococcus sp. X156. The sequence goes on along the minus strand of NZ_CP034766.1, from coordinate 261,875 downwards.
CAACGCCTCCGGGACCTGGGAGATCTACACCTGGGACCGGCTCACCGACCTGCGTCGCCAGGTCACCGACCGCCCCTCGGGCACGCACGGAGCGACCATCAGCCCGGACGGCGCCCACGTGTGGTGGTTCGACGACACCGACGGCGACGAGTTCGGGCACTGGGTGGCGGAGCCCTTCGCCGGCCGACCCACCGACTGGACCCCGCAGCAAGCGGTCGCGGGCACCACCGCCGGGTACCCGGCGGGACTGGAGCTGGGCAGCAAGATCACCGCCATCGCCGCCTCGACCGACGAGGGCACCACCATCTGGGCCACCGCGGACCGCACCCGCGCGGCAGCCACCCAGGTGGTCTACGCCCACGCCCAGGACGCGGGCACCGGCGCGCTCTCGCGCGACGAGACGCTGCTGGCCATCCACCACTCCGAGCACGGCGACTCCCGCCACCCCGCGCTGCGGGTGTTCCGGCTGGCCGCCGACGGCTCGGTGACCGAGACGGTGGCCGAGCTGCACGACGGCGAGGGCAAGGGCCTGGACGCGCTCGCCTTCGCCCCGGTGGAGGGCGACACCCGGCTGCTGGTCAACCACGAGCGCCGGGGCCGGGACGAGCTCGTGATCTGGGACGTGGCCACCGGCGAGCAGACCGAGCTGGCCATCGACCTGCCGGGCGACCTCAGCGGCGACTTCTACCTCGACGGCACCGCCCTGGTGGTGGTGCACACCCACGCCGGGCGCTCCACGCTGCACCGCTACGACCTCATCACCGGTGCGCTGTCGGACCTGGACACCCCGCCCGGCAGCATCGGCGGCGCCGACGCCCGCCCGGACGCCTCGGTGGAGTACTCCTGGTCCAGCGCCGAGCAGCCGTCCATGGTGCGGGTGCGCTACGCCGACGGCACCGACGCCGTGCTGCTCACCCCGCCCGACGCCGACCCCGCGCCCGCCTCGCAGCCGCTGGAGGACGCCTGGGTGGGCGACGTGCACGCCCTCGTGGCCCGCCCGGCCGGCGCCGACGGCCCGCTGCCCACCGTGTTCAGCCTGCACGGCGGGCCGCACGCTGCTGACGAGGACCGCTACTCCGCGATGCGGGCCACCTGGCTGGACGCCGGGTTCGCGGTGGTGCACGTGAACTACCGCGGCTCCACCGGCTACGGCAGCGCCTGGCGCGACGCCATCGAGGGACGTCCCGGCCTCACCGAGCTGGCCGACGTCGCGGCCGTGCAGGACTGGGCGGTGGCCTCCGGGCTGGCCGACCCGGACCGGTGCGTGGTGGAGGGCTGGTCGTGGGGCGGCTACCTGAGCCTGCTGGCCGCGGGCACCCAGCCCGACCGGTGGGCGGCAGTCATCGCGGGCGTGCCGGTGGCCGACTACCTGGCGGCCTTCGCCGACGAGATGGAGCCGCTGCGCGCCTACGACCGCGCACTGTTCGGCGGCTCCCCCGAGGAGCTGCCCGAGCTCTACGCCGAGTGCTCCCCGCTGACCTACGTCGACGCGGTGCGCGCCCCGGTGCTGATCCTGGCCGGCGAGAACGACCCGCGCTGCCCCATCCGCCAGGTGGACAACTACCTGGACGGCCTGGCTGCCGGCGGCAAGCGCTACGAGATGGTCCGCTACGACGCCGGGCACGGGTCGCTGGTGGTGGCCGAGCTGGTGCAGCACGTGGCCACCGAGGTGGACTTCGCCCGGCGGATGCTCGGCCTCGGCTGACTCGGCTCACACCTGTCGGCGGCCTCCGCGGTGTGGTTCCCTGGTCAGCACCGGGCGAGGGGGGACCAGCGTGGCCCAGGGCAGCACACCACAGAGCAGCACACCGCAGAACGAGGCGTCGCAGAACCAGGCGTCGCAGATCCAGTCGCCGCTGAGGATCGTGGGCATCGGCGGTTCCACCCGCAGCGGGTCGCAGAGCGAGCGGGCCCTGCGGGTGGTGCTGGCCGCCGCGCGCGAGCTGGGCGCGGAGACCACCGTCGTCACCGGCGCCGACCTGGTGATGCCGTTCTACGATCCCGCCCTCACCGAGCGCACCGACGCCGCCCGCGCCCTGGTGGACGCGGTGCGCGAGGCCGACGGCGTGGTGCTGTCCAGCCCCGGCTACCACGGGACGATCTCCGGTCTGGTCAAGAACGCCCTGGACTACGTGGAGGACCTGCGCCAGGACGCCCGCCCCTACCTGGACGGGCGGGCGGTGGGCTGCGTGGCCACCGCCTACGGCTGGCAGGCCTCGGTCACCACGCTGACCGCGCTGCGGTCGGTGGTGCACGCGCTGCGCGGCTGGCCCACCCCGCTGGGGGCGGCCGTGAACTCCGCCGTCGCCCGCTTCGACGACGACGGCGGAGTCAGCGACGCCACCGTGGCGAACAACCTGGGGCTGCTGGCTGCCCAGGTGGTCGGCTTCGCCCGGCAGCAGCCGGGCCGGCCGCTGGGCAGCGAGGCAGGGCGCTAGACCTTCGCAGCCTGGCAGGCGGCGCAGCAGCCCCAGAAGACCAGCTCTGCCTCGTCCACGACGAAGCCGTGGTCCTCCGAGGGTGTCAGGCAGGGCGCCGCGCCGGTGGCACAGTCGATGTCGGCGATCGCACCACAGGACCGGCACACCTGGTGGTGGTGGTTGTCCCCGGCCCTGGTCTCGTACAGCGCCGGGTACCCGGCCGGCTCGATGCGTCGGACCAGTCCGTGCTGCACGCAGACCCGCAGCACGTCGTAGACGGCCTGGGTGGAGACGCGACCATGTGCCTCACGCACCCACGAGGCCACCATGTCGGCGGTCGAGTGCGGGTGCTCCTGCAGCGCGGTCAGCACCGCCACCCGGGGAGCGGTCACCCGCAGCCCCACCTGGCGCAGCATGGCGCGAGGGTCGAGGTGAGCGGTTTGCAGGTCCATCTGCCCGAGTGTCCGCGTCTCTCTGGAACCGTGCAAGTCTGTCCTCACGGTCCACACCCCCCGGGGGGCGACTCAGCCTGCGGCAGCGAGCAGCTCCGCGATCTGCACGGTGTTCAGCGCGGCACCCTTGCGGAGGTTGTCGCCGCTGACGAACAGGGTCAGTCCCCGCCCGTCGGGCACGCCCTCGTCCTGGCGCAACCGGCCGACCAGGCTCACGTCGCCGCCGGCGGCAGCCAGCGGGGTGGGCACGTCGACCAGCTGCACTCCCGCAGCGTCAGCCAGCAGCTCCCGCGCCCGCTCCACCGACAGCGGCCGGTCGAACTCCGCGCTGATGGACAGCGAGTGGCCGGTGAACACCGGGACCCGCACACAGGTGCCGGACACCAGCAGCTCGGGGATGCCGAGGATCTTGCGGCTCTCGTGGCGCAGCTTCTGCTCCTCGTCGGTCTCGAAGGAGCCGTCGTCGACCAGCTTGCCGGCCATGGGCAGCACGTTGAACGCGATCGGGGCGACGTAGTTGTCCGGGGCGGGGAACTCCACCGCGCCACCGTCGTGGGTGAGCTGCGCGGCGTCGGCCGCCACGGCCTGCACCTGCGACTCCAGCTCGGCGACGCCGGACAGGCCGCTGCCGGAGACCGCCTGGTAGGTGCTGACCACCAGGCGGCGCAGACCGGCCTCGTCGTGCAGCACCTTGAGCACCGGCATGGCGGCCATGGTGGTGCAGTTGGGGTTGGCGATGATGCCCTTGGGCAGGTTCTGCAGGTCCTGCGGGTTGACCTCGCTGACCACCAGCGGCACCTCGGGGTCACGGCGCCACGCCGAGGAGTTGTCCACCACGGTGACGCCGGCAGCGGCGAAGCGCGGTGCCTGCGCCCGGGAGGTGGTGGCTCCGGCGGAGAACAGCGCCACGTCGAGCCCGCTGGGGTCGGCGGTGGCCGCGTCCTCCACCACGATCTCCCCGTCCCGCCACGGCAGCTTGGTGCCCGCCGAGCGCGCGGAGGCGAAGAAGCGCAGCTCCGCCAGCGGGAAGTCACGCTCGTCCAGCAGCCGGCGCATCACGGCACCGACCTGCCCGGTGGCGCCGACCACGCCGACGCGCAGGCCGGCACCCGAGTCGTGGGCGCTCATCGGCCCGTGCCCCCGTAGACCACGGCCTCGTCCTCGCCGCCCAGCTCGAAGGCGCCGTGGATGGCCTGCACCGCGTCGTCGAGCTGGGTGTCCTTGCACAGCACCGAGATGCGGATCTCCGAGGTGGAGATGATGTCGATGTTCACCCCTGCCTTGGCCAGCGCCTCGCAGAAGGTGGCGGTGACGCCGGGGTGGCTGCGCATGCCGGCCCCGATCAGCGACACCTTGCCCACGTGGTCGTCGTAGAGCACCTGGGTGAAGCCGATCTCCGCCTGCAGCTTGGTCAGCTTCTCCACGGCGGTGGGGCCGTCGCTGCGCGGCAGCGTGAAGGTGATGTCGGTGGTTCCGGTGGAGGCGCCGGAGATGTTCTGCAGCACCATGTCGATGTCGATCTCGGCGTCGGCGACGGCACGGAAGACCTGCGCGGCCTTGCCGGGGCTGTCCGGCAGACCGACGACGGTGACCTTGGCCTCGGACCGGTCGTGCGAGACGCCGGTGAGAATTGCCTGCTCCAATGGAATGTCCTTAATCGATCCGGACACCACGGTGCCCGGCTTGGTCGAGTAGGAGGAACGCACGTGCACGGGAACGTTGTAGCGCCGGGCGTACTCCACGCAGCGCAGCATCAGCACCTTGGTGCCCGCCGCGGCCATCTCCAGCATCTCTTCGTAGGTGACGGACTCGAGGCGCTTGGCGTCCGGGACGATGCGCGGGTCGGCGGAGAACACGCCGTCGACGTCGGTGTAGATCTCGCAGACGTCGGCCTCCAGCGCTGCGGCCAGCGCCACGGCGGTGGTGTCCGACCCGCCGCGTCCCAGGGTGGTGACGTCCTTGCTGTCCTGGCTCACGCCCTGGAACCCGGCGACCAGCACGATCGAGCCCTCGTCCAGCGCGGCGCGGACCCGGCCCGGGGTGACGTCGATGATGCGGGCCTTGCCGTGCGAGCCGTCGGTGATGACGCCGGCCTGGGAGCCGGTGAAGCTGCGGGCCTCGGCACCGAGGGAGTGGATGGCCATGGCCACCAGCGCGTTGGAGATGCGCTCGCCAGAGGTGAGCAGCATGTCCATCTCGCGGGCCGGGGGCACCGGGGACACCTGGCGGGCGAGGTCGAGGAGCTCGTCGGTGGTGTCGCCCATGGCGGACACCACCACGACCACGTCGTCGCCAGCCTTCTTCCGGTCGACGATCCGCTCGGCCACGCGTCGGATCCGCTCGGCGCTGCCGACCGATGATCCGCCGTACTTCTGCACGACGAGCGCCACGCCGTCAACCTCCTGGAATGGTCGAGCTCAGGGTGAATGTCCGGGCCGACTCTACCGATGCCGCGCGGCGGCGGTGGCGCTCGCACCGCAGCGAGGTTGTTCGGCGACCGCGTGTGCCCTGTTCAGGAAGGGTGTGGGCGGCTGTCCACGAAGGATCTCAGGGCGCCACCACGGGCGAGTAGCGGGAGGCGTCGCCGGCCACCACTCGGCTGTGCTCACCGCTCGGGCTCACCGGAACGTCGCCGGCCAGGGTCACTCGGTGCAGCCGGCGGTACTGGTTGTCGTAGTCGGCCACCGCGTAGTGCTGGGTGCTGCGGTTGTCCCAGAGGGCCACGTCGCCGAGCTCCCAGCTCCAGCGCACCGTGTTCTCCAGCCGGGTGATGCGGTCCTGCAGCAGCGTGTAGACGGCCTGGGACTCCTTGGTGCCCAGCCCCACCAGGGCCTTGACGAACTGGCCCAGCAGCAGCGACCGCTCGCCGGTCTCCGGGTGCACCCGCACCACCGGGTGCACCGTCTCGTAGTAGGAGGACTGGAACTCCGCGCGGTGGGCGGCCACCGCGGCGCTGCGCACCTGCTCGGCGGCCTCCGCCGCGTAGTCGTAGACGTTGGTGTGCACCGCCCACAGGGTGTCGGCCAGTGCCCGCAGCGGGGCGGGCAGCTGCGCGTAGGCAGCCACCGTGGAGGCCCAGGTGGTGGTGCCGCCGTAGGGCGGCAGGGCGATCGCCCGCAGCACCGACGCCTTGGGCACGCGGTCGACGAAGGTGACGTCGGTGTGCCAGCTGTTGGCGGTGCCGTGCTCGGAGTCGATGGGCAGCACGTCTGCTCCCAGCGAGGTCACCGTGGGGTGTGCCGCGGTGGGCACGCCGAGCAGGCTGGCGAACGCCCGCTGGCCCGCGTCGTCCAGGTGGTGCTGGCCGCGGAAGAACAGCACCTCGTGCTCCAGCAGGGCCCGGTTGATCGCGCGCACGGTCGCCGCATCCAGGTCACCGCCCAGCGCCACCCCCTCCACCCGGGCCCCGATGTGGGCGCCGAGCTTCACCACGCGCAGGTCGGTGGCGGCGGTGCTGGTGCGGGTGTGGTCGGCGAGCGTCATGGTGCGACCTTTCGGGGTGCGGGTGGGACCGCCCTCCAGGTCACCCGCTGAGCGCTCTCCCGCCAAGGGTTGGCCGCACGCTGATTTGAACTCTCGAACCGCTCAGGAGGCGCCTGCGGGCGCGGGGTCGCCGGAGATGAACGGGGTGCGCACCACCTGGGAGCCGTCCAGGGCGCGAGGGGTGAGCAGGCCACGGCGCTCCAGGACCGGGCGCACGCCCTCGCCGAACTGGTAGGTCTCCTCCAGGTGGGGGTAGCCGGAGAGGATGAAGTGGTCGCAACCCACCGCGGCGTACTCCGCGATGCGCTCGGCCACCTCCTCGTGCGAGCCCACCAGCGCGGTTCCCGCCCCACCACGCACCAGGCCCACGCCGGTCCACAGGTTGGGCGAGATCTCCAGGGCGCGGGCGTCGCCGCTGCCGGTGTAGCTGGACCCGCCGCCGTGCAGCTCGAGCATCCGGCGCTGACCCTCTGACTCCGAGCGGGCCAGGTTGCGCTGGGCCGTGGCCACCGTCTCCGGGTCGAGCGCGCCGAGCAGGCGGCCGGCCTCGGCCCAGGCCTGCTCGGCGGTGTCGCGGCTGATCACGTGCAGCCGGATGCCGTAGTCGAGGGTGCGCCCCTGCGCCTGTGCCAGCCCGCGGATCCAGTCGATCTTGGTGGCGACCGCGGCGGGCGGCTCACCCCAGGTGAGGTAGGCGTCGGCGAACTGCGCGGCCACCGTGCCCGCCGCCGGGGACGACCCACCGAAGAAGATCGGCGGCACCGGGTCGGGAAAGCGGCCCAGCACGGCGTTCTCCACCTGCACGTGCTCGCCGGAGAAGGTGACCGGGCCGGTGTTGGCCCACAGTCGGCGGATGACGTCGAGGAACTCCCCGCACCGGGCGTAGCGCTGCTCCTTGTCGTGGAAGTCGCCGTAGGTGCGCTGCTCGGCGGACTCCCCGCCGGTGACCACGTTGAGCAGCAGCCGGCCCTGCGACTGCCACTGGAACGTGGCCGCCATCTGCGCGGCCAGCGTGGGGCTCATCAGGCCCGGGCGCAGCGCGACCAGGAACTTCAGCGTCTCGGTGGCGTCGATCATCATCGCCGTGGTCAGCCACGCGTCCTCACACCACTGCCCGGTGGGGGTGAGCACCGCCTCGAAGCCGTTGGTCTCCGCAGCCGCGCCGATCTGGTTCAGGTACTTCAGCGTCGCGGGTCGGTCCCCGGACATGGAGCTGCCGTGGCCCCCGGCCATCAGGTTGCGGGAGTCCCCGTAGGTGGGGAGGAACCAGTGGAAGCGCAGCGACATCAGGGCCTCTTCGACGACGGGTCAGAACTAGCCCAGTCAAGAGCATCTCAGCGCGGCCGCGCACCTCTGCACGCAGTTTTTCTCTGCGTGATTTGAACTCGACGCCGGCGGCAGCGACCACGTTAGCGTCGCCCTTCCCTGCCCGAACCACCCCCGCGATTGGCTGCGCATGACCACTCTGTCCGACGTCCAGCCGACGCCGGGAGGTGCGGACGAGAGCGCCGAGGACCGGCGCAAGCGGTTGCGCACCGTCGTGGCTGCCAGCCTGCTCGGCACCACCATCGAGTGGTACGACTTCTTCCTCTACGCCACCGCGGCCAGCCTGGTCTTCAACAAGATCTTCTTCCCCGACACCAGCTCCACCGTGGGCACGATGCTCGCCTTCGCCACCTTCGCGGTCGGCTTCGTGGTTCGCCCGGTCGGCGGGGTGGTCTTCGGCCACGTCGGCGACCGCATCGGCCGCAAGAAGACCCTGGCGCTGACCATGGTGCTGATGGGCGTGGCCACCGCCCTGATGGGCGTGCTGCCCACCACCGCCCAGATCGGCGTGCTGGCACCCATCCTGCTGCTGCTGCTGCGGGTGCTGCAGGGCTTCGCCCTCGGTGGGGAGTGGGCCGGCGCGGTGCTGCTGGCGGTGGAGCACAGCCCGCCGGGCAAGCGGGGCCGCTTCGGCTCCATCCCCCAGATCGGCCTGGCCCTGGGCCTGGCCCTGGGCACCGGGGTGTTCGCGCTGCTGCAGGTGGTCTTCGACGAGGAGCAGTTCCTCAGCTACGGCTGGCGCATCGCGTTCCTGCTGAGCCTGGTGCTGGTGGTGGTGGGCATCGTGGTCCGCCTGGCGGTGGAGGAGACCCCCGCCTTCCGGGAGGTCGAGCACCTGCAGCAGCGCTCCACCGCGCCGTTCAAGCAGGTCTTCACCGGCCGCCGCAACATCCGCAACAGCATCCTCGGGCTGCTGTCCCGGTGGGGCGAGGGCGCGGCGTTCAACACCTGGGGCGTCTTCGCCATCACCTACGCCACCGGCACGCTGGCCATGAACAAGGTGTCGGTGCTGCTGGCGGTGACGGTGGCCTCGCTGGTGATGGCCGTGCTGCTGCCGGTCTCCGGGCTGCTGGTGGAGCGCCACGGCGCCCAGCGGGTGTACCTGGCCGGCATCGCCGCCTACGGCGTGCTGGTGTTCCCGGTGTTCGCGCTGTTCCACACGGGCAACCTGGCGCTGTTCGGGCTGGGCCTGATCCTGGTGTTCGGCATCGTGCACGCGCTGTTCTACGGCGCCCAGGGCACCCTCTACGCCAGCCTGTACCCCACCGAGATCCGCTACACCGGCCTGTCGGTGGTGTACCAGTTCTCCGGCATCTACGCCTCGGGCCTCACCCCGCTGATCCTCACCTCGCTGATCGCGGCCACCAACGGGGCGCCGTGGCTGGCCTGCGGGTTCCTGGTGGCCACCTCGGTGATCAGCGTGGTCGCGACGGTGCTGATCCGCCCGCGTGACCTGCACCTGTAGCGCCAATCGCTGCTAGATTCGCTGCCATGTCCTGGAACCCCGTGCGCGTCACCTACGTGACCGTCGCGCTGGGGTGCCGGCTGCCTCGACCGCGAGCGCTCGGAGACCGAGTGGCGCACTGTCCCGGCTGCTGCTGAGTGCCCTCGGCACCACACAGCCGCCCGACCTCGCCCATCCCTCCCCCGCGACCAGTCGTCGCACCCCGAGCGGAGCCGCCAGCTCCCCGTGGGGCCGGCGGTCGCACGCCGCTCCCTGAGGACCCATGACCGCCGCCTTGCACCAGCCCACCAGCCCGACTGCGTCACCCGTAGCCACCCGCCGCCTGCACGTGAGCACCCCGTCGCTGCAGCTCTCCACCACGCCCGCTGCCGCGGTGTTCCGCACCGTCCGCCTGCGGGGACCGCTGTTTCGCGACGCCGTCGCCACGGCCACCGGGCTGAGCAGCGCCACGGTCAACCGCCAGGTCGGTGCGCTGCTCGCCGCCGGCCTGCTGCGCGAGCGTGCCGACCTCTCCCCCGCGGGGGCCATCGGCCGGCCCCGGCTGCCCGTGGAGGTCAACCACACCGCCTTCGTCACCGTGGGGCTGCACATCGGCTTCAAGGTCACCGTGGTGACCGCGCACGACCTGCACGGACGCATCATCGGTGGACTGCAGCTGACCACGGTCCCGGACCCCGGTGCCAGCGTGCCCGAGATCCTCCGCGCGATCGGCCTGCGCACCAAGCGGTTCCTGGCCCGATGGGCGAGCCGGCGGGTGCTGTGGGCCGGCGTGGCCATCGGCGGCCGGGTGCACCCCAACGGCCGGGTCGACCACCCACGGCTGGGGTGGACCGACGCCCCGGTCGGGGAGGTGCTCAGCGCCAGCCTGGGCCTGCCGGTCTCGGTGGCCCCGCACGTGGAGGCGATGGCGGCAGCCGAGCTGATGCTCACGCCGGAGACCAGTCCCCGCGAGTCCACGCTGTACTTCTACGCCCGCGAGATGGTCGGGGTGTCGCTCACCATCAACGGCGCGGTGCACACCCCCACGTCGGGTCCGGGCACGCTGGGGCACCTGCCCACCGGTGGCACCACCTTGCTGGACCCCCGTCGCACCGGCCGCCTCGAGGCCGCGGTGGGTGACACCGGGCTGGTCGACGCCGCGGTGGCCGTGGGCCTGGCGGTAACCGACATCGCCCAGCTGCACGAGCAGGCTGCGGCGGGGCAGCCGACGGCCGTGGCCCTGCTCAGCGAGCGCGCCCTGGTGCTCGGCCGGGCGGTGGGCCTGATCAGCGACATCATCAACCCCGACCACATCATCCTGGGCGGCCAGGCCTTCACCGACGCTCCGCAGACGCTGCGCGAGGTGGCCGCGGCCATCAACACGCACTCGGCTGCACCGCAGCGCGACGTGCGGGTGACGGCTGCCGGCGAGCACGTCCAGCAGCAGGCCGCCGGCGCGGTGTCGCTGGCCGCGGTGTTCTCCGAACCCCTTGCAGCGCTGCGCCACACCGCCCTCTAGCGTCCGAGCCGCGGCCCACCACGGCACGTCTTGCGCCCGCGGGTATCGTGGCGGGCATGCAGCGTGCGCTCCTGCTTAGCCGCCGCGACGGGGTCTGAGTCCAGACTGGCTCCCCGGCGCGGGTTCTTGGCGCACGCGCCGTGCCGGTCGATCACCCGCCACACCTTCGGAGCCCCACGCACATGCCAAACCATGACTCCTTCGTCTCCACCGGTGCGTCCAGGACCGGACGCATCAACACCCCGTCCCGGCCTGCCCCGGCCGACCAGCCCCGGTGGAACACCCAGCGTGGCTCGTCGATGCCCACGCACCGGTACCGCTCCTTCGCCGACGAGGTCGAGCGCATCTCCCTGCCCGACCGCACCTGGCCGGAGAAGGTCATCGACCGGGCACCGCTGTGGGGCGCGGTGGACCTGCGCGACGGCAACCAGGCGCTGATCGACCCGATGAGCCCGGCCCGCAAGCGTCGGATGTTCGACCTGCTGGTCTCCATGGGCTACAAGGAGATCGAGGTGGGCTTCCCGGCCGCGAGCCAGACCGACTTCGACTTCGTCCGCGAGCTGGTCACCGAGAACGCCATCCCCGACGACGTCACCATCCAGGTGCTCAGCCAGTGCCGGCCGGAGCTGATCGAGCGCACCTTCGCCGCGTGCGAGGGTGCCGAGCGCGCCATCGTGCACATCTACAACTCGACCTCGATCCTGCAGCGCCGCGTGGTGTTCCGCGCCGACCGTCCGGCCATCACCAAGATCGCCACGGACGGCGCCGAGCTCACCCTGCGGCTGGCCGAGCGCTACCCCGACACCCAGTGGCGCTGGCAGTACTCGCCGGAGTCGTTCACCGGTACCGAGCTGGGCTACGCCGCCGAGATCTGCAACGCCGTCACCGAGATCTGGCAGCCCACCCCCGACCAGCCGGCGATCATCAACCTGCCCGCCACCGTGGAGATGGCCACCCCCAACGTCTACGCCGACTCCATCGAGTGGATGCACCGCAACCTGGCGCGGCGCGACTCGGTGATCCTCAGCCTGCACCCGCACAACGACCGCGGCACCGGGGTGGCCGCCGCCGAGCTGGGCTACCTGGCCGGCGCCGACCGCATCGAGGGCTGCCTGTTCGGCAACGGGGAGCGCACCGGCAACGTCTGCCTGGTCACCCTGGGCCTGAACCTGCTCAGCCGCGGCGTCGACCCGCAGATCGACTTCTCCGACATCGACGAGGTGCGGCGCACGGTCGAGTACTGCAACCAGCTGCCGGTACCCGAGCGGCACCCCTACGGTGGCGACCTGGTCTACACCGCCTTCTCCGGCTCGCACCAGGACGCCATCAACAAGGGCCTGGACGCGATGAAGGTGGCCGCCGACGAGGCGGACTCCACCGTGGAGGACATCACCTGGGAGGTGCCCTACCTGCCGATCGACCCCAAGGACGTGGGCCGCACCTACGAGGCCGTCATCCGGGTCAACTCGCAGTCGGGCAAGGGCGGCGTCGCCTACATCATGAAGACCGACCACCAGCTGACGCTGCCGCGCCGGCTGCAGATCGAGTTCTCCCAGAGCGTCCAGCGGGTCACCGACAACGAGGGGGGCGAGGTCAGCCCCAAGGCGATGTGGGACGTCTTCTCCGAGGACTACCTGGACCTGGTGAGCCCGCTGGAGCGCATCAGCCAGAAGGTCACCGCCGCCGAGACCGACGACGGGCTGGACACCATCACCGCGAAGGTGCTGCTCAACGGCGCGGAGCACGAGATCACCGGCACCGGCAACGGCCCGGTCGCGGCCTTCGTCGACGCCCTGGGTGAGCTGGACTTCGACGTGCGGGTGCTGGACTACTCCGAGCACGCCATGTCCGCCGGCGGGGACGCCAGCGCGGCGGCGTACGTGGAGTGCGCGGTGGGCGAGACCGTCGTCTGGGGGGTGGGCATCGCGCCCTCCATCACCACGGCCTCGCTGCGAGCGGTGCTCTCCGCAGTGAACCGGGCGGCCAGCCGGGCCTGACCCACCCACCGCGCCCGCGCGAGCGGCACAGGACAGAGCTGACCCCCGGCGCCTCGCGCCGGGGGTCAGCTGTCTGTCGGGGGTGGCGCGGTCAGGCTAGCTCTGGCGGGCCTTCCGCGCGGCCTCGTCGGCGGCGATCTGACGGTCGGCCTTCTCCTTCTGCAGCTCGGCGAAGGTGGCCTTGTCCACCGGCGCAGCAGGCGCGGCAGGCGCGGCAGGCTCGCTCACCAGGCTGGTCTCGTCACCGGGGGCGGCCGGCACCAGGTCGATCGCCTCGAGCGCGGCCGCGGCGTCGGCGCGGGCGTTCTCCGCCTCGATCTTCTCGGTGAGGGCGTCCGGGTCGAGCACTGGCGCGGGACGCACCTGCGGGGCGGGCTTCACCGGCTCGGCGGTGGGGACCGGGCGCGGCTCGTCCTTGGGCAGGGTGGCGCTCGCCGCCTTGGCCGCGGCGTCCTGCAGGGTGGGCGCGGGCTTGTCGGCGGGGGCGGGCTTCTCGCCGTCGCCCTTGAGGCGGGTGCCACGCTCGATCAACGACTCGTCCTGCAGCACCATGCCCACCAGCTGGTCAGCGGTGCCCAGCAGGCGCGAGGTGGTGGCCCGCGGCTCGGCGCCGGCCGGCACGAACCGGTCGATCACCTGCTCCTGCACCAGCGTGAGCGGCAGGCGCACGGCGGTGTAGGCCGGGCGCAGCGCAGTGAGTGCCAAGCTCGAGACGTTCACAGGCGATCATCTCCATCTCGCGGTGTCCGCGACATCGGGGGGTGCAGGGCGGGCGTACGCACAGCTGCAGGCGAACCACCGCGAAAGGGCCGTCGAGCACCCTCAGCATGGCCCACCAGCAAGATTCGAACGCTACCCATGTCTGGAGCACCCCGCCACCGGGTGAGCCGACCCGGCAGCCGCCTCGCCCGGCGGCTACATCGCCCGGCGACCCGACAGCGCCCGGCCCAGAGTCACCTCGTCGGCGAACTCCAGGTCACCACCCATCGGCAGCCCGGACGCCAGCCGGGTGACGCTCAGTCCCGGGAAGTCGCGCATCATCCGCACCAGGTAGGTGGCGGTGGCCTCGCCCTCGGTGTTGGGGTCGGTGGCGATGATCACCTCGGTGACGTCGACGCCGTCCTCCTGGTTGCCCAGCCGGGCCAGCAGCTCCCGGATGCGCAGCTGGTCGGGGCCCACCCCCGACATCGGGTCCAGCGCCCCGCCCAGCACGTGGTAGCGCCCCCGGAACTCCCGGGTGCGCTCCACCGCCTGCACGTCCTTGGGCTCCTCCACCACGCAGATGATGCTGCGGTCACGGCGCAGGTCGGCGCAGATGCGGCAGGTCTCCTTCTCCGAGACGGTGCCGCACACCACGCAGAACTGGACGCCGTCGCGCACCTTCTGCAGGGCAGCCTGCAGCCGCGCGATGTCCGCCGGCTCCACCGTCAACAGGTGGAAGGCGATGCGCTGCGCACTCTTGGGGCCCACGCCGGGCAACCTGCCCAGCTCGTCGATCAGGTCCTGAACCGGGCCTTCATACATTCGGGTCGAGCACTCACATTCCCGGCAGGCCCAGCCCGCCGCCGCCACCAGCCAGCGGTCCCATCAGCTGGGCCGCCTTCTCCTGCGCCTTCTGGCTGGCGTCGGCGATGGCACCGATCACCAGGTCCTGCAGCGTCTCCACGTCCTCGGGGTCGACCACCTTGGGGTCGATGCCGAGGGCGATCACGTCACCAGTGCCCGTCACCGTCGCCGTCACCAGGCCGCCGCCGGCCTGGCCGGTGATCTGCGTCTGCGCCAGCTCGGCCTGGGCGCTCATGAGCTGTTCCTGCATCTTCTGTGCCTGCTGCATCAGCTGCTGCATGTCGGGCTGGCCACCGGGTTGCACGGATTCAGGTCCTCTCGGTGAGACGCACGCGAGTCCAGGCCGGACTCGTGCCGACAGCGCGGGGGGTCGGCTGTCGGTTCCCGAGGGTAGTCCGCAGCAGGCCGCGCAGTGCCATCCGCCGTCGGTGGCGGGTCGAGACTCACCGGCGCGAGACATGCGCCGGACCACCGTGCGGGTCTAACCTGACACGAGTGCAAACGCCTGTGCCCGCCGCCACGGGAGACACCGCCGGCCACGACGCCGCCGTGCGGCAGCTGATCGCCTCCTACCGGGCCATTCCTCGCGATGCCACTGTGCGCCTGGCCAAGAAGACCTCCAACCTCTTCCGCGCCCGGGCTGCTGCCAACGCCCCTGGGCTCGACGTCTCCGGGCTCACCGGCGTCCTGCGCGTCGACCCGGTGAACCGCACCGCCGACGTCGCCGGCATGTGCACCTACGAGGACCTGGTCGCCGCGACCCTCCCGCACGGGCTGGCTCCGCTGGTGGTGCCACAGCTGAAGACGATCACCCTGGGCGGGGCGGTCACCGGGCTGGGCATCGAGTCGACCAGCTTCCGCAACGGGCTGCCGCACGAGTCGGTGCTGGAGATGGACATCCTCACCGGTGCGGGTGAGGTGCTCACCGTGACGCCCGACGGCGAGCACGCCGACCTCTTCCACGGCTTCCCCAACTCCTACGGCACGCTCGGCTACTGCACCCGGCTGCGCATCGAGCTGGAGCCGGTGCAGCCCTACGTGGCGCTGCGGCACCTGCGCTTGCACGACCTCGACCAGCTGCAGCAGCAGATGGACGCCATCGCCTCCGCCGGGGAGCACGAGGGCGTGCGGGTGGACTACCTCGACGGGGTGGTCTTCACCGCCGCGGAGAGCTACCTGACCCTGGGCACCCTCACCGCCGAGCCGGGTCCGGTCAGCGACTACACCGGCCGGGACATCTACTACCGCTCCCTCCAGCAGCGCAGCACCGACCGGCTGACCATCCACGACTACCTGTGGCGCTGGGACACCGACTGGTTCTGGTGCTCCCGCGCGTTCGGGGCGCAGAACCCCACGATCCGCCGCTTCTGGCCCAAGCGACTGCTGCGCAGCTCCTTCTACTGGAAGCTGATCGCGCTGGACCACAAGTACGACGTGGCCGACCGGCTGGAGGCCCGCAAGGGCCGGCCCCCGCGCGAGCGCGTGGTGCAGGACGTCGAGGTACCCATCGAGCGCACGGCGGACTTCCTGCGGTGGTTCCTGGACACCATCCCCATCGAGCCGCTGTGGCTGTGCCCGCTGCGGCTGCGCGAGGTCGCTGGGGCCACCGGCACCGAGGCCGGCCGGCGCACCTGGCCGCTGTACCCGTTGCACCCGGGCCGGACGTACGTCAACGTGGGCTTCTGGTCGTCCGTCCCGGTGGATCCGGCCGGGCCGGAGGGCGCGACGAACCGCAAGATCGAGGAGATCGTCACCGAGTTCGACGGCCACAAGTCGTTGTACTCCGACTCCTACTACACCCCAGAGACGTTCGCCGAGCTCTACGGCGACAGCACCTACCAGGCGCTCAAGCGGCGCTACGACCCCGAGTCAAGGCTGCTCGACCTTTACGCGAAGGCTGTGCGGAGGAAGTAGGACAGATGACCACCTTGCGGAAGCCCCCGGTCCGGTCGCACCGGACGCCTGCACCGAAGATGAACCTCGCCGACATCGTCGAGACCCTGGCCGACGGACGGGTCCCGGTGCGCTTCACCGCCTACGACGGCAGCGCCACCGGACCCGAGAACGCCGAGATCGGGCTGCACCTGACCGCCCCGCGCGGCACCACCTACCTCGCCACCGCACCCGGCGACCTGGGCATGGTCCGCGCCTACATCGCCGGCGACCTGCAGATCAGCGGCGTGCACCCGGGTGATCCCTACCCCGTGCTGCGCACGATGATGGACGACGTCAAGCTGCAGCGCCCCTCGCCCGCCGTGCTCGCGCAGATCACCCGGTCGCTGGGCTGGGAGCTGCTCAAGCCGGTGGCCCCGCCGCCACAGGAGACCTTGCCGCGCTGGCGGCGCATCGCCAACGGGCTGCGGCACTCCAGGACCCGCGACGCCGAGGCGATCCGCAAGCACTACGACGTCTCCAACGCCTTCTACGAGCACGTCCTGGGCCCGTCCATGACCTACACCTGCGCCACCTACGCCACCCCGCAGACCTCGCTGGAGGACGCCCAGGAAGCCAAGTACCAGCTGGTCTTCGACAAGCTCGGCCTGCAGCCCGGCATGCGGCTGCTGGACATCGGCTGCGGCTGGGGCGGCATGGTGCGCTTCGCGGCCCGCCGCGGCGTGCACGCCATCGGTGCCACGCTGTCCGCCCAGCAGGCGCAGTGGGCGCGCGAGGCGATCGCGGCCGAGGGGCTGACCGAGCTGGCCGAGGTGCGGTTCATGGACTACCGCGACGTGCCCGAGACCGGCTTCGACGCCATCTCCTCCATCGGCCTCACCGAGCACATCGGCATCGACCAGTACCCGGCCTACTTCGCCACCCTGCGCGACACGCTGCGCCCGGGCGGACGCCTGCTCAACCACTGCATCACCCGCCCGCACAACGACCGGCGAGTGAAGACCGGCCAGTTCATCGACCGCTACGTCTTCCCCGACGGCGAGCTGATCGGCTCGGGCACCATCATCAGCGAGATCCAGGACGTCGGCCTGGAGGTGCGCCACGAGGAGAACCTGCGGGAGCACTACGGGCTGACCCTGCGCGACTGGAACCGCAACCTGGTGGAGCACTGGGACGAGTGCGTGGCCGAGGTCGGCGAGGGCACCGCCAAGCTGTGGGGGCTGTACATGGCCGGGTCCCGGCTCGGCTTCGAGCGCAACGTGGTGCAGCTGCACCAGGTGCTGGCGGTCAAGGTCGGCGAGAAGGGCGACGCGGCCGTGCCGCTGCGCCCGTGGTGGAGCGGTTAGCCCGTGCAGATCACCGAGCTGCTCGACGTCAGGACCTGGCGGGCTTTCGACGTCGACGACTCCGGCCGCGTGCTGGCCGGCTGGGACGACTCCGGGTCGGTCCAGCTGGTGGAGCTGTCGCCGGACGGCCCGCCCACCGTGCTCACCGACCTGCCCGGGTCGTGCTCGGGGCGGTACCTGCCCGGGGAGCGCACCATCGTGGTGCAGCACGACGACGGCGGCAACGAGCGTGCCCAGCTGTCGTTGCTGCACCCCGACCGTGCGTGGGAGGACGGGAGCCTCGGACTGACGCCGCTGGTGCACGACCCGGACTACATCCACTCCCTGGCCGGGGTGCTGCCCGGACGGGTGGTCTACCGGACCAACCGCGGCAACGGGGTGGACTTCGAGGTGGTGCTGCGCAACGTCAGCAGCGGCGTCGAGGAGGTCGTCTACTCCGGCGGTGGCAACGTCTCCTCGGTGGCGGTGTCGCCGGACTCCCGCTACACCCTGGTGCTGCTGGTGGGGGCGCAGCCGGTGTCCACCCAGCTGGTGCTGGTGGACAGCCTGGCCGTCACCGCCGACCAGCGGGTGCGGGCGCTCACCGCCGCCGACGAGCACGCGGCCTACGAGAACGCCCACTGGCTGCCGGACTCCTCGGGCTTCGTGCTCACCAGCAACCACGGCCGGGACCTGGCCGCCCTCGCCCGCTACGACGTGCACGACGAGCGGTTGACGTGGCTGGTGACCGACGACGACCACGAGCTGACCGGCTGGCTGTCCCCCGACGGCGCCACCCTGCTGGTGGAGCGCAACGCCGAGGGCTGGAGCGAGCTGGCGCTGCACGACGGGCGCACCGGCGAGCACCTGCGCGACCTGGCCCTGCCCACCCCGGGCGTGGTCACCTCGCCCTACCCCGATCCGCGGTTCAGCCCGGACGGGGCGACGGTGGTGCTGTCGCTGGCGGCGCCGTCGGTGCCCGGTGACGTGCTGGTGCTGGACGTGGCGACCGCGGAGATCCGTGCGCTCACCGACTCCGGTGCCGCGCTGGACGGGCCGGTGTCGGTGCCGCAGGTGCACCGGGTCCCAGCCGCCGACGGCGAGCAGATCCCCTGCTTCACCTATCCCCCGACGGCACGGACGGCGCTGGCCGGCTCAGCGGTGCTGGTGGTGCACGGCGGCCCGGAGGGGCAGAGCCGCCCGCTGTTCAGTCCCGTCATCGTGGCGCTGACCGCCGCCGGGCACACCGTGGTGGTGCCCAACGTGCGCGGCTCGGCCGGCTACGGCAAGCGCTGGGTGTCGCTGGACGACGTGCGCCTGCGGCTGGACTCGGTGGCCGACCTCGGCGCGATCCACGACTGGTTGCCCACCGTGGACTGCGACCCGGCTCGGGCCGCGCTCTACGGCGGGTCCTACGGCGGCTACATGGTGCTGGCCGGGTGCGCGTTCCAGCCCGAGCGCTGGCGCGCCGGCGTGGACATCGTGGGCATGTCCTCGCTGGTGACCTTCCTGGAGAACACCTCGCCGTACCGGCGGGCGGCGCGGGAGCGCGAGTACGGGACGCTGGAGCACGACCGCGAGTTCCTCGAGCAGGCGTCACCGCTGAGCCGCATCGACGACATCCAGGCCGCGCTGCTGGTCATCCACGGGGCCAACGACCCCCGGGTGCCGCTCAGCGAGGCTGAGCAGCTGCACGACGCGCTGACCACCCGTGGGGTGGAGTGCGACCTGCTGGTGTACCCCGACGAGGGTCACGGGCTGGCCAAGCGGGTGAACCGGATGGACGCCTACCCGCGCGCGGTGGAGTTCCTGGCCAAGCACCTGGCCTGACGGCCCGCTCGGCCTGCCGGACCGCTCGGCGCGAGGGTCCGCTCGGCCCGCCGCTCAGCGGGGGTCGAGCGGGCGGGCACCCAGCTCGGCGGCCAGCAGCTCCAGGGCGACCTCCTCGGGGTCACGTCGGCCGGCCGGGTCACCCAGGTCGCCGCTGGCGGCCTCGGCGAGCATCGCCTCCTCGTCCAGCGGCTCGGGCTCCGGGGCGTGGCGCCCTGCGTCGTCGGGGTCGTCGGGGTCGCTCGGGCCGTCGGGCAGCGGCACCTCGTCGGCCGGCGCCGCCTGCCCGGTGGAGCCACCGGAGGGACGGGTGAAGCGCGGCGGGGCGGCGGGGGCCTGGCGCTGCGCGGCGGCGGGCGGCGCCGCCGGGGCAGCGGCCGGCTCGCCACCGGTCTCGCACACCACCACCCAGTCGACCCCCAGCACGTCGCGCAGGGCCGCGGAGACCACCGCGGAGTTGCGGGACTCGGTGAGCCGCTTGGCCAGCGGCGCGGAGTCGTGGCCGAGCACCAGGGTGTTGCCGTCCAGGCGGCGCACGGTGGCGCTGGAGAGCATCACCTCGGTGGTGCGGCTGCGCTCCCGGACGGCGGAGCGGACCTCCGACCACACGGTGCGCACGGTGGCGGCGTCGGGCTGCCCGGCCACCGGACCGGTAGCCGCGGGCGCCTCCGGTGCTGGCGCGGCGGGGGCTGGGGCGGCGGGTGCTGGGGCGGGTGCCCGGCGCTCGGGTGCGGCCGGGGGCTGCGCCTGCTTGGCCTGGGCTGCCGGTGGTGGGGCTGCCGGTGGCGTGGGCGCTTGCCGGGGCACGGCCGGGGCCGACTCGGCTGCCGGCTCGGGGCGGCGCACGGCAGCCGGCTGCGGGGCGGCCGCCGGTGCGGGCGCGGCGACCGGACGCTCGGCCACCGCAGGCTCGGGCTCGGCGGCCGCAGGCGCAGGAGCGGGAGCCGGCGCGGCGGCGGGAGCGGGCGCGGCGGCCGGCTCGACGCGGCGGGAGGGCCGCTGGAACGCCGGCTCGGCGGGGGCGACCTGGTCGGTCTCCTCGGTGGGCGGGGTGATGACCATGCGCCGCTCCACCCGCTCCAGGCGGTGCAGCACGGCTGACTCGGCGTCCGACGCGGAGGGCAGCAGCATCCGCGCGCACATCACCTCGAGCAGCAGCCGCGGGGAGGTGGCCCCACGCATCTCGCCCAGTCCGCTGTGGATGATCTCGGCGTAGCGGGCGAGGGTCGCCCCGCCCAGGTGCTCGGCCTCGTCGCGCATCCGCTCCAGCACGTCGCCGGGAGCCTCCACCAGACCGCGCTCCCCGGCGTCGGTCACCGCGCGCAGCAGGATCAGGTCGCGCACCCGGTCGAGCAGGTCGACGGCGAAGCGGCGCGGGTCGTGCCCGGCGTCCACCAGCGTCTGCACGGTGCCGAACAGCGCGGCCCCGTCGTCGGCGGCCAGCGCGTCCACCGCGTCGTCGATGAGCGCGACGTCAGTGACCCCGAGCAGGGCCAGCGCCCGCTGGTAGGTGACGCCCTCGGGTCCGGCCCCGGCCAGCAGCTGGTCCAGCACGCTCAGGGAGTCGCGCGGCGAGCCGCCGCCGGCCCGGATCACCAGCGGGTACACCGCGGCGTCCACCTGCACCTGCTCCTGCTGGCAGATCCGCTCCAGCAGACCACGCATGGTGGCCGGGGGCAGCAGCCGGAACGGGTAGTGGTGGGTGCGCGAGCGGATGGTGGCGAGCACCTTCTCCGGCTCGGTGGTGGCGAAGATGAAGACCAGGTGCTCCGGCGGCTCCTCCACGATCTTCAGCAGCGCGTTGAAGCCCTGCGTGGTGACCATGTGCGCCTCGTCCACGATGAAGACGCGGTAGCGCGAGGAGGCGGGGGCGTAGAAGGCGCGGTCGCGCAGCTCGCGGGCGTCGTCCACCCCACCGTGACTGGCGGCGTCGAGCTCCACCACGTCGAGGGTGCCCGCCCCACCGGGGGCCAGGCCGATGCAGGACTCGCAGACCCCGCACGGGGTGGCCGTGGGACCCTGCTCGCAGTTGAGCGAGCGGGCCAGGATGCGGGCCGAGGACGTCTTGCCGCAGCCGCGCGGGCCGGAGAACAGGTAGGCGTGGTTGATGCGGCCGGACGTCAGCGCCACGCTGAGCGGCTCGGTGACGTGCTCCTGGCCGACGACCTCGGCAAAGGTCGCCGGACGGTACTTGCGGTAGAGGGCCACGGGGTGAGGGTACCGGCGCGCACTGACAGCCATCAGTCAGCAGCAGCACACCGCCGCTGTGACCTCGGCCGGGCCCGGGTGCTCAGGCGGTCAGGTCAGGAGCTGAGCAGCTTCTCCGCCGCCGCCAGCAGCACGCAGGTGGCCAGCCCGTCGATGGCCACCCGCAGCTCCTCGACGCCGGGGTAGGTGGGGGCGATGCGGATGTTGCGGTCGTGCGGGTCGTCGCCGTAGGGGAAGGCCGCACCGGCCGGGGTCATGGCGATGCCGGCGTGCTTGGCCAGCGCGATCACCCGGGAGGCAGTGCCGTCGAGCACGTCCAGGCTGACGAAGTACCCACCGGCGGGCTCGCTCCAGCTGGCGGCCTTGAGCTCACCGAGGCGGTTCTCCAGGATCTCCAGCACCAGGGCGAACTTGGGGGCCAGGATCTGGCGGTGGCGCTCCATCAGCGCGCGCACGCCGTCCGGGCTCTGCAGGAACTGCGCGTGCCGCAGCTGGTTAACCTTGTCCGGGCCGATGCTCTGCGCGGCCAGGTGCTTGAGGTACCAGGCCACGTTGGCCGACGAGCCGCCCAGGAAGCTGACCCCGGCGCCGGGGAAGGTGATCTTGGAGGTGGAGGCGAAGACCAGCACCCGGTTGGGGTTGCCCGCCTCGGCGCACAGGCCCACCACGTCCACCGGCTCCGCCGGGCTGTCGGTGAGGTGGTGCACCGCGTAGGCGTTGTCCCAGTACAGCCGGAAGTCGGCGGCCGCGGTGGGCATCTTCGCCAGCTGCGCGACGACCTCGGGCGAGCAGACCGTGCCGGTGGGGTTGGCGTAGGTGGGCACCAGCCACATGCCCTTGATCAGCGGGTCGGCGGCGACGAGCTGGGAGACCAGCGCCATGTCCGGGCCGTCCTCGCGCATCGGCACGGGGATCATCTCGATGCCGTAGCGCTCGCAGATGGCGAAGTGCCGGTCGTAGCCAGGCGCGGGGCAGAGGAACTTGACGCGCGGGTGCTGGCTCCACGGGCGCTCGGAGTCGGGCGTGCCGTGCAGCAGCGAGAAGATGATCGAGTCGTGCATCAGCGTCAGGCTGGAGTTGCCCGCCGCGATGAGCTGGTCGACGGGGACGCGCACGAGCGGGGCGAAGATCTCGCGGATCTCCCGCAGCCCCTGCAGGCCGCCGTAGTTGCGGACGTCGGTGCCGTCGGCGGAGCGGTGGTGCTCGACGCCGGGCAGCTCCAGCAGCTCCTTGGACAGGTCCAGCTGCTCGGGACCGGGCTTGCCACGGGTGAGGTCGAGCGACACCGCCTTGGCGACGAGCTCCTCGTAGGCCGGGCGCTGGGCGTCTCGCAGGTCCGCGAGCTCGTGCTGACCGAGCGTCGTCAGTGACATGTACCCGTTGCCCTTCCGTGGTGGCCGATGGTCCAGACATGAAGGGGACCCCGCGCACCCGGCAGAGCCCGTTGACCCTTGCTGCCTTCCGGCCCTGGGGGAGTTCACAGGATGGACGCCGCGCGGGGTCCGTGGATCAGTGTAGCCGCAGGGGGCGATTGGGTTCGACGCCCGTCGCCCGGTAGAGTCCCCCTCGGAGGATTCGCCTAGTGGCCTATGGCGCTCGCCTGGAACGCGGGTTGGGTTAACGCCCTCAGGGGTTCAAATCCCCTATCCTCCGCCACGAACGACGTGAGCCCCGACCAAGCGGTCGGGGCTCACGTCGTTTCTGCAGGTCCGTCACATCCGGCGGGCCGTGGTGTAGGGCAGGTACTTGATCGGCGTGTACTGCACGCCCTGGCCCTCGGTCGGGGCGTTGAGCACGTTGCCGTTGCCGTCGTAGATGCCGACGTGCGTGACCGGGCTGTAGAAGAACACCAGGTCGCCGGCCTGCAGGTTGCTCTTGTCCACGTAGGTGCCCACCTTGGCCTGGTCGGCCGCCACCCGCGGCAGCGTCACCCCGACCTGGCGAAACGCCCACGACGTCAGCCCCGAGCAGTCGAACACGGTGGGGCCGTTGCCGCCCCACACGTAGCGGGCGCCCAGCTTGGTGTGCGCGACGGCCAGGGCGCGCTTGCCCTTGGACTCAGCCGCCGGCGGGGGGCTGGGGGTGGCGGCCGCACCCACCACCCGGGTGGTGTTGCTGGCCGCGGTCCAGATGACCGACCCGCCCTGGAAGTCGGTGCGCCGCCCCTCGGCCACCACGTACTCGTCGCTGGTGGGGAAACCCAGCGCGCTGGTCTCCCAGCCCAGCCCGGCCCACCGCTCGCGAATGGCGCCGCGCACCTCGTGCGCACCGGTGGCCGGCGACCAGTAGATGCTGCCGCCCTGGAAGTGGTTGAACGCGCCCGCCTTGGTGGGGGTGCCGGCCTCGCCGGTGGTGGGGAACCCGAGCGCGCCGCCCTCCCAACCAAGCGCGGCCCACTTGTCCCGGATGGAGCCGTGCACCTCGCGGACCCCGGTGCCCGGCGACCAGTACAGGCTGCCGCCCTGGAAGTGGTTGAACGCCCCGAAGACGCGCGGGGTGAAGGCCTCGTCGGTGGTGGGGAAGCCCAGGAACGAGCCGGTGGCTCCGGCGGCGGTGTAGCCGTCCCGGATCAGGCCCTTGACGCTGTGCGCCCCGGTGACCGCGCTCCAGTAGACGGTGCCTCCGCCAAAGCCGGTGGCCCGCCCACCGGGCACCGCGTGCTCGTCCTTGGTGCAGGTGCCGAGGAACGACCTCTCCGCTCCCACGCCCTGCCAGTAGGCGCCGATGGCCCCGTAGGGCTGGCACGCCGGTGCGACCTGCGCCGCCGCGGGCTGGAGCCCGGCTCCCGTCACGGTCGCGGCAGCGACGGCGGCCAGCACCGCCACGCTGCGCAGGCGGTCGGTGAGACCCATCTGCAGTGTTTCCTTCCACGCTTGCCCAGCAGGCGTCCTCGCACGGTGGGGCAGCCGTCGGCGTGCACGCCGGCAGCGGGAAGCAGGTCGCCAGCGGCACGTGTCCGCCTCGGCAGCCCCTGTCCACGACCCCCGGAGGTCTTCACCTCCGACGAGGAGCTCACCGTTCCCATCGCCCAGCGGCCGGCGAACCTGAGCGCCGCGTCCCAATCGGCCGGCACCAGCCGTCACCGGCTGCTGTGCGCCGCCCGCCACCCGGCGCGGGCGTACCCCGCGGCCAGGGTCACCACGCAGGACCCGGCCAACGCCCACTTGGTGGTGCTGGCCACGCCGGTCGCGGTGATCACCGGCGGGGTTATTGCCTCGCGGTGGTCGAGCAGGTACAGGTGCGCCACGTTCTCCGCGTAGTCGCAGGCCGCGGCCACCCACGGCGCCACCAGCAGCGCCGTGCGCACCCGCGGTGGCAGCGCCACCAGCTCGTCCAGCTTGAGCGTGCTGGCGGTGAGGCTGCAGCCGTAGATCACCGGGTGCACCATGTCCGGCGGCAGGTGCGAGCGGTAGCGCGCCAGCTGCCCCTCGTCCCAGCCGTCCACGATGGACCGGAACGTGGGCGCCGAGGTGGTCAGCTGCAGCCGGAACAGGTCCTTGGTCATCGGACCCAGGCGGCGGCCGATGAACGTCTGCGAGGCCAGGTACAGCGCGTTGAGCCCGAGGGCGGCAGCGGTGCGCGAGTTCATCCGACCACCCTGGCCGCCGGGGCGAGCCTCCACAAGGGCTCGTTCAGCGCCGCCCCGCAGCGGCGTCCCATACTGGCCGCGCCCGTGAATCTCGGCGAGCCCCAAGGGAGATCTGACGTGAGCGACGAGCGACTGGTGGCCGACGTGGTGGTCGAGCGGATGCGCAGCTGGGGCGTGCCACGGCTGTTCGGCTACCCCGGCGACGGTGCCAACCCGCTGATGGCCGCGCTGCGCCGGGCGGGCGACGACCCGGAGTTCGTGCAGGCCCGCCACGAGGAGAACGCCGCGCTGATGGCGGTGGGCCACGCCAAGTACACCGGGCAGGTGGGCGTGGTGATGACGACGCAGGGCCCGGGCGCGGTGCACGTGCTCAACGGCCTCTACGACGCCAAGCTCGACCACGTGCCGGTGGTGGCCCTGGTGGGACAGCAGAACCGCTCCATCATCGGCTCGCAGTACCAGCAGGAGGTGGACCTGCAGCGGCTCTTCGCCGACGTCGCGGCCCGGTTCTGCCAGACCGCGCTCACCGCCGAGCAGGTGCCGATGCTGCTGGACCGCGCCTTCCGCACGGCGCTGACCACCCGGACCCCGACGGTGGTGGTGCTGCCGCACGACGTGCAGCAGCTGCCGGCCCCGGACCTGCCGCACGCCCACGCCATCATGGTGACCACGCCGGTGTGGCGCCGCCCGGTGGCCGTCCCCAACGCCGACGACCTCGCGGCCGCCGCCGAGGTGCTCAACGCCGGCGAGCGGGTGGCGCTGCTGGTGGGCCAGGGCGCCCGAGACGCGCAGGCGGAGGTGCTGGCGGTGGCCGAGCGGCTCGGCGCAGGCATCGCCACCAGCCTGCTGGGCAAGCCCTACGTGGACGAGGACCACCCGCTGGTGGCCGGCACCATGGGCCACCTCGGCACCACCGCCAGCGCCCACGTGCTGGGCGAGTGCGACACCCTGCTCGTCGTCGGCTCCAACGACCCGTGGACGGAGTACTACCCACCGCCGGGGCAGGCCCGGGCGGTGCAGGTGGACGCCGCCAGCGAGCACCTGGGCAACCGCTACCCCATTGAGGTGCCGCTGGCCGGTGACGCCGCGGCCACCCTCACCGCCCTGCTGCCGCTGCTGCACGAGCGCACCGACCACGCCTGGGAGCGCAGCGTCCGCGCCGACGTCGCAGCCTGGCACCAGGTCAGCGCCGACCGGGCGCAGGTCCCCGCCCGCCCGGTGAACCCCGAGCTGGTGGTGCGGACGCTGTCGGCGCAGCTGCCCGCTGATGCACAGGTGAGCGTGGACGTCGGCTCGGTCGTCTACTGGTACGCCCGGCAGCTGCGCCTGCCCCCCGGGGTGCCCGCGCACCTGTCCTCCACCCTGGCCTCGATGGGCTCGGCCCTGCCGTACGGCATCGCCGCCAAGCTGGCCCACCCCGACCGCCCGCTGGTCGCCCTGGCCGGGGACGGCGCCATGCAGATGAACGGCCTGGCCGAGCTGATCACGGTGGCGCGGATGTGGCCACGGTGGACGCACCCCGGGTTCGTGGTGTGCGTGCTGCACAACGAGGAGCTGGGCGAGGTGACGTGGGAGCAGCGCGAGATGGAGGGCGACCCGCGGTACGAGGCCAGCCAGGCGCTGCCGTCGTTCCCCTACGCCGGCTACGCCGAGCTGTTGGGGCTCACCGGAATCCGCGTCACTGACCCGGCCGAGCTGAGCGACGCCTGGAGCCAGGCGCTGGCCGCGCAGCGCCCCGTGGTGCTGGAGGTGCTCACCGATGCCGACGTGCCGCTGCTGCCGCCCTACCCCGCCGGCGCGGAGAAGCTGGCGAAGTTCCGCGCCGGCCTCGAGCAGGAGCCGAGCAGCGAGCACGCCCGTGAGCTGCTGGAGATCTACCGAGCCATGGAGGACGCGCTCACCGAGCAGCGCCAGGCGCGCAGCTGATCAGCGCCAGCGGGCGGTGGCCGTGCAGGTGCCTGGCGCCACGTCGGTGAGCCCGCCGTCGATCACCTGCACCGGCTGCCGGGTGCGCTCGTGCGCCCACCGGGCAGGGGTGGGCTGCTCGATCACCACGGGGTACCCGGCCGCGGCCCACGCCGCCCGGCGCCGGTCGTCCATCCGGTAGAGGGCCAGCTGCGCGGCGTGCCCGGCCGCGGCGGCGGCCTTGCCCAGCGACAGCGGGGGCTCGGCGCACAGCGTCACCACCACCGGTCCGTCCACCACCGCCTCGACCTCGGCCCGCGCGTCCGGGTCGGCCAGCTCGCTGCCGGCCAGCTGCAGCTTGGCGATGGGAGCGGGGATGGCGTCGGTGGCGCACGGCACGAAGGCTCGCACCTGCGCGCCCTGCACCTCGGCGGTCACCCCGGGCAGGGTCTGCACCGCCTGCCACGCCGCCCCGCGGGCGCGGCGGGAGTGCTTGCGGATGCGCCCGTCGGTCCAGCGCACCACCTCCGGCGCCCACTCACCCCCGGTGCGAGCCCGGGGGTCGTCCAGCAGGGTGGCCACGGCAGTGGCCGAGGCCGCGCACACCGCCGAGCGGGTGGGTGGGTCGGTCTTCTCGATGCGGGTGACCAGCTGCATCACCCACGGCGCCTGGCCCTCGGGGTCGGCGTCACCGCTGGGCTCGATGAGCTCGCCGCCGTCCTCGGCGAGCTCGCCCTCCGCGGGATCAGTCATGCGTCGTCTCCTCCTGTGCGCCCGGGCGGCCGGTCACCATGCTGCCCGGCACCACTCGCGGCGCGCCCACCCCACCCTTGACAAAGGATCAGTGCGTGTAAAGATGATTGACACCTAGATCTTTTTTGTTCACCTTCTGGTCATCAGGGGGTGCCGTGTACAGCAGGAGGCTCACCGTGACCACCACCCCCCACGCCGCCCACCCCCGCGAGACCCGCCCCAAGGACCCGGCCGACATCTCCTCCACCGCGTTCTGGTCCAAGACCGCGGCCGAGCGGGAGACCACCTTCGCCGAGCTGCGCGCCGAGCGTCCGGTGAGCTGGCACGCCCCCATCGAGGGCCTGATGTTCGAGGACCCCAACGACCAGGGTTTCTGGGCCGTCACCCGGCACGCCGACCTCATCGAGGCCACCAAGCGGCACGAGGACTTCCTCTCCGGCGAGGGCATCCTGATGGAGTCCATGCCCCAGGAGCTGCTGGACACCGCACAGGGCTTCATCGCGATGGACCCACCGCGGCACACCAAGATCCGCCGGCTGCTCACCTCCGCCTTCACCCCCAGGCAGCTCGACCGGATCAACGGCCAGATCGACGCCAACGCCGCCGCCGTGGTGGACGGCATCGCCGCCAAGGGCTCGGTGGACTTCGTCGCCGAGGTCGCAGCGCTGGTGCCCATGCACAACATCTGCGACATGATGGGCGTGCCGCAGGAGGTGCGCGCCAAGGTCGCCCACGAGGCCCAGTTCGCCGGCAGCTGGAACGACCCCGAGCTGTTGGACGGCGCGGAGCCACTGCCCCGGCTGTTCGAGGCGTCGGGCTACATCTTCGAGGTGGCCAGCGACCTCATCGCCCAGCGGCGCCGCAAGCCCGAGGCTGACCTGATGACCAACCTGGTGCAGGCCGAGGTGGACGGCGAGCAGCTGACCGACGAGGAGATCATCAGCTTCTTCGGCCTGCTCACCGTGGCCGGCAACGACACCACCCGGCAGAGCCTGAGCCACACCATGAAGGCGCTCACCGACTTCCCCGACCAGCGGGAGTGGCTGATGGCGGACTTCGACGGCCGGATCAAGCCCGCGGTGGAGGAGATGGTGCGCTGGGCCACCCCGATCATGACCTTCCGCCGCACCGCCGCCCGCGACTGCGAGCTGAACGGTGCGCAGATCACCGCCGGCGACAAGGTGGTGCTGTTCTACGCCTCCGCCAACTGGGACACCGAGGTCTTCGACCACCCCGAGCGCCTGAACCTGGGCCGCAACCCCAACCCGCACATCGCCTTCGGCGGCGGCGGCATCCACCACTGCCTGGGCGGCCAGCTCGCCCGCCGCCAGATCACCGCCACCTGGCGGGAGCTGCTGCACCGGCTGCCCGACATCGCGGTGAGCGGTGAGCCCAGCTACACGGTGAGCAACTTCTTCCACGGCGTGAACCACCTGCCGGTCACCTTCACCCCCGAGCGCCGCCCGGCGTGAGCAGCAGCCAACCGCCGCTGGTCGTCGTCGGCGCCTCGCTGGCCGGGCTGCGGGCGGTGGAGGCGGCGCGGCGCACCGGCCACACCGGGCCCATCACCCTCCTCGGCGCCGAGGAGCACCTGCCCTACGACCGTCCGCCGCTGTCCAAGGCGTTCCTGGACGCCGACGGCAGCACCGCGCCCAGCAGCTACCGCACCCGCGAGCAGCTGGCGGAGCTGGACGTGGACCTGCACCTGGGCAGCCCCGCCACCGCGCTGGACCCCGCCGGCCACCGCGTGCAGGTCGACGGGCAGTGGCTGGACTACGCCGCGGCAGTGATCGCCACCGGCGCCACCGCGCGCACCCTGCCCGGGGAGCAGCTGGCTGGGGTGCACACCCTGCGCACCCTCGACGACGCCCGCCAGGTGCGCGCGGCGCTGGACGCCGGGGCACAGACCGTGGTGGTCGGTGGCGGGTTCATCGGCTCGGAGGTGGCCTCGGCCGCCGCCCGGCGCCAGGTGGACGTCACCGTGGTGGAGGCCGCCCCGCTGCCGCTGGTGCGGGCGGTGGGCGCGGAGATGGCCCAGGCCTGCGCCGACCTGCACCACCGGTACGGCACCCGGCTGCTGTGCGGGTCCGGGGTGCAGCGGCTGGTGGGCACCGACCGGGTGGAGGCCGTGGTGCTCGAGGACGGCACCCACCTGGACGCCGACCTGGTGGTGGTGGGCATCGGGGCGCAGCCGGCCACCGGCTGGCTGGCCGGCTCGGGGCTGACGCTGGACGACGGCGTGGTGTGCGACCCCACGCTGCGCGCCGCCGACGGGGTGTACGCCGCCGGCGACGTCGCCCGCTGGGTGAACCCGCTGTTCGGCACCAGCATGCGCCTGGAGCACTGGACCAACGCCACCGAGCAGGCGGGCACCGCCGCCCGCAACGCCCTGGACCCCGCCAGCGCCACGGAGCACCGCGCGGTGCCCTACTTCTGGTCGGAGTGGTACGGCAACAAGCTGCAGATGGTGGGTGTCGCCGACGGTGACGAGGTGCACGTGGTGGGTGGGCCGGACGCGCTGGCCGGCGACCAGTGGGTGGCGCTGTTCCGTCGCGGCGACCAGCTCACCGGGGCGCTCACGCTGAACCTGCCCGGCAAGACCATGAAGTACCGCGCCCGCATCGCCGCCGGGGGCAGCTGGGCGGACGCGCTCGACTTTGCCGGTGCCCGGTAGCCCGCCAGGCCCTGCCCCGCGCGTGGGCCGGCGCGAGCCGGCTCCGTAGGGTCTCCAGCGTGTCGGCCGACTCGCTCCGGGTGTCCTACCGCCAGCACCTGCGTGCCCAGGCGCTGGCCGCCGCGCACGCCCTCACCGCCGAGAAGGGGTGGGACCGAGTTCGGGTGAGCGAGGTTGCGGCCGCGGTCGGCACCTCCCGCACCACCCTCTACAACGAGTTCGGCGACAAGCAGGGCCTGGGCGAGGCGCTGGTGCTGCAGGAGGCCGACCGCTTCCTCACCGGCATCCGGGACGCGCTCGACGCCCACCCCGACGACGTCCGCACCGGCATCACCGCCGCGGTGCAGCACACCATGGACCAGGCCGCGGCGAGCCCGCTGCTCAAGGCGGTGCTGACCAGCCCGCGAGCGGCCACGCAGGCCGAGACCGTGCCGGAGGCCCACCGCGACGGCGGGATCCTGCCGCTGCTCACCACGTCCATCTCGCTGCTCGAGCTCGCCTCCGACCAGCTGGTCAGCTGGCTCACCGAGCACCTGCCCGACGTCACCGACGCGGACGCCAGGCACGGCATCGACGCCGTCGTCCGGCTCACCGTCAGCCACCTGGTGCTGCCGGCCGCCGACAGCGCCGAGACCAGCCACCAGGTCGCCGAGGTCGCGATCCGCTACTTCCGCCTCTAGCCGGCCCGCGGCGGCAGGCGGTGCAGCACCACGTCGCTGAGCACCCCGCCGCCCACCTGGGCTGTCAGGTAGGTGCAGTGCGGCTGACGTCGGCGGTCGGTGGGCGAGCCGGGGTTGAGCACGCGCAGCCCGTCGTGCTCGCCGTCCCAGGGGATGTGGCTGTGGCCGAAGACCAGGACGTCGACGTCGGGGTACAGCGCCCGCATGCGCTGGTCGCGCCGGGTGCTCGGTCCGGTCTCGTGCACCACCGCGAAGCGCAGGCCGCCCAGCTCCACCCGGGCCACCTCGGGCAGGCGGGCCCGCAGCTCGGCGCCGTCGTTGTTGCCCCACACCCCGACCAGCCGGTGGGCCCGCTGCTCCAGCTCGTCCAGCGCCTGCGGCACGACCCAGTCGCCGGCGTGGATCACCACGTCGGCCCGGTCCACCTCCGCCCACACCCGCTCCGGGAGCGCGCGGGCCCGCTTGGGCAGGTGGGTGTCGGCGATGATCAGCAGCTGCACGGGAGGAGTTCCTGCACCGGTCAGCCTCCGTGCGGGCGGACGCCCAGCCGCTGCAGCTCCAGGGTGCCCAGCGCCTCCAGGGTCTGCTGGTCCACGCCGGCCGGGCGCGACTGCAGCACCGCGCCCAGGGCACCCACCGGCGCCCGGCCCGCCGCGCGCAGGCCCAGCACCTGCAGGCCCTCCCGGCTGCCCCGGAGCACGCTGGCCGCCTGCGCGTCGTTGGCCCAGCGCAACCGGTTGACCACCCACCAGACGAGCACCACCCCGACACAGAGGACCAGCACGAGGGCGTAGAGCATGGTGGCGGTGGTCCCGACCGCGCTCTGCGCGCTGCGCCCCACGGCGACCAGGTCGGTGCCGGCCTCGCCGGCGGTGCGCAGCGGCGAGGCGAGGGTGCCGCCCAGCAGGGGCACGCTGCCGAGGATGGCGCTGGCGTCGCCCAGCTCGTTGTTGAGCTTGGTGCCGGCCGCCTCGGCGCGGCGGGCGGTGTCCTGGACGTCGAGCACCCGTTCCCGCAGCATCCCGGCGAGCACGATCCACACCACGCACCACAGCAGCACCCCGAGGTCGCTGATCACCTGGCGCGAGCGACGCTCAGGGACCTCGGAGTACAGCGACCAGGATCGCGCCGGTGCGGCAACAGGTGTCGTCATGGCAGGCATCTTGTCGCACAACCAGCGGGTGAGCCCGTCGCCACCGGTCAGAGACGCACGCCGAGCCGGGCCCGCAGCGCGTCCGCCACCAGCTCCGCGTCGTCCATGCCGATCAGCAGGGTGTCGAAGCGCTGCCCGCTCAGCCGCACCCGCACGGCCGGCTGCCCGCGCCGCACCGAGACCATGGTGCGCTCACCCTTGTGGCGCCAGGTGCCGATGGCTCGCAGCCCCGGCAGCCCCAGCCCGGGGGCGCGCAGGCCGCGCAACGCCTTGAGGCCGTTGGGCACCAGCTCGACGTCTCGCACGGACGAGGCGGGCACCTGGAGGTTGCGCAGCAACCCGCCCACGTGCTCGCCCACGTTCAGCCGTACCCGCAGGATGCTGTCGGACAGAACGATCGTTGCCATGCAAGCCATTCTGTCACGCGACTCCTGCCGTCACGGCTTGTCGGCGAGCTCCTTGGCGTACTTGTCGGCCATGTGGCTGACGGCGCTCCACTGGGCGTCGGCGTGGCTGTCGCGCACTCCGGTGGCGTAGGCCTTGGCGGCCAGGGTGGACTCGGCGTGGCTGCGGCCCGAGCCCTGGAAGTGCGGCATCACGTGCTGGGCGACCAGCTCGTAGGAGCGGCGGGTGGCCTCGGGGTTGGCCCACTCGTGGCTGAGCAGCAGCATGGCGCCGAAGCCGCCGGACTGCTCCTGCAGGCGCTGCACCTGGGCGCGGGCGTCGTCGGGCGTGCCGATGACCCCCACCCCGTGGTCGTTGATGAAGTCGATCATCTCGCGGACGTCACCGCCCTCCACCCCCATCTGCGGGAACGCCGCCACCTTCTGGAAGTACCTGAACCACTGCTCGATCCCGTGCTCCACGTCGCGGTAGGCCTGCTCGCGGGTCTCGGCGACGTGCATCAGCCCCACCAGGCGCCACTTGTCCCGGTCCGGCGGGGGCTGGTGGAAGTGCGCCGCCCGCTCCTGCACCACGCCCCAGTGCAGCGCGAGGGCGTCGAAGCCGTCCTGGGTGAGCGTGGCCCCGATGGACAGCAGCCCCACGCCGTAGCGCCCGGCCAGCCGGGGACCGGTGGGCGAGGCAACTGCGGCGACGGCGATGTCGAAGCAGGGCTCGGAGTAGGGCCGCAGCTGCAGCCGGGCGTCCACCAGGTTGTGGGTGGCGGTCTGCTCGGTGACCGTCTCGCCGGCCAGCAACCGCATGATGATGTCGATGTTGACGTCGAGCAGCTCGCGCGTGTCGGTGGGGTTGAGCCCGATCATCGCCGAGTCGGTGGGCAGCGAGCCCGGGCCGACGCCGAGCATGCTGCGGCCCCGGGTGAGGTGATCGAGCAGCACCATGCGGTCAGCCACCCACAGCGGGTTGTGGTAGCTGATCGAGGTGACGCCGGTGCCCAGCTTGATGCGCCGGGTGCGCTCGGCGGCGGCGGCGATGAAGATCTCCGGCGAGGCGATGATCTCGCTGCCCGCCGAGTGGTGCTCGCCGATCCAGGCCTCGTCGTAGCCCAGGTCGTCGAGGTGCTGGACGAGGCGCAGGTCCCGCTGCAGCGCCAGCGTCGGGTTCTCCCCCGCGGGGTGGAACGGGGCCAGGAACGTGCCGAACCGCAGCTTGCTCATGGTGTGCCTCTCGCGCGCTCATCACCGTTGACGAAGGTCAAATGTAACCTGCGTCACACCACGCGGCCAGCGGAAGGCGGCCGTCGCTCAGGCCATGGTCTTGGCTCCGTCCAGCGACTCGCGGATGATGTCGGCGTGCCCGGAGTGCTGGGCCGTCTCGGCGATGAGGTGCAGCAGCACCCGGCGCCCGGTCCAGCTCAGGCCCTGGGGGAACCACGGGGCGTCGGGCAGCGCCTGGGCGGTGTCCAGGTCGGGCAGCGAGGCGGCGAGCGCCTCGGTGCGGCGGGCAGTCTCCTCGTAGCCGTCGAGCAGCCCGGCCAGGGTGTCGCCCTCGACCATCTGGAAGCCGTCCGCCCACTGCGCCGTGCCGCCGCCCATCATCGCGGCCGCACCCTCGGTGAGGAAGCTGGCCCACTGCCGCTCGGTGGCGGCGACGTGCTTGATCAGCCCGCCCAGGGTCAGCGTGCTGGCGGTGGTCCGCTGGGCGGCCTGCTCGTCGGTGAGGTCGCGGACGGTGTGCCGCAGGAACTGCCGGTGCTGGGCCAGGGTGCCCAGCAGCTCAGCCAGCTCTCCTCCGGCCGGGGCGGGGTTGACTGACAGGTCGCTCATGACGTTCTCCTCGGGTCGGGGCGGGAGTCCTCTGGGGCGAGGTCTCTGGGGCCTTTCCCAAGGTAGGAGACAGCACCGACAGAACTGTGACTGCCCGCACATCGCCCCGACCCCGGCCTGTAACACGTAGGCCCTGATGGCGTAACTGTCGCGGGATACCTTCGCCCGCATGGACACAACGGCACGCCGAGGCGGCACGACGACCTCGGTGCAGGAGCGCCCGGTGGTGCTCGAGACCCCCGCTGTCAGTGCGACCCGACGGGTGGAGGCGACGCTGGCCAGCCTCGCGCTGCGCGAGCGTCCCGAGGCCTGGATCGCGCTGCGCCCGCCCGCCGAGCTGCTCGCGGAGGCGGCCGAGGTGGACGCCCGGGTACAGGCGGGCGAGGTGCTGCCGCTGGCCGGCACGGTGTTCGGCGTCAAGGACAACATCGACGTGGCCGGGCTGTCCACCACCGCGGCCTGCCCCAGCTTCGCCTACCAGCCCACGGTCAGCGCACCGGCGGTGGTGCGGCTGGTGCAGGCCGGTGCCATCGTGGTGGGCAAGACCAACATGGACCAGTTCGCCACCGGGCTGGTGGGCACCCGCAGCCCGTACGGCGTGGTGCGCAACGCCCACGCCCCGGAGCGCATCTCCGGCGGTTCCAGCTCCGGGTCGGCCGTCGCCGTGGCGCTGGGCACCGTGGACTTCGCGCTGGGCACCGACACCGCAGGGTCGGGGCGGGTGCCGGCTGCGCTGCACGGCATCGTCGGGATCAAGCCCACCCTGGGCCTGGTGCCCTCCCTGGGCGTGGTGCCTGCGGCCCGCTCCTACGACACGGTCAGCGTCTTCGCCCCCACCCTGGCCGCGGCGGAGGCGGTCACGGCCGTGCTGTTCGGGCCCGAGGCTGCTGACCCCAGCTCACGCCCCTGGCCCACCGATGCCCCGCTGGCCGCACCTCCAGCGCCCAAGGTAGGCGTGCCTGACGAGGCTCAGCTGCTGCACCTCTCGCCCGCCCGGGTTCAGCGCTTCACCGAGACGGCTGAGCAGCTGCGCCAGGCCGGCGCCACGCTGGTGCCGGTGGACATCGCCCCGCTGCTGGAGGCGGCCACGCTGCTCTACAACGGTGCGCTGGTGGCCGAGCGCTACGCCGCGGTGGGCGCCTTCCTGGCCACCCAACCCGCTGACGCCGACCCGGTGGTGTCCTCCATCATCCTGGGCGCCCAGGACGTTCCGGCGCACGAGCTGGTGGCGGACCAGGGACGGCTGGCCGGCTTCGCCCGCCTGGCGCGTGCGGTGTTCGCCGAGGTGGACACGCTGCTGCTGCCCACCACCACCGAGAACCCCACCATCGCCGAGGTGCAGGCTGACCCGGTCGGGGTGAACAGCCGGCTGGGCACCTACACCAACTTCGCCAACCTGCTGGACCTGTGCGGGGTGGCGGTGCCCGCCGGCGAGGCCGACGGCGCCCCGTTCGGGGTGACGGTGCTGGCCCCGGCGTTCCACGACCGGGTGGCCGCTGACGTTGCCCACCTGCTCGACGGGAAGGGCAGCAACGACGTGGCGGTGGTGGGCGCGCAGCCCAGCCTGGAGCTGGTGGTGGTGGGCGCACACCTGGCCGGCCACCCGCTCAACCACCAGCTCACCGAGCGCGGTGCGCGCCTGGTGGGTCCGGTGCGCACGGCGCCGGAATATCGCCTGCACGCCCTGCCCACCACCCCGCCCAAGCCGGGACTGGTGCACGACGCCGCCTGGGGTACCGCCATCGCCGGGGAGAAGTGGCTGCTGCCACCGGCCGGGCTGGGCACCTTCCTGGCCGAGCTGCCCGAGCCGATGGTGCTGGGCACGGTGCGCCTGGACGACGGCTCGCAGTGCACCGGGTTCCTGTGCCCCAGCGAGGCGGCCGAGACCGGCCGCGAGATCACCAGCTTCGGCGGCTGGGCCGCGTACCTGGAGCGCGGCAGCACCCCCATGACCCCGTGAGCCCCGCGCCCCAGGCGCCGCGCTGAGCAGACACCGCCCGGGCCGGGGCGCGTGGGCGCTTGGGCACACTGGAGAGGGTGACGTCCCAGGCGGGCAGCACCGGCCCCGCAGAGCCTGCTGACCTCAGGCTGCGCAACGTCCTGGTGACGCTGCTGGCGGTGAACAGCGGCGCCACCGACGCCACCAGCTACCTGCTGCTCGGGGGCGTCTTCACCAGCGTGATGACGGGCAACATGGTGATCTTCGGGCTCTCCCTCGGCGACCAGGACTGGCCCACCCTCGGCAAGGCCGCCACCGCCATC
The DNA here is from genome assembly GCF_004006015.1 of Rhodococcus sp. X156. Taxonomy (NCBI): domain Bacteria; kingdom Bacillati; phylum Actinomycetota; class Actinomycetes; order Mycobacteriales; family Nocardiaceae; genus Rhodococcus; species Rhodococcus sp. X156. The sequence continues at coordinate 225,168 of NZ_CP034766.1, read as the reverse complement.
GGCCTCTACGTCGTCGGCGCCCTCCTCGGCGGCTGGATGGTGGGGCTGGCCCGCAAGCCCGACGTGCTGTGGCCGCGGGCCGTCCAGCCCGCTCTGGCCGTGGAGCTGGCGCTGCTGGTGGTCTACGCGGTCGTGTGGTGGGCCGAGGACGGGCGCCCCGACCAGGGTGCGGCGCTGGCGCTGCTGGTCGCCAGCTGCCTCGCGCTGGGCATCCAGGCTGCCGCGGTGCAGCGCCTGGGGGTGCCCGGGCTGTCCACCACGTACCTCACCGGCACGCTCACCACGCTGGTGGTGCAGCTGGTCAACGGCCGGCGCGGTGAGCCGGCGCAGCGGGCTCTGCTGGCGCTCGGTGGGCTGGTCGGCGGTGCTGCCCTCGCCGGGGCGCTGGTGCGCCACGCCCCCCAGGCGGTGCCGGCGGTGCACCTGGCCAGCCTGGGGCCGGTGCTGCTGGCCGGGGCGCTGAGCCGGCTCCGTCAGGTGCCTCGGCCCGCGGCCTGACGCCCCTCCGCTCGGGGCACGGCGTCCGGCACCGCAGCTGGGGGCGTCGCCAGCAGACGCCCCCAGCGGGACCCGGCCTACCCGGCCTTGGCCTGGAGCGCTCCCTGACCGAACTGTCCCCGGGGAACAGAACCCTCCGGCAGGGTGAGCTCCCCACTCTCCAGCCGCGTGCGCAGGTACTGGAACGACTGCGCGGTCTGGGCGAAGAGGTGCTCACCGGCCTTCAACGCCGGACGCTCGCGGCCGTCAGCGGAGGCGAACTGGGGCAGCGGCGCCACCACCGTGTCGTAGTCGACGTTGAAGAAGAGCGGGAAGGAGTACCGCTCCTCCTGCACCTTGCGCACCCGGTGGGTGGTGGCGACGAACTCTCCCGCGGTCCACAGCTCGAGCAGGTCGCCGATGTTCACCACGAAGGTGTCCGGCACAGGTGGGACGTCGATCCACTCGCCGGCTCCGTTGAGCACCTCCAGGCCGGGTGCGGTGGGCTTGAGCAGGGTGAAGCACTCGTAGTCGCTGTGCGCCCCGATGCCCTCCACGTCCACCGCCTCGTCGTTGCGCCAGTAGTGCATCAGCCGCAGCTGGCTCGGCGTCTTGGTGGCCTTGGCGGTGAACAGCTCGGGGTCCTCGCCCAGAGCCACCGCGAACGCGCGCAGCAACTGGTTCCCGACCCCGAGCACCGCGGTGTAGTAGGCGGTCACCGTCTCGGCGAAACCGGGGATGTCCGGCCAGGTGTTGGGCCCGAGCATGGGGTTGCCCGCCAGGTGGTCCGGGTCGTCGGCAGGCAGGTCGAGCGCTGAGTCGAAGGCCTCCTTCAGATCCACCTTCGCCGGGTCGCCCTCCTCCCCCATCGGGACGTACCCGCGGTGGCACCGGGACAGCCCGATGTAGGTGCGCATCTTCTCCTCCAGCGGCCGGGCGAAGAAGTCCCTCGTCACCTCCACCAAGCTGTCGAACAGCGCCGGGTCGACCCCGGTGTTGCTCACGTAGAAGAAGCCCACCTCCCGGGAAGCACGGCCGATCTCGGCGACCACCGCCTGCTGTGCGTCGGGGTCGGCCGAGCGCAGGCCACCGATGTCGATGATGGGCACGGACTGGAACGACGTGGTCTTGCTCATGCCGGCACTTCTCCTTCTGGGTGGGCGACGAGATGGGAGTGGGACTGGGCACCGACCGGGCCGAAGCGCTCGTGAAAGTGCTCGGTCAGCTGGGGCCAGACGTGCGGGTCGTGCCCGGGCACGAGGGTGAAGCCGCGCTCGGTGGCGAGGCGCTTGAGCCGCCGGATGGGCTCCACGGTCTCCTCGGGGGCCACCCCCACGAAACCGCCGATGGCCAGCTCGTGCTCGATGTTCTCGGTCAGGTCGGCGGCGTCGAAGGCGAAGACGAACCCGCCGCCGCCCACCGACTCGTCGAGCTCGACGGAGAAGCTCTGGTGGCCGGGGGTGTGCCCGTAGGTGGGCACGGCGTGGATGCCTGGGGCGATCTCGGCGTCCCCGTCGGCGAGCCGCCAGTCGATCCGCGGGTCGTCGAAGTCGATCCTGGCCATCGCGTGGCGCTCCGGCTCCGGGTGGTTGGACAGGCCGTACTCCAGCTCCCGCCGCTGGGCGTGCACCGGCACCTTGCCGGCAAACAGCTTGAGCCCACCGGAGTGGTCGTGGTGCAGGTGGCTGACGCCCACCGCGTGGATGTCGTCGACGTCCACCCCGATGTCGGCGAGCGCCTGCTCGACGGGCTCCCCCGTCGGGGAGATCACCGGGACGTAGTCCACGCCCGGGTAGAAGCGCTGGCGCAGGGCGGCGTCCCGGATGAGGGCGGTGTTGAAGCCCGTGTCCAGCAGCACCCACCCCCCGTCGGCCTGCAGCAGCACCCCGGGCACGGGCTCCCGCAGGCGCTCGTGAGCGGGCGCGCCGTGCACGGAGACCGACTTGGGCAGCTCTTCCCAGCCGAGGGTCAGCAGCACGATTCGACGAACCAGGTTTCCCATCGCTCAGCCCACCGTCAGCTCGGCCAGGCGCAGCGCCGTGGGGTTGGTGACGACGTGGGCCTTCTCCACGCCCTTGAGCCAGGACTGCGCGACGATGAAGTCGTTGATGTCGACGAAGTTGAGCCAGCAGCCCGTCTCCAGCGCCCTGGCGGCTGCGGTCGAGAACGCCTCGCTGGAGCCGGTCCGCTTGCCCTCCGTCAACGCGCTGGTGGTCTCTGGCGAGGAGCAGCCCAGGTAGTTCAGGCCACCGTCGGGGTCATAGGTGATGTGCCCCCACGTGTAGGGCGAGGGGGCGTCCGGCCAGGCGCTCGAGGCGAAGAGCTCCGGCGCGTCCTTGCCCTTGGTGCCCACCCAGCCGTAGACCTCCGAGGAGGGATACCCCTGGACCTTGGCCGTGATCCCCATGCTCGCCAGCTGGGTAGAGACCAGGTTCGCCACCAGCTGGTAGTCCGGGTTGGACGAGTCATAGCCCACGGTGATGTTCTTCTGGTCCGAGGGCAGGCCGGCGGCCACCTTCGTCAGCGGCGCTGGATCATGGCGGACGGTCTGCAGCGCGAGCTGCGGGTCGATCATGTTCGGCGGGTAGACCTGCTTGGCCACCGTGCCCCGGCCGAAGTAGGTCTGCTTGACCAGGCTCTCCACGTCGATCGCCTGCTGCAGCGCGCGTCTGGTCGTGACGTCGGTGAACATGCCCTTGTTGGGGTTCACGTAGATGTTGCCGGACATCATGGTGGGCAGGGAGTAGCTGGTGAACCCGGTGTTCTTGCTGTACGACTCCACCGCTGACGAGGGCAGGTCGTGGGTGATGGCGGCTACCTGGCCGTTCTTGAACTGCAGCTGCTGCGCGGAGGTGTCGGTGAGGACGGGCAGCTCGACGTCGGTGAAGTACGGCTTCTTCCCCCAGTAGCCGGGGTAGGCCTTGAGCGCGTAGCGCGAGCCGACCTGGGCGTCGGAGAGCGTGTAGGGGCCGGTGCCGACGTCGTGGGTCTGCAGGTAGGTCTGGGCGTGGTCGGAACCGGCGTGCTGGGCCAGCGCCGTCGGGCTCATCATGCGGGGGCCGTAGGGCGAGGCGAGGTAGTCCAGGAACGCGGAGTTGGGCTCGGCCAGGGTGATGGTGGCCCGGTAGTCGCCGTCGGTGGTCACCGTCGCGACGTCGGCCACCATGTACGCCGGTCCCTGGTTCACCGCGAGCCGCCGGTCGAAGGACGCCTTGATCGCCGCGGCGGTGAAGGGGGTGCCGTCGTGGAAGGTGACGCCCTGGCGCAGCTCGAAGCTGAACACCCGGTTGTCCGGCGAGGCAGTCCAGGAGGTGGCCAGCAGCGGCTCGAGCACCGGCTTCTCGGTGCCTGCCTTGAACTGGAGCAGCCCCTCGTAGGTGTTGGTGGTGAGCATCAGGCCCTGACCCGCGTAGTAGATGTCCGGGTCCGGGGGCTGGCCGATGTCCTGCAGGAACGACAGCTTGAGCACCGTGTCGGTGGGAGCGGCGTTGGGTGCGCTGGACCCACCACCCCCGCACGCGGTGAGGGTGAGCGCCACCGCGGCGGCCATGGCGCCAGCGGCAAGGACGCGTCGCCGCGAGGAGGTCAGTCCCGGTCGTCTTCTCACAGGCTTGCTCCTTCGAGGTGGGACAGGCTGAGGTTGTTGAACGCAGCGACGATCTCGTCGCTGGTGCGCACGGCACCGGTCTGCAGGTACTCCATGGCCTCGAGCGCGGCGGCGTGGCTGCGCTCCGACGAGCCACCCACGCAGTCGGAGACCACCCGGACGTAGAAGTCGCGCTGGTGGGCGTCGGCGAAGGTGTAGTGCACACAGACGTCGGTGAGCCCACCGACCAGGATCAGCGTGGATGCCCGCAGCCCGCGCAGCACGATCTCGAGCTCGGTGCCGATGAACCCGGAGTAGCGCCGCTTGACGATGTGGAACTCGTCCTCCCGCGGTCGCAGGCTCGGCTCCAGCGCGGTGCCCCGGGCACCCTCGATGCAGTGCGGACCCTCGGCGCCGTCCAGCTCGCGCCCGAAGTCGATCCCACTGGGGCGGTGCACCTCCTGGAAGAAAACCACCGGGACGCCGGCGCCTCGGGCCGCTGCGAGCAGGCCCTCGACCCGGGCGACACGGTCAGCGTTGCCCCCCATCACCTCGATGCCCATCTCGTCGCCGGGCAGGCCGGCGCCCTCCTGCATGTCGACGACCACGAGCACGGGATTTCCCACTATCAGGGGCTGAGCTGGCACGGCAGTCTCCTCTGGTTGTCGGCGGAAGAGCAGGGGAAGGGGAGGTCGAGGGGAGTCAGACCTTGATGCGGGGATCGGCGGCCGCCTGGAGCAGGTCGACGACCGCGTTGATGACGACGTAGACGGCGCCGAGGAGCAGGGTGACGCCGGCAATGGCGGGGAAATCGGCGACCGGGATGCTCTGGGCCACGTACTGCCCGATGCCGGGCCAGGCGAAGACCTGCTCCACGACCAGCACTCCGGAGAACATCAGCCCCAGCTGCAGGCCGGTCATCGCCAGGGAGGATCCGACGCAGTTGCGCAGCACGTGCTTGAACAGCACCCCCCGGCTGGACAAGCCCTTGGCGCGGCCGGTGCGGGCGTAGTCGCTCTCCAGGTCGGTGAGCAGGCTGGAGCGCAGCACCCGCCCGATCGCCACCGCGGGCCCGAGCGCGAGCGCCGTGGCCGGCAGCACCAGGTGTTGCAGCGCGTCGGCCACCACGTCCAGGCGCCCGGCCAGCAGCCCGTCGACGGTGAGCAGTCCGGTGGGGCCATCCGGCAGGTCGGCCACGGACGAGCGGCCGGTGGCGGGCAGCCAGCCCAGCTGCTGGTAGAAGACGATGATCCCCACGATGCCGAGCAGGAACATCGGCGCCGCTGCCCCGGTGAACAGCACCACCCGGAGCACCTCGGCGCCGCGCCAGCGCAGCGTGGTGCTGAAGGCGAGCAGCATGGCCAGCAGCAGCGCGATGGTGATGCCGGCCAGCGCCAGCTCGAGCGTCGCGGGCACGAACGACAACAGGTCGGTGCCCACCGGGCGGCGGGTGCGGAAGGACGTCCCGAAGTCACCCTGCACCACCGCGACCAGGTAGTTCCAGAACTGGGTGGTGAGCGGCAGGTCGAGCCCCAGCTCGTGCCGGCGGGCCGCCACGGCGTCCGCAGATGCCTGTGCGCCCAGCTGGGCGTGCACCGGGTCGAGGCTGGAGACGCTCTGGAGCACGAACATCACCCCGGTGAGGACCACCAGGATCAGCACCATCGCCGAGAGGCGCTTGAGCACGAAGGCAGGCACGGCGGGTCCTCTCAGCTCGTCTTCATGAGGTTGCGGGCGCTGTCCCCGGCGATGTTGGCGACCAGGGTGAGCAGCAGGACCCCCACGCCTGGCAGCACCGGGATCCACCACTGCTGCAGGAAGTAGCTGAGGTTGCGAGCGGTGTCCGCACCCAGCTCCGCAGCGGGGGCGGACTGGCCGAGCCCGAGGAAGGACAGCGCAGCCAAAGTGAGGACGAGCGCTCCGATGTCCTGGCTGGCAGCCACCACCGTGTTGGGAACGGCTCCGGGCAGCACGTGGCGCCGGGCCAGGCGCAACCGTCCGGCCCCCGCCAACCGCGCCGCCTCCACGTGTGGTCGAGCCATCAGGCGAGCCACCTCGCCGCGGACCAGCCGGGCGTAGAAGGGCCACCACACGATGGACACCGCGATCAAGGTGTGCAGGAAGCCAGGACCCAGCGCGGCCACCACGGCGATGGCCAGCACAGGCGCCGGCATGGAGAGGAAGCCGTCGGTGATGCGCATCAGGGCGAAGTCGACCCAGCCACCGGCCATCCCGGCGACGAGGCCCACCAGGCCGCCGACCAGCACGCCGAGGGCGACCACGGCGAGGGCGGCGAACCAGCTGGCCCGCACCCCGTACAGCACCCGGCTGAGCACGTCCCTGCCGATGCTGTCGGTGCCCAGCAGGTTCGCCCCCCAGGACGGCCCGGTCAGCGGTACTCCCACGGGCAGCAAGGGGTCGTGCGGCGCCAGGACCGGCACCGCCACGGCCACCAGCGTGAGCAGCAGCAGCAGGCTGGCTCCCAGCCAGCTCATGGTGGCTCCGCGTGAGCTGAACCAGCGGGTCCGGCGTCGAGCGGGTGCGGCCAGCGGCACCGCCCTGGACAAGGTCAGCGTCATGTCAGCTCGCCCTCCGCTCGATGCACGCCACTCGGTGGTTGCTGCCGGGCGTGCCCTCCAGCCCGACGTCCAGCGCAGGCTCGCTGCAGGTGGCGATGGCCAGCGGGCACCGGGGGTGGAAGGCGCAGCCGGAGGGCGGTGACAGGGGGCTGCCCGGCTCACCGATCATCACCTCCGGCTCGCGGCCGATGTCGGGGATCGAGGCGATGAGCGCCTGCGTGTAGGGGTGGGCGGGGCGGGCGGTGACCTGCTCGACGTCGCCGATCTCCACGATCCGACCCAGGTACATCACGGCGATGCGGTCGGCGACCACCCGGGCGACGGACAGGTCGTGGGTCACGAACACCACGGCCATGTCCAGGCTCTCCCGCAGCTGCCCGATCAGGTTGATCACCGAGGCGGCGAGGGAGACGTCCAGAGCACTGGTCGGCTCGTCGCAGAGCAGCACCGCCGGGGGCACCACGGTGGCGCGGGCCAGCGACACCCGTTGGCGCTGCCCGCCGGAGAGCTGGGCTGCGCGGGCCCTGGCCACGTCGGCAGGCAGGCCCACCCGAGTGAGCGCCTCGGTCACCCGCGCGTCGCGCTGCCGGCGCGAGAGCTTGCGGCCGCGCAGGCGCTCGGAGACCAGCTCGTGCACCGACATCCACGGTGTCAGCGAGGCGCCAGCATCCTGGAAGACCATCTGGGGGCGCTCGGTGGCGGCGAGGCCCACCTGCCCGGTCGTCGGAGTCTCCAGCCCGGCGATCACTCGGAGCAGGGTTGACTTGCCCGAGCCGCTCTCCCCCACGATCGCCACGGCCTCACCAGCGCCGACGGTGAGGGAGACCCCCCGCAGGGCCTGCAACCGAGCCCGTCCCCGCACCGCGCCGCCCGTGGGGAACGCCTTGGTGACCTCGCGCACGGAGACCGCCACGCCACGCTCGCGCGCTGGGTCGTCGGTGGTGGTCTGCGGAGCCACTACCTCGTCGGGGGGCACGGCCGCGTCAGGAGGTACGGCGTCCTCGGGAGGTACGGCCTCCTCGGGGTGCAGCCGGGCGAGGACGGTGGGTGCCGGCAGCACGCAGGCACTCACCCGGCCCGGCCCGGCCTCCGTCGGCGCAGGTGGCCGGGTGCTGCACTGGTCGTGCGCGAGCGGGCAGCGCGGGACGAAGGGGCAACCCGACAGCACCGCGGTGGGGCTGGGCACCTCGCCAGGCAGCACTGCGAGCGCACGCTGGCGGTGGGTGTCGAAGGTCAGCCGTGACTGCAGCAACCCGTGCGTGTACGGGTGCGCGGGGGCTTGCAGCACCTCCGCGGCGGGCCCGACCTCCGCGATCCGACCGGCGTAGAGCACGGCCACCCGGTCGGCGATCTGCGCGGCAACGCCCAGGTCGTGGGTGATCATCAGGACGCTGCACCCGAGCTCGTCCCGGAGTCGACGCAGCAGCACCAGCACCTGCGCCTGGACCGTGACGTCCAGGGCGGTGGTCGGCTCGTCCGCGACGATCAGCTCGGGGTCGCCCGCGACCGCCATGGCGATCATGACGCGCTGGCGAAGGCCGCCGGAGAGCTCGTGGGGATAGCTGCGCATCCGCCGCGCCGGGTCCGGGATGCCCACCGCGGCGAGCAGGCGCTCCGCCTCTGCGGTGCTGCCGGCCGACTCGGCCACCTGCTGCCCCACCCGCATCGTCGGGTTCAGCGACGTCATCGGGTCCTGGAAGATGGAGCCCAGGTTGAGTCGCCGCACCTTCTGCCGCGACTTCTCGTCACCGTGCAGCATGTCTGAGCCCATCACGCGCACGGCACCACCCAGCTCGGCGGACCGCGGCAGCAGACCCAGCAGGGAAAACCCCAGAACGCTTTTCCCGGAACCGGACTCGCCCACCAGGCCCACGATCTCGCCGGGGGAAATGGTGAGGGAGACGCCCCGGAGGGCGCGAACTGCAGCGCCCTTTCGCTGAAAAGTGACCTCCAGTTCCTCGACCTCGGCCGTTGTTTGGTTCACCGACGTGTTCGTGGTCAAGGCCAGGTCAGAAGCACTGCGGGTGATGAGGGTGTCACTCAAAGAAGCCCCCTACAGCGGAAGGAGTGAATCTCTCCGGCAATACCGGTTGAGCGATAGTTTTGGGTGCAAGTGTTTCGGCTGAACGTTCGCAGGTAACTATGAAGTGAATTGACTTGCCCGCCTTTGTCACGATGGTCAGGTGCCGACGCTGCGCTCGCTGAACCTCGCGGTGGACCTGCGCGCCGAGCCGTGGCGCTACCCCGGGCCAGCGCTGCCGTTCTCCGCGCTGCAGGTGGACGACCACCTCATCGCCCTGCACGGGGCCGCGGGCGAGGTTGACAGGCTGCTGGCCGACATGGGCGCCGCGCCCCTGGCCCGCCGGGCGCTGGTGGTCGGCATCGGCTCCAACCGCTGCCCGGACGTGCTGCGCCGCAAGCTCGCCGCAGCCGGCGCCGCCACGGTGGTGCCCACTGGCGTGGGGGTGCTGCACGGCACCGACGTGGGCCACTCCGCCCACGTCAGCCAGGGCGGGTACGTCGCGGCCACCCCGTTCGCGCGGCGAGGAGCGACCGCAGCGGTGACCGTGTCCGCGCTCAGCGCCGAGCAGCTGAGCTGTCTGGACGCCACCGAGGGCAGCTACGACCGTCGTGCCGTCGCCGCGGACCGCCTCACCCTGCAGCAGGGTTTCCCGCTCGGCGATCGCCCGCTGCTGATGTACGTGTCGCGCTGGGGGGTGCTCGGCGACCGCGACCGGCGGCCGCTGCCCTTCGGCACCCAGGACCAGGTGCTGACCCACCTGGGCGAGCTCGGCGTGGTGGACCCACAGCTGGTGGGCCGGGGAGCGCAGCACACGACGACAGCGCTGGCCGCCGACCCGCAGCTGCGGCGAGAGGTCAGCGAGCGGATGCGCCCGTTCGCCCGCCCGTGCACCTAGGGGACCGACACGCCTAGGAGACGACGCTCTCCGCCAGCTCGATCTCCCGCTCCTCGGCCTCGCTGACCTCGGCGCCCCGCAGGGCCGCCGCGCGTCGCCGCCGCTCCACCACGGCCACCGCACCCAGCAGGGCCGCGGCGACCACCAGCCAGCCCCCGATCGTGCCGAGGTCACGGGCCAGGGACAGGTCCGGGAAGTACACGATCTTGCGGGCGGCCTCGAGCATGCCGGAGCCGATCCAGAACTGGTGCAGCCACGCGAAGAGGCCGGGCTGCAGCCACGGCTGGTACACCCCACCCGCACTGGTGAAGTTCAGCGCCACGAACAGGATGACCATGCACGCCGTGGTGAACCGGCCGACCAGGGTGTGCAGACCGACGCCGAAGAGGGTGAGCACCAGGGCGTAGGCGAAGGCCGTCCCGCCAATGGCCCAGACGTGTCCGCCCATGGTGCCGTTGATCAGCTCCGCCACCGCGGTGACCAGGACGGCGTTGGCCGCAGCTCCACCCACGGCCAGGCCGGTGCGGCTGCGCAGGGTTCGCGAGGCGCCCGCGGTGCCGATCGCCGTGCCCGTGCCGTAGGCGCCGACGGTGAGCGCCACCAGGTAGAAGAAGAAGGCCTGACCCGAGGGATCGTCCGGCGAGGTGGGCACCACGTCCTCCACCGCCAGCGGGAGCGACTGCTGCAGCGCGATCGGGGCGAACATCCGCTCCACGGTCACCGCCGTGGTGTCCGACGCCGCAGAGCTGACGAGCAGGCTGGGCCGGTCCGCGTCGAGCACGTAGGCAGCGCTGGTCTCCTGCGCCGCGATGCGGTCCGCCGCCGCCTGCCGGTCGGGCTGCACGGTGAGGCTGACCTTGTCGCCCAGCGTGCCGCGCAGCGACTCCACCAGCGCAGTGGCCTGTGGGGCGTCGCCGACCACGTCCACCGGCACCTGCTGCGGGTCGGGCTTGGCGAACCCGCCCACGTAGGCCGCCGCCATCACCACTCCGAGGAGGACCGGGACGAGGGCGTGGCTCAGCACGAAGGAGACGGAGACGCGGGGGTGGCCGTGAGCGGCGGCAGGCATCGGCAGAACTCTCTGGTTGTATTTTACAACTGGTTGAGGTTGTAGAGTACAACTCATGGCGGCCGACCAGCAACCCTCAGCGCGTCGCTGGGCTGAGCAGATTCATGACGACCTCGCCGACTTCAGCCGCCGCATCCGGGCGGAGGGCGGGTCGGCGAAGGCCGGGCTGAGCTACGTCGACTTCTCGCTGCTGTCCCACGTGGATGGACATCCCGGCGCCCGGGTCACCGAGGTGGCTGCCGCGCTGCGCGTCGACAAGTCCACCGCCAGCCGGCAGCTCACCGGCCTGGAGGCTCGCGGCCTGCTGGTGCGCCACCCCGACCCGGAGCGCCCCCGCTCGCACACCCTGGCGCTGAGCGAGCAGGCGGCGACGCTGCTGCACGGCGTCCGGGACGAGCAGGTGCGGGCCATCGAGGGCCGGTTGCGGGACTGGTCGGAGGAGGACGTGCAGACCTTCGCCCGGCTGCTGCACCGCTACAACCGCAGCGACGACGCCTGAGCCCCGCCGAACCGCTGCTCCCGCTCCGCTGCGTGCTGGGGCGGAACGACCCAGGACGACCAAAGCCCCTCACCGCGTGCGCGGGAGGGGCTTCGTCGTGGTGCTCGTGGCGGTAGCGGTGGGATTTGAACCCACGGAGGGGGTGAACCCTCACACGCTTTCGAGGCGTGCTCCTTAGGCCGCTCGGACACGCTACCGCCGGCTACCTTACCGGATCGCGGTCGGCGCTCCTGCCCGGCCACCTCTGGGTGCACCGCGCACGAGCCATCGCCGGGCCACCCACGCAACCCGGGCCACCTGGTGCGAGCTAGTCGCCGGTGAGCTTGTCCTTGGTGTCGCTGGCAGCGTCCTTGACGTTCTCGCCCCCCTGCTTGACGTTGCCCTTGGCCTGGTCGCCCTGGCCCTCGTGCTTGAGGTCCTTGTTGCCGCTGGCCCCACCCACGGCTTCCTTGGCCTTGCCGATCAGCTCTTCAGCCTTGTTCTTGGCCTTGTCGATTGCGCTCATCGTCACCCTCCGTCGTGCCGCCGTCGGACTGCAGCCGCCCATCCGGACGAGCCCTCGGCACTGCGCTGACGGTACCGCCGGACGATCCTGCTCGCAGCGGCAGAAAACGCCGCTACCTGGGCGGAAGGCCCGCGGTGAACTCCACCAAGCGGTGGCTGATCTGCTCGGGGCGCCCGTCGTTCTGCTTCCACGCCGCCGTGGTCACGTCCAGGTGGTTGTAGCCGGGCAGCACCACCTGCACGCCGCCGTTGACGATGGGGCCCCCGATGGCCGGGCCGTCGGCCACCCCGGAGTCACCGGCGTCGAAGTAGATCGCCGGACGCTGGTTGGGCCCGTCGTACCGGAGCCCGGCCAGCAAGCCGTGCCGGTCGCCCAGCTGCGCAGCCTGCAGGTCGGTGACCAGCCGGATAGGGAAGTACCACTCCGTGCCGTCGGACTCCGGGATGCTGAACGCCGAGGCGAACTGCTGCACGTCGGTGATCTCGCTGGCCGGGGTGGTGAAGACGTCGCCGTCGGCGGTGGTCGCTCCCGCCGCGGGCAGCTCGTCGTAGTTCAGCCAGCTGCTCACCGCCGCGGGGTCGCTGGCGATGACCAGCTTGTTGCCGCCGAGCAGCGAGTTGCTGGGCGTTCCGTAGGGCAGCGGGAAGTTCTTGGGCGCGATCGATCCACCACCGGTGGGCGCACCGAAGCTGGCCCGCAGGATGGTGATGGGCGAGGAGTTGTCGTCCAGCACCGTGCCCAGCACCGTCGCGTTGGTGGCGTTGAAGTCGCGCAGGTCGGGCTGCCCGGTGAGCGCTGACGCCCAGTCCTTGGCGCCGAACAGCCGCAGCGCCACCTCGAAGTTGAGGTCCCGCGGGATGCGCGGCAGCACCGTGCTGCGTGCGTCCGGCGCCTGCCCGGCCGCCGTGTTGAGCACCCCGAGCAGCGCGAAGGTCTGCGGCGTCAGCGGGGAGAGGTTGATGTAGGGGGAGGCGGCCCGCAGCCCGCTGAGCGCGTCGGCCAGGCCCACCGGCAGCATCGCCTGCAGGGCGGCCAGCCCCTCGGTGCCGGGCCGGGTGATGCTCAGCCGGGAGTCGAGCACGTAGTAGCCGCCGCAGAGGGTGTACCCGGGAGTGCCGTTGAAGTCCCAGCTGCTCAGCGCTGCGGTGATCGGGCCGCCCAGGGAGTGGCCGCCGCACATCACCTTGCTGCGGTAGCTGGCGGGCAGCTGCATCAGCACCGTGGCGTAGTCCTGCACGGTCTGCGCCAGGCCCACCTCGTTGAGGAAGGCGGTGTCGGCGGCGCTGGCGGTGCCGGCGTAGCTCCGCCCGTCCTGCTCCGCACCGTCGAAGTAGTAGTCGAAGGCGACGTCGGCGCTGCTCGCGTCCGCGGCGGCGAGCAGCCCGGTGTGGTCCTCCAGGCAGTTGGACCGGCGGTCCAGCGCCCACACCTCCACCTGCTTGCCGGTCTCCGCCGCCGCCCGCACCACGTTGCGCGCGACGGGCTCCAGCGATCCCGCGCCCGCCAGGATGCCGGGCATGAGCACGTAGACGTTGTCAGTCTCGGCGGGGTCGGCCGGGCCGTCGGCGGCGCGCACCCGCAGATAGCCCAGGCGGTCGCAGGCGGCGGGGTGTGCCGGGGCGGCGTCCGGCATGGGCGCGTACAGGCTGACGTAGCTGACCTGCACCCCGTCGCCGGTGGCCGACCCGGTCACCGGCTCCTCGGTGCGCTCGGCCTGCACGGGCTGCTGCGCGGCAGCGCTGGGCGGCAGCGCCAGCCCGAGCAGCGCGGTGGCGCCCGCCACGGCCAGGGCCGCGACCTTCCGAGAACGGGCGAGTCCGGCGCGCACTGCGATCTGGGTCACCATGGACGGAGACTAACCACCTCGTTGCCTGACCAACCAGTTGAAGCGTCGCCCCACGTACGGTCGATCTCAGACCACTCCGGCGAGCGCCTGCGAGGTGTCGCGTGAACGTCAGCATCAGCGTCCTGTTCCGGGCCATCCCGTTGGTGATGGGCGCGCTGTGCCTGGCCTACGGCCTGGACGTGCGCCTGGCCGCCGACGACGCCGGCAGCCGGCCCGCCCACGTCACCGCCGGCACGGTCCTCATCGCCCTCACCGCGATCTGCTTCGCGCTGTTCACCACGGCGGCGACGATCATCCGGCAGCTGATCCACCGCTACAGCACGGTGTGGAAGGTGGTGCTGCCCTGCGCGGGCTACGTCGTCGCGCTGGCCACCGTGGTGTGGGGCGTGGTGATCGCCGCGGGCAGGTCCACCGAGCACCACACCATCGGGCCGGTGGTGGTGGGCATCGGGCTGGTGGCGACGTGCGTGAGCACCGTGGCCACCGCATCCACCGCCTTCACCCGCATCCCGGCCAACAGTGCTCGCCCGGCCGACGCCGGCCCGCCGGACGGCGCCTACTCCGCCGCGGTGGGCTGGGCGCTGGGCGCGGTGCCGGCGGCCTGCGCGGTTGCGGCGATCGGCTACGCGGCGGCGCTGCTGGCCGAGGCCGGCGCCGACGACGTCGGTGGCCACGTGCTGCTCGGCCTGGGCATGATCTGCGCGAGCCTGGTGGCGCTGGTGCTCAGCATCGTGCGCCAGGTGCGCAACACCTTCACCGGCCGCGAGCGCTACTGGTGGACCTGGTGGGTGGCCGCGATGGGGACGGTCAACCTGGTGTGGGGCCTGGTGGTGCTGCTGGGCACCGACTGGCCTGCCCGCTACGCGCCCGGGTTCGTGCTCATCGGCCTGGGGCTGATCTGCTTCAGCATCCTGTCCAAGGTGCTGCTGCTGGCGCTGGTGTGGCGGCAGAGCTTCCCGCTGGCCAGCCGCATCCCGCTCATCCCGGTGGTGACCGCGCTGACCTGCCTGTTCCTGGCCGCGTTCGTGTTCGAGGCGGCAGTGGTCAGCCCCGGGTTCTTCGTCCCCGCTCGGGTGCTGGTGGGCCTGGGCGCGGTCTGCTTCACGCTGTACTCCATCGTGTCGATCCTGGAGGCCGGCGCCAGCTCGGACTGATCCGGGAGGCCCTCAGCGGTAGCCGGTGAAAAACTCCTCCAGCAGCGCCGCGCACTCGCTCTGCAAGACCCCGCCGCGCACCTCGGGCCGGTGGGTGAGCCGACGGTCGCGCACCACGTCCCACAACGACCCGACGGCCCCGCTGCGCGGCTCCCACGCCCCGAACACCACCCGACCCACGCGGGCGGCCACCGCGGCGCCGGCGCACATGGTGCACGGCTCCACGGTCACCGCCAGGGTGCACTCCAGCAGCCGCCAGCCGTCGCCGTGCACCTGTGCCGCCGCCCGCAGCGCCAGCACCTCGGCGTGCGCGGTGGGGTCACCCAGGTGCTCGCGGGCGTTGGCGGCGCGGGCCAGCTCGGTGCCGTCGGCGGCGAACACCACCGCACCGATGGGCACGTCACCGGCAGGGGTCTGCCCCGCGGCGTCCAGCGCGGCGCGCACCATCGCCTCGTCGGCGGCAGGGCTCCAGGAGGGGCTCACGCAGGGCGCCGGACGTCGGGAGGGAGGGCTCAGCGCCCGTAGGCGTCCACGGCGGCGGCGAGCTCGTCGGCGAACCCGCAGCGCTCGGCGATCATCGTCAGCTGCTCGTCGGCGTAGAGGTCGGTGTCGCTGGCGATCACGTTGAGCACGGTCGCGGGCAGGCCCAGGTCGTCCAGCAGGCCCAGCTCGCCCTCGGCCCACGGGTCGACGTCGTCGAGCTCGTCGGGGTCGAGGTCGGGAATGTCGATGTTGAGGTGCTCGAGGGCGTCAGCGGCGATGTCGTAGTCCAGCGCCGCGGTGGCGTCGGAGAGCACCAGCCGGATGCCCTGCGGACCCGGCCGCAGGATGAGGAAGAACTCGTCGTCGACGTCCAGCAGGCCGAACACCGCTCCCGCACTGCGCAGCTCGCGCAGCTCGGTCACCGCCTCGGACAGGCTGTGCAGCGCGGCCGGCTTGAGCGGCTTGCACCGCCACGTGCCCTCCTCGCGAGTGACGGCGATGGCGGTGCCCTCGAGGTCGTCGTCGGAGGCTTCCTGGGCGACCTTGCTCTTGGACCCACGCTGCTCGGACATGGGCATCACGGTAGTCGTTGTCCAGCCGCCGGCGGACCGTCGTCCCGGTGCGAGGCACGCGGTGTCGCGGTGGGGTGCCAGGATCGTGCCCGGCAGGCGGTGCCCACCAGGCACCGGGGCGAGGCGAGGAGCTGAGGCGGCGTGACCAGACCGGTGTGTGTGCTGGGGCTCGGGCTGATCGGCGGCTCGCTGCTGCGGGCGGCCACCGACGCGGGCCGACCGGCGTGGGGCTACAACCGCTCCCCCGTGGCGCCCGCCGACGGTTACGACGTCAGCAGCGACCTGCCCGCCACCCTGCGCCGTGCCGCCGACGCCGACGCGCTGGTGGTGGTGGCGGTGCCGATGACCGCCCTGCAGCCGGTGCTGGCCGCGGTGGCCGAGCACGCCCCGGGCTGCGCGCTGACCGACGCGGTGAGCGTCAAGGCGCCGGTGGCCGCGGCGGTGGCCCAGCACGGGCTGGCCGCGCGCTACGTGGGTGGGCACCCGATGGCCGGCACCGCGCACTCCGGCTGGGCCGCCGGCAGCGCCACGTTGTTCCGCGACGCTGCCTGGGTGGTGGCCGCCGACGACGGCCTGGACCTGGACGTGTGGCGGGACGTGGCCCAGCTGGCCCTGGTCTGCGGCGCCCACGTGGTGCCGGCGTCGGCCGAGGAGCACGACCGCGCCGTCGCCGCCATCTCCCACCTGCCGCACGTGCTGGCCGCAGTCCTGGCGGCGGTGGGTGGCGAGGGCGGAGAGCTGGCGCTGAGCCTGGCCGCCGGGTCCTTCCGCGACGGCACCCGGGTTGCCGCCACCCGTCCCGAGCTGGTGCAGGCGATGTGCGAGGCCAACCGCAGCAGCCTGCTCGACGCGCTGGAGGACACCCTCACCCGGCTGACGAACGCGCGCGACTCGTTGCGCGACAACGCAACCCTGGGTAGCACCGTTGCTGCGGGGCACACCGCCCGGCTGCGCCTGGACGAGCTGCACCGCACCGAGGTCACCGACGTCGACCTCACCGGTCCGCAGGCGCTGGAGCGGCTGCGCGCGCTGGGCCGCAACGGGGGCATGATCCGCCGGCTCTGAGCGCCCCGGGCAGGATGGACACCATGGCCAGGATGAAGGACTCCACCCTCGATCTCCGTGAGCTCGCGATGCACCTGCGCTCGGGGCGGCTGAGCCCGGTGGACCACGTGGAGTCCACCCTGGCCGGGCTGACCGAGGCCGGCGGACTGGTCACTGCGCGCGACGACGACGCCGCCATGCGGGCGGCCGAGCTGGCCGCCACCGAGATCACGAGCGGGCAGTGGCGCGGGCCGCTGCACGGCATGGCGGTCGCCGTCAGCGACACCATCGACGTGGCCGGCCTGCCCACCCGCTGCGGCAGCGCGGTGCGCGCCGGCGCCGCACCCGCTCGCACCGACGCCGAGGCGGTGGCCCGGCTCCGGGCGGCCGGCGCCATCGTGGTGGCCAAGGCGCAGTGCCAGGAGCTCGGCCTGGGTCCCACCGGCGACGTCGGCGTGGGCTCGGCGCCGCACAACCCGCACGAGCACGGGGCCATCACCGGCGGCGCGTCCTCCGGTGCGGCCGCGCTCGTGGCGCGGGGCTACGTGCCGTTCGCGCTGGGCAGCGACACCGGCGGCGACGTCCGCGTGCCCGCGGCGCTGTGCGGCGTCGTCGGGCTGCGACCGCACCAGGGCGCGGTGCCCACCACCGGGATGGTGCCGGTGTCCACCACGCTGGACCTGCCCGGGCTGCTCACCGGCGACGTGCACGGCGCGTCAGTGGTGTGGGACGTGCTGGCCCGCGGCGCCGAGGGCACCGGGGGCGGCATCCAGGAGCCCGGCGTGACCGGGTTGCGCATCGGGCTGCCGCAGAACGCGCTGCTGGGGGTGGACGACCCGCAGCTGGAGGTGGTGCTGCAGGCCGCCGCCGCCCGGCTGAGCCAGCACGGCGCGGAGCTGGTGGAGATCGAGATCCCCGACCTCGACGCCCTCGCCGCCACCTACGCCGTGATCGTCGGGGCGGAGGCGCACGCCACCCACGCCGCCGAGCTGGTGGAGCGCCGGGAGGACTTCCAGCCGGAGACGGCGCAGCGCCTGCTGGCGCAGTCCGAGCGCACCGCGCAGGAGTACATCAGCGCGCTGCGCACCCGCGACCGGCTGCGGACGTCGATCATGGCCACGCTGCGCAGGACCTACGGGCTGGACGCGCTGCTGCTGGGCACCACGCCGCTGCGCGCCACCCCGCTGGGCGAGCGCACCCTGGCCGGCGACCTGGACCTGCGGGCCGAGCTGCCCCGGCTGACCAGCCCGTTCAGCCTGCTGGGTGCGCCCGCGGTGAGCGTGCCCGCCCGCGCCGTGGACGGGCTGCCGATCGGCATCCAGGTGGCCGGGGTGAAGCTGGAGGAGCGCGGCATCCTGCGGGTGGCCGCCGTGGTCGACGGCAAGGACTGACCGACGGCCCCGAGGGGTGGAACGCCCCGGAGGAAACGTCAGATGCGGTGGGTGATGCCCGCGTAGTCCAGCGCGAAGCCGTCCTCGTCCACCGCCATGAGCGCCACCCCGGACGGGGTCACAGCCTCCACGCCGGTCGGCGAGCTGGTGTAGGTGCACGTCGCCGGCTGCACGGTCAGGTCGGGCAGGCTCACCGCCACCACGGGCACGGTCTCCGCGCGGTGGTCGTTGACCAGCCCGAGGCGACGCACCGGCAGGGTGGCGAACAACGAGCTCACGCCGACGTGCACGTCGATGGCGCCGTCGAAGCCCGAGCTCTTGGGTCCCTGGCCGTGGTCGATCAGCCAGAGCCCGTCGGAGTTCCGGCTCAGGGCCACCTGCCGGTCGCCCTGGGCGACGGTGCTGCGGATGGCCAGCCGACGGGTCACGCCGGCCTCGTCCAGCAGCAGCTCGTAGGAGGCGCTGAACGACTCGTGCGCGCTGGTGCGCCCGGCGACGATGCGGCCGTGCACCTTCACCGCTCGGCTGGTCATCTGGACACGGGCGGACTCGAGCAGCGCGGCGGCGTCGCCGGCCCAGGTCAGCATGGCCGGCCAGGTGTTGCTCTCGTCGTTCGGAGCCGCTGTGTTCTCAACGGTCACTGATGCAGTCACGCGACCAGGGTAGGCGTCCGCAGCTGGAGCGGTCGCAGAGGTGGGGATGCTCACTCGCCCAGAGCTTTTGACGCTTCAGTCAGCACCTGTTTGGCCACCTCAGCTGCGGTGGGCACGAGGGCGGGGGCCACTGTGGTCAGCCGGCTGCGCCGGGACAGCAGGTCGCCGACGTCCAGCGCCCCCTCGGCCAGCGCTCCGAACAGCAGCTCCTCGCGGCACAGCGGGTGCCCCG
Source organism: Rhodococcus sp. X156 (assembly GCF_004006015.1). Classification (NCBI taxonomy): domain Bacteria; kingdom Bacillati; phylum Actinomycetota; class Actinomycetes; order Mycobacteriales; family Nocardiaceae; genus Rhodococcus; species Rhodococcus sp. X156. The sequence goes on along the minus strand of NZ_CP034766.1, from coordinate 206,160 downwards.
GCACCACGCGCTCGCCCGGCCGCTCCACCACGCTGCGCACCACCGGGGCCTCGGCGCCGTACCGGTGCACCAGCCGGGCCGGTGCGTCCACGCCCAGCAGCTCGGCGCGCGGCAGGGCGCCCACCAGCCCCAGCTTGGCGGTGACGCAGGGACCGGCGTCCAGCCCGCGCAGCGCGACGGCGTGGTCCACCGCGTCCTGGGCCATGGCGCGGTAGGTGGTCAGCTTGCCGCCCACCACGGTCACCACGCCGGGGGGCTGCTCCAGCACGGAGTGCTGGCGGGAGAGGTCGGCGGTGCTGGCGTCGCCGGTGTCCAGCAGCGGGCGCAGGCCGGTGTAGGTGGCCACCACGTCGGCGCGGGTGAGCGGGGTGCGCAGCGCGGCGTTGACCACCTCGAGCAGGAAGTCGACGTCGCGCTCGGCGGCCTGCGGCTCCTCGCTGACCTCCTCGGCGGGGTCGTCGGTGAGCCCCACGTAGACCACCCCCTCGGGCTGAGGCAGGGCGAAGACGTAGCGGCCGAAGTGGCCGGGCACGCCCACGGTGAGCGCAGCGGAGGGCCGGCCCAGGCGCTCGGCGGGCACCACCAGGTGCACCCCCTTGCTGGGCCGCAGCCGCACCTCGGGGGCAAGGCGGTCGGCCCACACCCCGGTGGCGTTGACCACCGCCCGCGCCCGCAGGTCCAGCTCGGCGCCGGTGCGCACGTCGCGCACCCGGGCCCCGTCGGCGTGCACCTGCAGCGCCTGCGCGTAGGTGAGCACCCGCGCCCCGAAGCCGGCCGCGGTGCGGGCCAGGCCGATCACCAGCCGGGCGTCGTCGGCGAGCTGGCCGTCCCAGTGCACCAGCCCGCCGCGCAGCCCGGCGGGGCGCAGACCCGGCACCAGCTGCAGCGCCTCGGTGCTGGACACCCGGCGCGGGGCGGGCAGGGTGTGGGCGGAGGTGCCGGCGACGCGTCGCAGCCCGTCGCCGATGCGCATCCCCAGCAGGCTCACCACCCCCGGCAGCGGCGGGGTGTGCTCGTCCAGCGGGGTGAGGAAGGGCAGCGCCCGGGTGAGGTGCGGGGCGGTGTGCTCCATCAGCACGTGCCGCTCCCGGGCAGACTCCCAGGCCAGCGCCACGTCGCCCTTGACCAGGTAGCGCAGCCCGCCGTGCACCAGCTTGCTGGACCAGCGGCTGGTGCCGTGGGCCAGGTCGGCCTTCTCCACCAGCGCCACCGACAGTCCGCGGCTGGCCGCGTCCAGGGCGACGCCGGCCCCGGTGACCCCGCCGCCGACCACCAGCAGGTCCACCTCGGCGCCGTCGGCCAGCTGGGCCAGCTCGGCGCTGCGTCGGCGGCTGTTGAGCCAGGTGCCGGGCTGCGGGCCGCTCACGCCTGACGCTCCGACAGCCCCGGGGCCAGGTAGTGGTCGAGCATGATGCCCAGCTCGGCCAGCGCACCCTCCGGGTCGCTCTCCCGCAGCGTGATCGCCCAGGACATCACGAAGACCTGCACCATCAGCAGGATGTTGCGGGCGGCCAGCTCCGGGTCGCACTCGCGCACCGAGCCGTCGGCGTGCCCGGCGGTGATGGCGGCGACCAGCAGGTCCAGGAACATCCGCTGGCTGGCCCCGGTGCGCTCGCGCAGGTACGGCAGCAGCACCTCGGGGTCGACCTCCAGCACCCGGTTGAGCAGCGGGTCGGTGCTGAGCCGGCGCACCACGGCCAGCGTGGTGGCGCACAGCCGCTGCCGCGCCGTTCCCGTGCCGTGGTCGGCCACCTCGGCGAACAGGACGGCGGACTCGCGGGTGAGCAGCGCGGCCAGCACCCGCTGGATGTCGGGGAAGCGGCGGTAGAACGTCATGCGGCTGACGTCGGCCCGGCGTGCCACGTCGGTGGCGGTGGTGCGGCGCAGGCCGAACGCGATGACCAGCTCCCGGGCGGCGTCGAGGATCCGGCCGGTGACCTCGTCGTCGTCCTCGGCCTTGTTACGGCTAGACGTCATGTGTCACTGTGTACCGCATGAGCAGCGAGGACGCCAGCGCCCACTCGTCGGTGCGGCTCGGCTCGGTGTGGCACGGCTGGGGCGACCCGGCCCGGCGCGCCCCCCTGCCCCGGGCCGCGCGGGAGCACCTGGCCGCGGCCGGCCTGCTGGGCGAGCGCAGCACTCCGGTGCCGCTGGAGCAGGTGCGCCTGCCCGACCCGCTGCTGAGCGAGGCCGCGACCGCGGCACTGGTGGCGGCGGTGGGCATCGAGCACGTGCGCACCGACCGCCTGACCCGGGTGCTGCACGCCGGCGGCAAGTCCTACCTGGACCTGCTGCGCCGGCGTCGCGGCGACGCCGAGCACGCCCCGGACGCCGTGGTGTGCCCGGCCGACCACCAGCAGGTGCGGCAGGTGCTGCAGGCGTGCGTGCAGCACGAGGTGGCCGTGGTGCCCTTCGGGGGCGGGACCAGCGTGGTGGGTGGGGTGGAGCCGCTGAGGGGTCGGTTCTCCGCGCTCGTCGCCCTGGACCTCACCCGGCTGGACGCGCTGGTGGACGTCGACCCGGTGTCGATGACGGCCACGCTGCAGGCCGGCATGCGCGGGCCGCAGGTGGAGCGCGAGCTCAGCGCGCACGGGCTCACCCTGGGCCACTTCCCGCAGAGCTGGGAGCAGGCCACCGTCGGCGGGTTCGTGGCCACCCGCTCGGCCGGCCAGGCCTCCACCGGCTACGGCCGCTTCGACGAGGTGCTGATCGGTGCCACCTGCGCCACCCCCAGCGGGGACCTGGTGCTGGGCCGCGGACCGGCCAGCGCCGCCGGCCCGCGGCTGCTGGACGTGGTGGTGGGCTCGGAGGGTCGCCTCGGCGTGGTCACCTCCGCCACGGTGGCGGTGCGCCCCGCACCGGCGGTGCAGAAGTTCACCGGCTGGTCGTTCCCGTCGTTCGCGGCGGGCACGACGGCGTTCCGGGCGCTGGCCCAGCAGCTCGGCCACGGGGTGGCGCCGGACTCCTGCCGGCTGTCCGACGAGGAGGAGACCACCACCACGCTGCGCCTGGCCGGGGGCTCCCTCGGCGCCCGCGCGCTGCGCGGCTACCTGCGCGCCCGCGGACGCCGCACCGGCAGCCTGGCCATCTTCGGCTGGGACGGCACCGCCGCGGAGGTCGCCCGCCGCAGCCGGGCGGCGGCGGCGCTGCTGCGCCAGCACGGCGGTGTCCCGCTGGGCAGCGGCCCGGGCCAGGCCTGGTCGCACGGGCGCTTCCACGCCCCGTACCTGCGCGACGAGCTGCTCGACCACGGGGTGCTGGTGGAGACGCTGGAGACCGCCACCTCCTGGCGCGACCTGCCTGCGCTGCACACCGCGGTGGCCGCCGCGCTGCGCCGCTCGCTGACCACCGCCGCCAGCGCCCCGCTGGTGCAGTGCCACGTCTCGCACGTCTACCGCACGGGCGCCTCGCTGTACTTCACCGTGGTGGCCCGCCAGGACCCCACCGACCCGGAGGGCCAGTGGCTCGCCGCCAAGCGCGCGGCCTCTGACGTCATCGCCGCGCACGGCGCCCCGGCCACCCACCAGCACGCGGTGGGCACCGATCACGCCCCGTGGATGGCGGCGGAGGTGGGCGAGACCGGCCTGCAGCTGCTGCGGTCCATGAAGGACTCGCTCGACCCCACCGGCATCCTCAACCCGGGCAAGATGATGCCGTGAACGTGCTGCTGCTCGTCAGCCCCAGCTCTGGTGGCGGCCGGGCGGCGGCGGCCATGCCGGCGGTGCAGCGGGCGCTGGCTGCCAACGGTTGGCAGGTGCGCACTCACCTCACCCGTGACCTCGACGACGCCGAGCAGGTGGCCGCGGCGGCCGAGCCCGGCACGGTGGTGGCCGCACTCGGCGGCGATGGGTTGCTGAGCCGGGCAGCCGCAGGCACCCGGGTGTCGGGCACGGTCCTCGCGCCGCTGCCCGGCGGACGCGGCAACGACTTCTGTGCCGCGCTGGGCGTCCCGCGCGACCCGGCGGTGGCCGCGGCGGCGCTGCTGGGCGCGGTGGAGCGGGCGGTGGACGTCGCCGAGCTGGACGGGCGCACCGTGCTGGGGGTGATCAGCTGCGGGTTCGACTCCGAGGCCACCCGGCGGGCCAACGCCACCACCGTGGTGCGCGGCCAGCTGGTGTACGCGTGGGCGGCGCTGCGCACCCTGGCCACCTGGGTCCCCGCCGAGCTCACCGTCACCGTGGACGGAACGGCACGGTCGTTTCGCGGCTACACCGTGGCGGTGGGCAGCTCCGGGCGCTACGGCGGGGGCATGAAGATCGCCCCGGACGCGCGGATGGACGACGGCCTGCTCGACGTGGTGACCGTCTCGCACGCCGGGCGGTGGCACTTCGTGTCCAACCTGCCCAAGCTGTTCAGTGGCACCCACGTGGACGGCGACGTGGTGCAGGTGCAGCTGGGCCGGCAGGTGCACCTCACGGCGGTGACGCCCATCGAGCTCTACGCCGACGGCGAGCCGGCGGGGTGGGTGCCGTGCACCGTCCGCGTGGCGCCGGGCGCGCTGCGGGTGCTCGGCGGCCGCTGAGCTCGTCCCCTGAGGGCGCGCGGGTCAGCGCAGCGCGCGGTGGCCCACGGCGGTCACACCGAGGGTGAGCACGCTCGCCACCGCCATCGCCACGCTCATGTGCACCTGCAGCAGCAGGGCACCCACCACCGCACCGAGCAGGATGAGCACCAGCGCACCTAGCCGGCGGTTCCAGATCGCGCCGCGCCACCCGGTCACCAGCGACTCGCTGGCCCACGAGGTGAGCGTGGAGGTCACCACCACGGTGGTCATGTCCTTGATGGCCAGCTTGCGCGCCACGCAGGCCTGGCTGCCCATGGCCAGCGCGGTGCCCGCGGCGATCACCAGCTGCTCGTCGGGGGTGTAGCCGTCGTCGAGCACCCACAGGGCGACGGCCAGCACTCCCAGCATCGCTCCGCCGGCGGCCAGCAGCGCGGTGACGCGGGTGGTCCACGCCGCCGCGGCTCGACGCAGCACCATGCCGGCCCCGAGCGCGCCGAGGGTGAACGCCAGCAGGGCGATCGCGGGGCCCAGCACGGGCAGCTCGTCGGCGCCGGCCACACCCATGCCGAGGATCACGATGTTGCCGGTCATGTTGCCGGTGAAGACCCGGTCGAGGCCGAGGTAGCCCACCGCGTCCACCACGCCGGTGACGAAGGTGAGCACCAGCATCAGCACCAGCGCCACCTGCTGGGTGTCAGCGGCAACCCGGCGGGGAGCCGCGGCGGGGGCGCTCACCGCGCGCACGGTCGAACGGTCATGGGAGCTCCTCGGGGCTGGCCAACGCCCTGCCACCACCAGCGCGGGCGGCAGGAGCAAGTCGCCGTAACGCTAAGCGAGACACTCGAACAGCGTCAACCGGCCCCATGCTCCCCCGCGACGTCCGTCGGCCTCGCCCCTCGCGGGGCCGGCAAGGGGCCTGGCAGCCTGCCCGGTCCGCCACGGTTACGAGTGCGTAAATCTCCGGCCGCAGCCGGGATCTGCGTTGACACCGGCGATCACCTCCGGCGAGTCTATCTCGCATTACGCGGTGACGACCTGCATTGCGTGACGCCAGTGAAGGAGTGCCATGGCCTACGTGATCACCGATCCCTGCATCGACGAGACCGACCAGTCGTGCGTGGACGAGTGCCCCGTGGACTGCATCTACGAGGGCGACCGGATGATGTACATCAACCCGGACGAGTGCGTGGACTGCGGCCGCTGCGAGCCCGTCTGCCCGGTGATCTCCATCTTTCACGAGGAGGACGTGCCGGCCGACCGCGCCGTGTTCATCGAGATCAACGAGCAGTTCTTCGCCACCATCGGTTCCCCCGGCGGCGCCCGCAAGATCGGCCCCGTGGGCGCCGACCACCCCGCCGTCACCGAGTGGGCCGCCACGTGATCGCCCCGCCGCCCACCGTGCAGGTGGACCTGCTGGTCGTCGGCGCCGGCCCGTCCGGGCTGTACGCCACCTACTACGCCGGCTTCCGCGGCATGACGGTCGCGCTGCTGGACTCCCTGCCCCAGCTGGGTGGGCAGGTCGCCGCGCTGTACCCGGAGAAGGCGATCTACGACGTCGCCGGCTTCACCGCGGTGAAGGGCCAGGACCTGGTGGACGCCCTGTCCGCGCAGGCGCGCCAGCACGACCCGCTGCTCATCCTCGGCGAGACCGCCACCACCCTGGAGCACGGCGGCGACGGCGTGGCCGTCACCACCGACACCGGGCGCCGCATCGAGGCCAAGGCCATCCTCGTCACCGGCGGGGTGGGCAGCTTCATCCCCCGCGAGCTGCCGGTGGGCTCGGACTACCTCGGCCGCGGGCTGCGCTACTTCGTGCCGCGGCTGGACGAGCTGGCCGGGCAGGACGTGGTGGTGGTCGGCGGTGGCGACTCCGCGCTCGACTGGGCGCTGGGCCTGCAGCCGATCGCGTCCTCGGTGACGCTGGTGCACCGCCGACCGGTGTTCCGCGCGCACGAGCGCAGCCAGGCGCTGCTCAAGCTCGCCCCCATCCGAGTGCTCACCCCACACGAGGTGGTGGGTGTGCACGGCGAGGAGTGGATCACCGGCATCACCGTGCAGAACAAGAAGGACCCCGAGCCCGTCCAGCTCGCCACCACCGCGGTGGTGGCCGCGCTGGGGTTCATCGCCGACCTGGGGCCGCTGGACACCTGGGGCCTGGAGCAGCAGAAGCGGCGCATCGTGGTGGGCCGGGACATGCAGACGTCGATCCCGCGGGTCTACGCCGCCGGCGACATCAGCGAGTACCCCGGCAAGGTTCGGCTGATGAGCGTGGGCTTCGGCGAGGCGGCGTCGGCGGTGAACAACCTGGCGCCGCTGGTCAACCCGGCGCTGTCGGTGGCGCCGGGGCACTCCTCCGACGCCTAGGCCCGGCTGGAGGCTCAGGCCCGGCCGAGCTCCGCGGAGATCAGCTCGGCGGTCTGCTGCAGGGCGGCGATGGTCTCGTCCTCGCCCTGCTGCCCGGCCACCGACGTGGCGATGACGGCCAGCGCCGCCACCACCCGGCCATCCTGGAACACCGGCGCCGCCAGCGTGCGCAGCCCGTTGACCACCGGCGACTTCACGCTCACCTTGGTCTCGCGGATACCTACCAGCTCCTCGGCGAAGTCGGGGTTGGTCTGCATCTCCCGCTTGAGCATGGGCACCTCGCCCTCGGGCAGGAAGGTGCAGAACACCCGCCCCTGGGCGGAGGCGGTGGGCGACAGGCGCGCGCCCAGGCGCACTGCCACCCGAGCCACGTGGTCGGTGTTGTCGTTGGAGGCCACCACGATCGGACTCTCCCCGTCCCAGACGCTGAGCACCACCGTCTCCTGCACCTGGCGCAGCAGCTGGTCCATGAACGGCTCGGCGATCTTGATCACCGGCAGCGCCGAGCGGGCGGCCGCGGCCAGGGTGAGGATCTGCGGGCCCAGGGAGTACACCGTCTCGGTGGGGTCGTAGCGCAGCAGGTTCGCCGCCCGCAGCGCCTTGGTGTAGCGGTGCGCGGTGGCCTTGCTGGTGCCCAGCGCCGCGGTGATCTCGTTCAGGCTCATCCGCGGTCGCTGTGGGGTGAACGCAGCCAGGATGACCGCGGCCCGCTCCACCGCCTGGATGGCCGGCGCCCGGCCCCGGCCCTGCGCAGACCCGTCGTCGTGGTCGTCGGCCGTGGCCGGACCCGTGCTGGTTGTCAGTGCACTCACTCTCCCCTGTTGACCGCGAAGCGCACGGCCGCAGCTGCGTACACCTGTGCGTACCGTACAAGTTCCTCCGCCGAGCACACATCCCGTCCAGGCCGGTCAGGATCGGCTCGAACCTGGGGTCCGGCGCGCACGGTGTCGATCCCCCGGGCGCGGAACAGCACGCCGTCGGTGGAGCCGGTCCACCCGGTGATGTCCGGTTCTCCGCCGCGCTGCAGGTGGCGGGCTCGCGCGGCGCGCACCAGCTCCACGATGGGCGCCGACGCCGGCGTGGCGCCGCCCGGCTCCGCGTCGCCCACCGTCACCTCCACCGTGCAGCCGGCCAGCGGGCTGCCGCGCAGGTGCCCCACCAGGGTGTTGTGCAGCCGGTCCAGGTGCGCGCCCAGCTCGTCGCCGGGGGCCGACACCAGGTAGACGAACAGGTCCAGGTGCGCCGGCAGCAGGTCAGGCTTGGCCACCGCGCCGGTGCGGATGGCGCCGATGCCGGCCTCCCGCCCGGTCTGCCCGGTGGTGGGCAGCGCCCGCCACTGCCCGCGCCACGCCTCGAACGCCGCGCACACCAGGCCGACGTGCTGGGGCAGCCCGCCCACCGGCTGCGCCTGGTCACGGAAGAGCACCACCCCCGGGCCGGGCGCGCTCACCCGGATGCGCAGGAACGCCGCCCCCGGCTCCTCGTGCAGCACCCCGGGCGGGCCCGACTTGCCCACGATCACCGCGTCGGGTGCACCACCGTGGTCCAGGTAGTGCCGAACCCCCGAGCAGGCCGGCTGCGGTGGCTCGGCCAGCGCGGTGTTGCGGTGGGTGCCACCGCTGGCCAGCAGCAGCTGCACGGTGCCGGCCACCCCGGCCTCGGCCAGCGCGGTGGCGGCCGCGGCGTAGCCGACCAGCACCGCCGCCGCCGGCGCCCGGGCCACCCCGAGGCCGAACCCCGACACCGCGTCACCGTCCAGGCACACGCCTGGCTGGTACGGCGTGGTGGAGCCGGTGACCTCGCGATGCACCGTGCCCTCGCCGGAGGTGGAGGTGTCCAGGTGCGAGCACAGCAGCACTCCGCCGCGGTCCGACCCGGTGCTCGCCGCCAGGTTGGCCCCGCCAGCGCCTGTGTCCTGCACCGTGAAGCCCAGCTGCGGCCAGCGCTGCCGGCTCCACGCCGCCAGCGCCTCGGCGCAGCCGCGCTCCGCGCCACGATCCACGGGGGCAGCGCTGAGCACTTCCAGCGCGGCGAGCAGGTCGTCGCGCCGGACCAGCTCGGCAGCCGTGTCCGCCAGGTGCTCGGCGGGGATCAGTGCGCCCACGTCCGGTCGTCGGCCTCGGCCCGCCAGACGTCGATGTTGCGCGGGTCGCGCTTGAGACGGCGCGGCCGGTGCGTCTCGTGCTCGGCCGGCGTGAAGATCCGGTGGCCGTCGCACAGCTCGTAGCGCGGGCCGTGCTGGTCGTCGTAGAGGTAGAAGGCGATGGAGGTGGACGCGGAGTGGTTCACCACGTCGCCGAGGATCTTGACGTTGCGGTACTGCGCCCGCGCGCGGCGGCGCATCACGCCGTCCATGTCGCCCATGATGAAGCACAGGTGCTCCAGGGCGAAGCGGTCGCTGCGGCGCACGGCCAGGCTGTGGTGGTAGCGGTCCTCGCAGCGCAGGAACGCGGTGAAGTCCTCCACGTAGTCCGAGGCCTGGAAGCCCAGCACGTCGAGGTAGAACGCCAGGGTCTCGTCGTAGCGGTCGGTGATGATGAACGGGTGCACCAGCGTCTGCGGGCGCAGGTCCGGCCACGGCGTCTCGGCGTACTCGATGAAGTCGGTGAACAGCTCCACCAGCGTGCCGTTGGGGTCGCGCACGGCGAAGCCCGCCTGGCACAGCCCCTTCATCCCCTGCGTCAGCGGCAGCACCTCGTGGCCGGCGGCGCGCACCCGCTGCTCCAGGTCGGCCAGCACGGTGTCGTCGTCCACGCTGTAGCCCACGCCGTCGTAGCGGAAGGCCGACAGGCTCGGCTCGTGCAGCAGCTCCACGCTGTGGTGCTCGGTGCCCACCCGCAGGTAGGCGTGGCTCTCGTCGTGCTCCTCCAGGGCCAGACCGACGTGGTACGAGAGGAACTCGATCGTCGCGGTCATGTCCGGCACGGCCAGGCGGACGTACTCCACGCTGGCGGGGCCCAGGGGGCGGGTTTGCACCGGCTCGGTCACTGCGGTTCACCTTCCGTCGCGGCACCCTGCGGTGCACAGTCCGAACCCTAGGAATCGCCCGAGACCGTCGTCAAGCCATGTGAGACGTCATAGCGTAATGCAACACGTAGTTAACCTGCCCGGAACGCCGCACCCCTAGTTTTTGAGCCGTCGAGGCACTCGTCTCCGCTTCCCCGGCTCACTGGAAGGCTCCCGAGTTGACTGTCCTGCAACCTCACACCGGCCCTGTCCCCGGACAGCACTACCTGACGGCGACCGGCGCGGCGCTGTCCTGGGGACGGCTACCCACGCCCGACCGCAAGCCCGTGCTGACCATCGCCTCCGGCGAGACCGTCACCGTCGACACCCTCTCCCACGAGGGGCTGATGGAGGACCAGGGCCGCGACCCGCTGACCTACTTCGACAGCCACGGCGTGGCCGCCGACGACGTGCTCACCGACCTGGCGGAGCTGGCCGCCTCCGACGTGGTGCACACCCGCGGCCCGGACGGCCCGCACGTGGTCACCGGGCCCATCCACGTGGAGGGCGCGCGCCCCGGTGACGTGCTCAAGATCGAGTACCTGCAGCTGGACCCGCGGGTGCCCTACGGCGTGGTCTCCAGCCGGCACGGGCTGGGCTGCCTGGCCGGCGAGCGCCCCGTCGACGACGAGACCGGCGAGCCGGTGAACCTGCTCAGCCAGTTCTGCACCGTGGACCTGGCCGCGCACACCGCGACCATGCGCTGGGACTCCGGCAGCGGCATCACCTTCCCGCTGCACCCCTTCATGGGCCTGTCCGGGGTCACCGCGGCCACCGAGGAGGCGCTCAACACCATCCCGCCGGGCCGCCACGGCGGCAACCTCGACGTCCGCGACCTGGGCAGTGGCTCCACCATGTACCTGCCGGTGCAGGTGCCGGGGGCGGGCTACTACCTGGGCGACCCACACTTCGCCCAGGGCAACGGCGAGGTGTCGCTGACCGCGCTGGAGGCCTCGCTGCGCACCACCGTGCGCCTCACCGTGCTCACCCCGGACGCGGCCTTCGCCTCGGTGGGCGCGCTGGACGGCCCCGTCGGCGAGACCCCCACCCACTGGGTGGCCATCGGGCTCGACCGCGACCTGGACGAGGCGATGCGCAAGTGCGTGCGCGAGGCCATCCGGGTGCTGGCCGAGGTGGCGGAGGTGCCGCCGTCGGTGGCCTACCTCTACCTCAGCGCGGCCGGCAACTTCGTGGTGAGCCAGGTGGTGGACGACGTCAAGGGCGTGCACTGCCTGATCAGCAAGAAGGACTTCCCCGCCTGGGCCTGAGCCCGGCACCGCGAGAAGCCCCGCACCGGGTGGTGCGGGGCTTCTCGCGGTGCCAGGTCCGGCTCACCACGCGCCGAGGCGCATGCTCACCGCCTTCTCCGCGGTGTACTCGCGCATCGCCGTGTAGCCACCGCCGCTGTTGAAGCCGCTGGCCTTGGTGACGTTGAAGGGCAGGCCGATGACGCCCACGTTGGACGGCTCGTTGACCGACACCTGACCGCTGCGCACCTCGCGCACCACCCGTAGCGCCCGCGAGACGTCCCGGGTCCAGATGCCCACCTGCAGGCCGAAGTCGGTGTCGTCCACCAGCTTCACCGCCTCGTCGGTGTCGCCGAACTCCTGCACGGTGAGCACCGGGCCGAAGATCTCCTCGCGGCTGACGGCCATGGTCGGGTCCACCTGGTCGATGAGCGTGGGGGTGACGAAGTAGCCGTGGGCGAAGCGCTCCCCCTCGGGCCGGCTCCCACCGGTGACGATGCGTGCGCCGGCACCGCGGGCCAGCTGCACGTGGTGCTCCACCTTCTGCCGCTGCGCCTCGCTGGCCAGCGGACCCATGTCCAGGTCGTCGTCCCAGTGCCCGATGCGGGTGGCCGCCATGATCGCCGCCAGCCGCTCGGTGACGTCGGCGGCGATGCTGCGGTGCACCAGCAGCCGCGAGCCGGCGTTGCAGTTCTGCCCGGAGTTCTCCGTGATCGACGCCGCGATCAGCGGCAGCGCGGCGTCCAGGTCCGCGTCGGCGAACACCACGTTGGGCGACTTGCCGCCCAGCTCCAGCTTCACCGGCACCAGCCGCTCGGCGGCGCCACGCATGATGGCCTTGCCGGTGGTGGTGGACCCGACGAAGCTGACGTGGTTGACCAGCGGGTGGCTCACCAGCGGCTGTCCGGCGTCGGTCCCGAGGCCGGTGAGGACGCTGATCGTCCCCGGCGGCAGGCCGGCCTCCACCCCGAGGGCGGCCAGCCGCAGCACCACCAGCGGGGCCACCTCCGACGGCTTGACCACCAGGGTGTTGCCGGCGGCCAGCGCGGGGGCGGCCTCGGCCATCATCAGCAGCGCCGGCACGTTCCAGGCCGTGATGAGCGCGCACACCCCGTGCGGCTCGGCCAGGGTGAAGCCGAAGCTCTCCTCCAGCCGCGAGGGCAGCGTGGCCCCGGTGACCTTGTCGGCCATCCCGGCGAAGTACACCAGCATGTCGTGGGCGATCCACACGTTGCGGCGGGCGTCGCTGAGCGGCTTGCCCACGTCGCGGGCCTCCAGCGCCGCCAGCTCCTCGCTGGCCACGGCGATGAGCCCGGCCCACGCGCGCAGCACCGTCCCGCGCTCGGCGGGCGAGGTGCGGGCCCAGGCCCGGGCCGCCTCGGCCGCCCCGCGCACGGCCCGGTCCACGTCGGCGGGACCGGCCGCACCCACCGTGGTGATCACCTCGCCGGTGGCTGGGTCGGTGACGGCGAGAGTGCCCCCGTCGGTGGCGGGGATCCAGTCCCCGTTGATCAGCAGCTGGGATTCGGGCAGCGACAACATGACTGGACGATGGCATACTTCCGTCTTGGCAAGCAATACGCTATCTCGCATTTAACAACGTTGTTTCCTGCGGGGCACAGGCCAGTCACAACCCCTCCCGACGCACCTCCCCCGACCAAGGAGCTTCCCGTGTCCCGTGACGTTCTCGCCGCCGTGGTGACCACCCCCGGCCGCGCCCCTGAGCTGCAGACGGTCAGCCTGGACGACCCGCGCCCCGGCGAGGTGCTGGTGCGCCTGGCCGCCACCGGCATCTGCGCCACCGACCTGCACTTCTCCCACGACGTCTCCCGACCGTCGGTGCTGGGCCACGAGGGCGCCGGCCACGTGGAGGAGTGGGGCGAGGGGGTCAGCCGGTTCGCCGTGGGCGACGCGGTGATCGCCAGCTTCGCCCGGTGCGGCACCTGCCTGCGCTGCCGCACCGGTGAGCCCGCCTACTGCAGGGAGTTCGACCGGCTGAACTTCACCGGCGGCCGGGCCGACGGCTCGTCCACCATCACCGTGGACGGGGCGGGTGCGTACGCGCACTTCCTGGGCCAGTCCAGCTTCGCCACCCACATGCTGGTGCGCGAGTCCAGCCTGGTGGCGCTGCCGGCTGGGGTGGACCCCGCCGCGGTCGCCCCCTACGGGTGCGGGCTGATGACCGGGGCCGGTGCCGTGCTCAACGTGCTCAAGCCCGGCCCTGCCGACACGGTGGCGGTGTTCGGTGCCGGCACGGTGGGCCTGGCCGCGGTGATGGCGGCGGCCGCCGCCGGAGCACGGGAGGTGGTGGTGGTCGACCTCAGCACCGAGCGCCTGGCGCTGGCCAAGGAGCTGGGCGCCACCCGCACGGTGCTGCCCGAGGAGCTGGCCGCCACCCTGGCGGAGGTGGCCCCGGACGGGGTGGACCACGCGGTGGAGAGCACCGGGGTGGGCCGCGTGCTGCACACCGCCGTGGAGTCGCTGAACCGCCGCGGCACCTGTGCGGTGGTGGGCATCGGGGCGGAGACCACCATCAGCCTGGACTGGCGCACCGTCCTCAACGGCCGCACCGTCACCGGCGTCATCTCCGGCTCCAGCCTGCCCGACGTGGCCATCCCCAGCCTGCTGGCGCTGGCCGAGGCCGGTCGCTTCCCCGCGGAGAAGCTGATGCAGTCGTTCGCCTTCGCCGACGTCGCCGAGGCCTGGGAGCACACCCGCAGCGGCGCGGTGGTCAAGGCCGTGCTCACCTTCTAGCGCGCACGCCGCACGGCCCGGCCACCTGCTGAGGGTGACCGGGCCGTGGGGGGTAGCTACAGGTCGAGCACCAGCTCCTGCCCGGCCGCGCAGCGGCTCACGCACAGCATCATCGACTCCGAGCGGGCGCGCTCCGCGGCGGTGAGCACGCTGTCGCGGTGCACCACCGGCCCGGCCAGCACCCGCACCTCGCAGGAGCCGCAGTAGCCCTCCTCGCAGTCCGACGCCACGCCCGGCACAACCTCGCGCACCGCCTGCAGCAGCGTCTGGTCGGCCGCCACCGCCAGCGAGCGGCCGGTGCGCTGCAGGTGCACGGCAAAGCCGGCCGCGTCCGGGCCCAGCACGTCCACCTCAGCGCCGGCGCCGAAGCGCTCCACGAACAGCGGGGTGTCGGTGTGCGCCACCGCCGCAGCCACCCCGTCCATCAGCGAGTCCGGGCCGCAGCAGAACACCGCCGCCCCCGCGGGCAGGCCGGCCACCACCGCGTCCAGGTCCACCCGGCCCTGCTCGCCGGAGACGTGCACCCGCCCGCCCAGGGCCCGCACCTCCGCCAGCAGCGGCATCAGCGCGGTGTCCCGGCCGCAGTAGAGCAGGTCCCAGGCGGTGTCGCCGCGGGCGACCAGCGAGCGCACCATCGCGATGATCGGGGTGATGCCGATGCCCCCGGCGATGAACGTCCGCCACGGTGCCTCGGCCAGCCCGAAGCGCTCGCGCGGTGCGGACATCCCCACCGTGGTGCCGGGCAGCAGCACCTGGTGCACCTCCGCCGAGCCGCCGCGCCCGGCGGCCTCCCGCCGCACCGCCACGGTGTAGCGGGAGAGGTCGTCCGGGTCGCCGCACAACGAGTAGTGCCGGGTGGCGCCCGAGGGCAGGGTGAGCGCCACGTGCGCACCGGGCCGCCACGGCGGCAGGGCGGCGCCGTCGGGGGCGGCGAGGTCCAGCGCCACCACGTCGGCGGTCCACTGCTGGCGGCTCACCACCACCGCTGGCCGCACGCCCGGTCGCACCGGGGCGGCGGAGTCCAGCCGCGAACCGGGGGTGAAGGTGACGGGCACCCGGTCCCAGCCGGCCTGGCTGCCGCACGACTCGTAGCGCGCCAGCCCCGCCTCGTCCACCTGGTAGTCGGGCAGCCGCTGCAGCACCCGGGTGAGCATGGCGGTGAACATCGCCCGGGCCAGGTGCGCCCCTGCGCAGCGGTGGCTGCCGATGCCGAAGCTCAGGTGCCCCTTGGGGTTGCGCTCCAGCTGCACCTGCTCGGGGTCGGTGAACACCTCGGGGTCGAAGTTGCCGGCCACCCAGGGGATGAGCACCCGCTCCCCGCGGCTCATGGGGCAACCGCCCACCTCGGTGTCGGTGGTGACGGTGCGGGCCATCGACTGCGAAGGGGCGAACACCCGCAGGAACTCCTCGGTGGCCGCGGGCAGCAGCTCCGGGTCGGCGATCAGTCGCGCGCGGTCGGCGGGGTTGCGGGCCAGGTGCACCAGGGTGGAGCCGGTGAGCGAGGTGGTGGTGTCCACCCCGCCGGCGATGAGCAGGAACACCACCGACACCAGCTCGTCGTCGTCGAAGCGGGTGCCGTCGGGGCGGGTCTGCACCACCAGCCGGCTCAGCACGTCGGCGCGCGGCTCGGCGCGCCGGGCGGCGAGCAGATCGCGGATGCGCGTCTCCATCCAGCCCAGCGCCTGCCCCCCACGGGCGGCCCGCTCGCTGCCCGGGGCGGCGGCGAAGATGTCGTGCACCGGCCCCGCCAGGCGCTTCCAGTCCTCCCGAGGGAAGCCCAGCCAGTCCAGGGTCACCGCGGTGGGCAGCGGGTTGGTCAGCTGCGCCACCAGGTCGGCGTGGCCGTCGGCGATGAAGGCGTCGATCACCTCGTCGGTGTGCCGGTGGATCATCGGCACCAGCTCGGCCACCGCCTCCCGGGTGAGCAGCGGGTTGACCAGCTCCCGGTAGACGGTGGCCCGCGGCGGGTCCAGCTCGATGGGGAACTGCTCCAGGCCCGGCCCGCGGGGGATCACGATGGCCGTGCCCCGCTGCGGGTTGGCGCCGCGGGCGGAGGAGAAGGTGACGTCGTCGCGGGCGATGCGCACGATGTCGGCGTAGCGGCTGGTCACCCAGTACCCGTCGTGCGCCGGCGTCCACGCCACCGGGCAGGACTCCCGCACCCGGGCGTAGGCCGTGGTGGCGTGCTCGCGGAACTCCTCCCGGTGGTGGTCGAAGTCGATGACCGTTCGCTGCTGCGCCACTCTCTGCTGCCCTTCGCCGTGCCGTCGTTCCGGAACCTCTGCTCGCGCGGCTACAGCCCCCAGGTCTCCTGGGGGATGACGGCCTCGACGATGTCGAACGACCCGCCCTCCTGCTGCGGGGCCTTGTCCGCGGTGACCGGCTTGCCGAAGCTGGGCACCAGCGGGCGCTGCTCGTGGCGGCGCAGCCACAGCCGGAGCAGGTGGCGACGCTTCTGCATCGAGGGGAAGTCGGTGAACTCCCGGCGCGAGTGCAGGGCCGCGTAGTTCAGCAGCCACTGCATGTCGCCGGGCTGGAACTGCATGTCCAGCGGCAGGCTCTCGTCGGCGGTGATCTCCGGGATCAGCTCCAGCAGCTCCTTCTGGGCGTCGGTGAGCCGCGGGGTCTCCGGGTAGTCCTGCGCGCTCCAGATCATCGAGCCGCCGGCGTAGATGCTGAACACGCCGTCGGTGTGGCTGACCATCGGCGAGACGTAGGTCTTGGCGGGTGCGTCGTGGTCCTGCTTGTACCAGTCCCAGTACCAGGGCTCGAACATCAGCGGTGCCAGGTCCGGACGCAGCTCGAGCACCCGGTTGTACAGCGCCGCACCGCTGATCAGCCGGCTCTCGCCGCCGCTCTTGGCGCCGCGCAGGCAGATCAGCCCCACCACGTCGGAGGAGTCGGAGTGGAACTCCAGCTTGTCGCGCACCCGCGAGGGCAGCGCCTCGGGGTCGTCCATCGTCTTGTTGGAGGTGGCCACCACGTGGTCCACCAGGTCGCCCATCTGGTTCTGCGGCATGGGTGCCCCCAGGTACAGGCCCAGCAGGAAGAAGATGGCGCCGGACACCGCGTCGGAGTACAGCTCGGTGCGCAGGCCGCGCACCAGCACGAAGCCGCGGCCTCGGTCCAGGTCGTGGGTCCAGGTGGCGATGCCCGCCGCGCACACCGGCAGCGGGTAGTCGGCCGGGGTCACGGTGCGCAGGTCGGGGTTGTCGGTGACGAACCGGCGGCCCGCCTCCTCCAGCTCGGCGATCTCGGCGTCGCTGAGCAGGTACACCCACTCGGTGCTGCCGGCGAGCTCGGCGCCGGTCCAGGCCGCGGGTCCGGTGATCGGCTGCAGCGCCGTCGAGGTCGTCATGGTGGTTCTCCTTGGGGGTTCGGCAGAGAGTCGGAGTGGACGGGACGAGCTAGGTGAGTCCGCGGGCGAAGGGCCGGCCCAGGTAGCGCGGCTCGCGGCCGGACTTGGTCATGGCCACCATGGCCACCAGCGCCAGCAGGTACGGCGCGGCGATGAGCACCTGGGAGTTCAGCTGCAGGCCCAGGGCGGGCAGCGCCAGCCGCAGGGCGTCGGCGAAGCCGAACACCGCGCAGCCGACCAGGGTGCCCTTGAGGCGCCAGCAGCCGAAGATCACCGCGGCCAGCACCAGGAAGCCGCGGCCGCCGGTCATGTTGGCGTTGAACGAGCCGACCTCGCCGACGGCCAGGTAGGCACCGCCGAGGCCGGACAGCAGCCCGCACCACAGCAGGGCCTGCCGGCGGCGGCGGTTGACGTCGATGCCGGTGGCGTCGCAGGCCTGCGGGTTGTCGCCCACCGCCCGCAGCTCCAGGCCCCAGCGGCTGCGCTCCACCAGCCACCAGGTGAGCGGGACGAGGCCCAGCAGCAGGTACATCGGCCAGCGCTGGGAGAACAGCACCGGCCCCAGCACCGGGATCTCGCTGAGCCCGGGGATGGTGAGCAGGTCCACCTGGTGGTTGGTGAAGTCGGCGATGGAGATGAGGTAGCTGGTCAGCCCGAGGGCCAAGGTGTTGAGCACCAGGCCGACGACGAAGGTGTTGACCTCCAGCCGGTGCGCGAGGTGGCCGTGCAGCATCCCCACCAGCAGCCCGATGACGGCACCTGCCACCAGGCCCACCAGGGCGCTGCCGGTCTGGCTGGCCACCGCGATGGAGGTGAACGCCCCGGAGAGCATCATCGACTCCACCGAGATGTTCTGGGTGCCGGCCCGCTCGGCCAGGTACTCCCCGCAGGCGGCGAAGGCCAGCGGCGCGGTCAGGCGCACCGCGCTGGAGAGGATGACCTCGGAGCTGTCCACGATGCTCATGCGGCGGTCCCCCGGTTCAGGCGCCGGCGGGCCAGCACGAGGCTGATCGCCGGGGCGATGACGAATGCCAGCACCAGCAGGGACTGGACGACGTTGACGAGGTAGATGGGCACCCCGGTGGAGGCCAGGAAGTTGGACCCGGTGCGCAGCGCGCCGAAGGCGATGGCCACCGGGATGGCCACCAGCGGCCGGTTGCGGGCGATGAGGGCGACCAGCAGGCCGTCCCAGCCGAAGTTGTTGGACACCGCCGGCTGCAGCCGGAAGGCGGAGCCCTCCACGATGACGGCGCCGGCCACCCCGGCCATCGCGCCGGAGAACGCCAGGGCCGCGGCGCTGACCAGCGCCACCCGCACCCCGGCGTGGGCGGCGGTGAGCGGGTTGAGCCCGAGCATCTGAATCCGGAAGCCCCAGGCGGTGCGGGAGAGCACGGTCCAGGCCAGGCACGCGGCCAGCACCGCCAGGATGAGCCCCGCGCTCAGCGCCAGCCCCGGGTACTCGCCGATGGTGGGCAGCCGGACGTCGGCCGGGATGAGCGCCGACTGCGAGGCCGCGGTGCCCGAGGCCGACTTGCGTGGCTCCTGCAGCAGCCACGGGGTGCTCACCGCGTAGCTGACCACCTGGATGGCCACGAAGGACAGCAGCAGGGTGGAGACCACGATGTTCACCCGGCGGATGCGGAAGAGCAGCGAGCTGATGCCGGCCAGCACCCCGCCCAGCAGGGCTCCGGCAAGCAGGCTGACCACGATGACCGCCGTGGACGGGCCGGCCATCTTCAGCGCGATGAACGTGCCGCCCATCGCGCCGAGCAGGACCTGGCCCTCCTGGCCGATGTTGAACACCCCGGCGCGGCTGGCCACGCAGGCCCCGACGGCGACCAGCAGCAACGGGGCCGCCACGGTGAGGGTCTGCGACCACGCGGCGGCGTCGCCCACCCCGCCCTGCACGATCGCGGTGGCCACCGCCCAGGGGGAGCCACCCGTGGCGGCCACCAGCAGGGTGGACAGCAGCAGCGCGCCCGCCACCGCGAGCACGGTGATGCCCAGCTGGCCGACGGCCGAGCCGTCCACCCGCAGCCACCGCGGCGGGCCCCCGGGGGTGGGTGCGGGGGCGGGCGGCGCCGGGTCGGGCGTGATCGTGGCGACGGAGCTCATGCCGCCTCCTCCCCGCCCAGGAGCATGCCCAGGCGCTCGTTGGTGGCCTCGGACCGGGCGAGCACGCCCACGATGCGGCCGCCGGAGAGCACAGCCACCCGGTCGGACAGCGCCATCACCTCCTCCAGCTCGGTGCTGACCAGGAGCACCGCCACGCCGCTGTCGGCGGCCTCCCGCAGCCGCACGTACATGTCCTCGATGGCCCCCACGTCCAGGCCGTGGGTGGCCTGGGCGGCCACCAGCACCGCCGGCCGAGCGGAGAGCTCACGGGCCAGCACCACCTTCTGCTGGTTGCCGCCGGAGAGGCTGCGGATGGGCGCGTCCACCGAGGGGGTGGCGATGTTGAACTGCGCCACCAGCTGCTCGGCGCGCTCGCGAATCGCCTTGCGGTTGAGCCAGCCCCGCCGGGACACCGCGGTGAGGTCCTTCATCACCAGGTTGTCGGCGATGCTCATGTCCAGCACCACGCCGCTGCGGTGGCGGTCCTCGGGGATCACCCCGATGCCGGCGGCAGCCACCGCCCCGGGCGCGGAGACGTCCACCGGCGTGCCGGCCACGCTCAGCGTTCCCGTGACCTCCGGCACCAGGCCGGAGACCACGTCGCCCAGCTCGGACTGGCCGTTGCCCTCCACCCCGTACAGCCCGACGATCTCCCCCGGCTGCACGGTGAGCGACAGCGAGTCCAGCAGCAGCCGACCCTCGGCGTTGCGCAGCGTCAGCCCGTCCAGCGACAGCGCGGGCACCGTCCCCTCCGACGGCTCGGTCACCGACTTCCCCAACTGTGCCGACGCTGCCGGCTCCACCAGCTCGATCTGGTCGAGCTCCACCCCGAGCGCCCCGCCGTGGTGCAGCGAGACCTCCCGGCCCACCATCTGCCGGGCCAGCTCGGCCGGGGAGGAGTCGGCGGTGAGCCCGCGGTGCACCACCCGACCCCGGCGCAGCACGGTCACCCGGTCGGTGGCCGCCGCGATCTCCGACAGCTTGTGGCTGATCAGGATCACCGAGCGCTTCTCGGCCACGACCGCGTTGCGCAGCACCGCGAACAGCTCCTGCGACTCCGCCGAGGTCAGCACCGAGGTGGGCTCGTCCAGGATGAGCACCTGCGGGTCCCGCCGCAGGCACTTGATCAGCTCCACCCGCTGGCGCTGGCCGGCGGAGAGCTCGGTGACCGTGGCCAGCGGGTCGATGGGCAGCCCGTAGCGGGCACCCACCGCCTCCACGTCGGCGCAGGCGGCGGCACGGTCGACCTTGCCCCGCTCGCCCAGCACCACGTTCTCCCACACCGTGAGCGCCTCGATCAGGCTGAAGTGCTGGTGCACCATGCCGATGCCCAGGTTCAGCGCCGCGTAGGGACTGTCGATGCGGACCCGCTTGCCCGACCGGTACACCGCTCCGTCGTCCGGGCTGACCAGGCCCAGCAGGATCTTCATCAGGGTCGACTTGCCGGCACCGTTCTCCCCGAGCAGGCCGTGGATCTCGGCCTCGCCCACCGTCATGTCGATCGCCTCGCACGCGGTGACGCGTCCGTAGTGCTTGGTGATGCCGCGCAGCACCAGCGGTGCGGGCGGTCCACCGATCTCAGGGGCCTCGGACAGCGGGACGGGCTGCTCCGGGGCGGTGCCGGCAGTGGTCATGTCATGCGCCGGCCTGGGCGATGACCTTGTCCGGCACGATCTCGCCGCTGCCGACCTTGGCGATGAAGGCGTTCAGCTCGGCCTTCTGCGCGTCGGTGCCCTTGCACAGCAGCACGGTGGGCACCGAGTCCTTGCCCAGGTGCCACTCACGCATCTTCCCCATCGCCAGCTTGCCGTCGGCAAACTCCTTCAGCGCAGCGGAGAAGTAGGCGCCCGGGTCGAAGACGACCGAGACGCTCCAGTTGATCGCGCTCTCCCCGCACCGGTCGGTGCCCGGGGTGGAGATGATGGCTCCCTTGCCGCTGCCGAGCTCGGCCACGGAGTCGGTGGCGCCGCCGAGGTAGGGGTACAGCGCCTGCACGCCCTGGCTCAGCTGGGCCTGGGCGGCCTCGCGAGCCTTGGCCGAGTCGTTGAAGTCACCGGTGTAGGTGGTGGCCAGGGTGGCGCTGGGCACCACCATCTTCAGGCCCACCTCGAAGGCCTTGGCGCCCATCACGGAGAAGTCCGCCTGCGGGCCGGTGATGTAGCCGGCCTTGGTCATGCCGGCGTCGCGCATCAGGATGCCGTTGGCGTAGCCGGCCGCCAGCATCGACTCGTTGACGAAGTCGCGGGACAGGGCGATGTAGGGCGTGACCTCCAGGTCGGTGCTGGACGGGGCGTACCAGGCCGTCTTGGCGCACTCCGGGTCGGCGGCCACCGGGATGGCGTCCTTGAGCTCGGCGGCGGCGAGCGCCACCAGGTCGACCTTCTGCCGGCAGAGGTTGCGGGCCTGCTCGGACGCGTTGGCCGGGTTCACCGAGCCGATCTTGATGACGCTCCAGCCCTTGCTGTCGGCGAACGTCTGGGCGCTGGAGACGAAGCTCTCGTAGTAGCCGTTGTCGTTGAGGTCGCCGGGGCTGATGACGCCGATGACGACCTTGCCGTCCCCGTTGACGTCGGGCTGGCTGGACGTCGCGGCGGCTGGTCCGGAGCCCGCGGCGTCGGGGGTGTCCGAGGCGCGGTCGGCACAACCGGTGAGCCCCAGGGCGAGGGCGCATACCCCCGCGAGAATCGGGGTGGCTCGAGCAGTTCTCACGTGTTCCTCCGGGGAAGTTGGCAGAGCGCGGATGGCACTGGGGGCGGAGCAGAATCAGGCAGGCAGGTCAGCTGTGGTGGGCAGGTCTGCGGTGTCCGGCAGGTCTGCTGTGTCTGGCAGGTCTGCGTAGGCGATGCGCTCCTGCTGGAACAGGGCCTCGCCGGCCGCGGCGACGAAGTAGGGGAAGCCCATGCGGCCGATCGGCGTGACGCGCTCGGGGTCGATGCGTCCGGGGCCGGCCAGGATGGCCTCGTCCACGGTGATGCAGAGGACCTCGACCAGCACCAGGTGGAAGCCGGAGAACCGGGCGCCCATGTCGCCGCGGTCGATCACCTCGCGCACCCGGCACTCCAGGTGCGCCGGGCTCTGCGCCAACGACGGCGGCGACACCATCCGGGACGGAACCGTCTCCCAGCCGACCACGTCCGCCTCCGAGACGTCAGTGGGGTACTCCCGCGCCACGGTCTCGATGTAGGGGCCCAGGGCCGCGCCGGTCACGTTGATGACCAGCTCGCCGGTGCGCTCGATGTTGGTCCAGGTGTCCTTGGGGGCGTCGGTGGCCTCCCGCAGCCCACCGATGGTGAGGGCGATCGTCGGTGGCTCGCCGCACACCGGCATGTAGTAGCTGTACGGGGCGACGTTGAGCTGGCCGTCGGCGCCGACGGTGGTGATCATCGCGATGGGGCGCGGGACCACCAGGTGCGAGAGCAGGCCCTGCTTCTGGGCGGCGGTACGGCCCGTCATCTCCAGGGTCGTCCAGGTGGGGCTGGCACTCATGAGCGGCACTCACTCTCACTTGATGTGATACGGCATGTCGTTAAGCGAGATGGTTCGCGAACAAGCGGAACGGTGTCAACGGTTTCTTCGCGCCTGGTACGAACTAGAAACACACGCTCACATCAGGTAACCGCGATGAAACGAAGCTGAGCCATAGAGCACCTGTCTCGTAATGAAAGACGGCATCTTTACCTGTTCCCGTCCGCTGCTCAGCGCAGCGGACGGCCCAGGAGGGTGCCCGCGAGGGTGTCCTCGGTGTAGCCGTCCGGGCGCAGCCCGCGTCGCTGCAGCTCGGGCACCAGCAACCCGGACACCTGGTCCAGCGCACCGGGCATGGACCCGGGGTTGGTCACCATGAACCCGCCGCGGGCGCCGGTGGCCTCGTGCTGCTCCTGCAGCTCGTCGGCCACCTGCTCGGCGGTCCCGGCGATGGTCTGGTCGTAGCCGGTGGCGTGGCGCCAGCCCTCGTCGAAGAACTCCGCACGGCTGATCCGCGCGTCGGCACCCATCCGGTCGACCAGCTGGCTGACGAACCCGGCCTGGCTGGCCTGCGCCGCCTCGATCTGCTCCTGAACCTCGCCCAGCACGAACGACTCGGGCAGCCGGGAGAAGTCGAACCCGCAGTTGTAGGACAGGTAGGTCCCGATGCCCTCCAGCGAGAGCTGGTCGAGCATCGCCGCCCGCTGCCGCTGCGCCTCCTCCGCGGTGGCGGCGACGATGAGCTGGACCGCCCAGAGGATGCCCACCTCCGCCGGGTCGCGCCCGGCCGCCACCAGCTCGTGGTCGAGGGCGGCGCGGTGGCGCAGCTGCCACTCCCGGTGCCCGCCCACGCCGAACACCACGTCGGCGAAGGCGGCCGAGGCCGCGATGCCCCGCGGCGACGACCCCGCCTGCACCAGCACCGGACGCCCCTGCGGGCTGGGCACGCTGGGCAGCGGCCCGCGCACGGCGAAGTGCTTGCCACGGTGGTGGATGGGGTGCACCTTGGCGGGGTCGCCGTACTGCCCGGTGGTCCGGTCGGCCACGATCACGTCCGGCTCCACCGACGCCCACAGCTGGCGGCAGACGTCGACGAACTCCTCCATCAGCTCGTAGCGCTCCCCGTGTGGCAGCAGCGCGTCAAAGCCGTAGTTGGCCGCGTCCGACAACCGGCCCGACGCCACCACGTTGAGCGCGATGCGCCCGCCGGTGACGTGGTCCAGGGAGTTCATCAGCCGGGCCACGTAGAAGGGATGCAGGTAGGTGGAGGAGTAGGTGAGCCCGAAGCCGATGTGCGAGGTGTGCTGCGCCATGGCCGCGATCACCGGGCTCATGTCCTGGCGGGGCCACTGGATGCCCCAGCGCACCGCCGCGTCCAGCGAGCCCTTCCAGGTGTCCGGGATGCCCACCCCGTCGCCGAAGAACAGCATGTCCACGCCCGCGCGCTCGGCGCTGACGGCCAGCTCGGTGAACATCCGGTGGTCGGGATAGCTCGTGCCCACCCACGAGCCGGGGGCGGCCCAGCGGCCCTCGGTGTGGGTGAACGACAGGTCGTAGGCCAGCTTCATCAGGACGCCACCGCTCTCGTCAGGCCGTCGCCCAGGGCGTGGCGCAGCTCGGTGCTGCTCGTCAGCCGGGCAGCGTGCGCCGCCAGGATCCCCAGTGCCGCCCCGTGCTCGGCGGCGGTGTAGCTGGCCACCGCGTCGGCGGCCACCAGCACTCGGTAGCCCAGCTGCGCCGCGTCCAAGGTGCTGGCCAGCACGCAGCACTCGGTGGTCAGCCCGGCCGTGCACAGCCACTGCACCCCGGCGTCGCGCAGCACCTGGTCCAGCTCGGTGCCCAGGAAGGCGCTGTAGCCCCGCTTGCTCACCACCGTCTCCCCCGGCGCCGGGCTCAGCTCGAACCACTCGACCCCGGCGCTGCCCTGCACGCAGGGCTCCTCGGCCGGCCACGGGGTGTCAGCGGTCAGTCCGCGCAGCCAGCGCGAGGACTCCCACGGCTGGTCGGGGGTCTGCTCCAGGCGCACCCACACCACCGGGACGCCGGCGGCACGGAAGGCGTCCACCAGCTCACCGGTGCGCTGCACCGCCGTGGCCACCGCGGCCAGTCCGTCCTCGTCCACCCACCCCAGGTGGGCGGGGTCGGCGAAGTCGCGCTGCACGTCGATCACCAGCAGGGCCCCGTGGGCAGCGGGCCCGGGCAGGGTCACGCCCGTGCCTGGTTCAGCTTGGGCAGCACCAGGGTGCCGAAGTGCTCCAGGTCCACCACGTAGTCCGGGAAGATGAGCATCAGCCCGTCCAGCTCGGCGTAGCTGACCAGCTCCTCGATCTTCTCCAGCACCGTCTCCGGCGACCCGGCGACCACCTCGGACTGGAAGCCGGCCTGCTCCTGGGCCTTGGCGCTGGGGGTGGCGTTCTTGTCGGTCTGCATGCCGTAGGCGATGGCCATGTTCTCCAGCGCCTCCCGGTCCACGCCGCGGGAGTACTCCCGGCAGCGTGCCTCGGCGGCGGCGTCGGTCTCGTCCATCACCACGGTGGTCATCGTGTAGGTCTTGATCGCCCGCCCCTGCTCGGCGGCCGCCTGCTTCACCTCCCGGCTGACCTGCTGCAGCCCGGCCAGGTCGAAGGCGGAGAGGAACGACGCGTCGCAGTACTTGGCCTGGAAGTCGATGCCCGCCGGGGAGCGCCCGGCGCAGATCAGCGTGGGGGTCTTCTCCGGGTGCGGCCGCGAGGAGCAGTCCTCCAGGTTGAAGAACTCCCCGTGCGCGGTCACCGAGTCCTCGCTCCACAGCCGCAGCAGCAGCTGCACCCACTCCTCGGAGTACCGGTAGCGGTCAGCGTGGTCGAGGTGCTCCGGCCACAGGCCCATCTGGGCGAACTCCTGGGAGTAGGAGCCCACCACCACGTTCATGCCCACCCGGCCGTTGCTGATCTGGTCGAGGGTGGTGAACATCTTGGCCACGATCGCGGGGTTGAACAGGATGGTGTGCACGGTGGACCAGATCTTGACCCGCTCGGTGGCCTCGGCCAGCCCGGCCATCATGGTCATCGACTCCAGGGTGCGGCCCCAGTGGTCGGTTCGACCGCCGTAGCCGCGCCACTTGCCCTGCGACATCACGAAGTCGAAGCCGAGCCGGTCGGCGGCGACGGCGGCCTGCTTGTTGTAGTCGTAGGTGGCCTCGATCGGCGGCGTCGTGTCGGACACGATCCATCCGCCGTTGGAGATGGGCAGGAAAACTCCGTACTCGGTGGTGCTCACTGGTGGCCTCCGCCTGGGGTGGGTGGGGTTCACACGCCACGCCCGTCCGGGGTCTCGGTAGACGTGTCCGGGAGCGGGGCGGAAGCGTTCTCGTCGACGGCCCAATGGTGTGTGAGGTTCTCGGGTTCCTTCGTGGTCGCGGGTCAGAGGATGAAGCTCAAGCGCGCTCCCGGGTTCATCGACTCGTTGGTGAGGACCGAGCGCCGCAGCAGGAAGCGCAGCCCGTCCGGCTGCACCTGCAGCAGGTGGTCGTAGCGGCCGACGTAGGTGAACTCCCCGCCGTCGCGGAAGCGGTTGACGACGAAGTTCGCCGAGACCCGCAGCTGGTCGCCCGCCCGCTCGGTGAGGCGGACGTTGCTCACCAGCCGGTTGGTCCGCGAGTGCGGGTTCTCTGCGTGCGCCTTGCGGCTCTTCAGCCGCTTCACCCTGGCGCGCACCAGGTCCCAGTCGTCGGCGACGAAGTAGCCGGCGTTCTCCGGGCCGAGCCCGGTGACGTCGGTGGTGGGCACCTGCATCGCCGCACCGGGGACGAAGAGCGTGAGCCAGTCGTCCAGGCGCCACTCGTCCAGCGCGGCCGCCTCGGCGAAGAGGAAGTCCTCCACCTCCGCACGGACGACCGCCCGGTCGCTGCCCTGCTCCTGCGGCGGGACGGTCCCGTTCGGCAGCACTGCGCTGGTGTGCACTGCACCGGTGCTCATGCCACGCCTCCCAGCCGGCTCGCGTCGGGTCCGATTCCGGGCAGCTCGCCGACGCGTCGGCTCCAGTGCCGCCAGAAGCTTCGCATCACGCCCTCGTCGATGGAGCGTCCGCGCGGTCCGGTGAGGTCGTCGGCCATGCCGCGGGACATGTCGCTCCAGTCCAGGTCGGTGTCGGCGAAGCCGCCGAAGGGGTCGAGGTCGGCGGTGGCGACCACCCCCCGCTGCACGGCCTCGTAGGCCTCGATGTCGTCGGGAGTCGCCAGGCCGCCGGGGCCGACGAAGCTGGCCATCGTCTTCAGCCGCAGGGCGCGGACGTCGTCGGGCTCGTCCCGCTCCACCAGCTGCCAGGCCCGCACGTCGGTCACCCCGGGCTCCACCGGCTCCAGCTGCCGGATGGTCAGTGCCTCCAGGTCGAACAGCAGCAGGTTGGGGAAGACGAACAGGATCTTGGAGGAGTCCGCCACGGCCGCGGCCCGCTCGGCGCCGAGCCGGGCGACCAGCTCCTTCCGCTTGGCCTCGGTGCGGATCTTCTCCCGCTCCCCGAAGCGGGGCTCCCAGATCATCCCGATGCGGCCGTTGTGCCCGGTGAGCACAGCCAGGCCGTGGCCGTCGCCGAGGTCGTGGGCGTACTGGGCGTCGTCGTTGACCGCGAAGCCGGTCTCCCGCAGGTACCCGACGAAGGTGTTGTGCGTGGGGGCGAAGTGGTATCCGTCCATGGCGTTCTCCACCGCCAGCTTCCAGTTGCCCTTGACGCTGTAGCGCTGCACACCGGGCACGGTGGTCATGCCGCTGGGCCCGATCGAGGCAGTCATCGACATGACGTCGGCCGCCTTGCCCAGGTGCTCCAGCAGGTCGGGCACCTGCTCGTCGAAGGCGACGAAGACGAAGCCCTCGTGGATGCCCAGGCGCGGGACCGTGCGCAGCGACAGCGACTCGACGAACGCGCTGTCCTGCGGGTAGGCGTCGCTGTCCGGCAGGGCCGCCAGCTCGCCGGAGTTCTTGAACGTCCACGCGTGGTAGAAGCACTGGAAGTTCTTCGCCCGGCCCTCCGGCTCGCGGCACAGGATGGTGCCGCGGTGCGGGCAGGCGTTGAGGTAGGCCTGCACGGTGCCGTGCCGGTCCCGCACGAAGATCAGCGGGCGCCCGCCCAGGGTGCGGGTCTTGAAGTCGCCGGCCTCGGGGATCTCGGTCTCGTGGCCGAGGTAGAGCCAGGTGTGACCCCAGATCTCGTTGCGCTCGCGGTTGAACACCGCGTTCTCTCGGTACGCCGAACGGTGCACCTTGAAGGTGAGGGCCTCCCAGTCCTGGGCGATCAGCGTGTTGCCGACCTCCAGGCGCTCGTCCACTGCCGTGGCCCCGGGCGAGTCGATCATGGTCATAAGGGGCGCTCCCACGAGTTGGTCAGTCAGCGCTGCCGTTGTGCACCAGCGCTGTCGGTTTGACTGAGATGCCGTCTCGAACTACGAGATATTCGACCAACCGCTCGTGGGGCCTGTCAACCGGTTGCGGCCCTGGGGCACAGGGTTTTACCGGGCCGTCTTCCAGAGTTAACGCACCGCCGAGACTCTGCTCAGCCGGGACAGCACCACGCTGGCCAGGGCCGCCGCAGCGGCCACCGCGGCAAAGGCCACCGCCCAGCTGGAGAGCTCCACCACGGTGCCCATCACTGGCGGCGTGAGCGCCATCCCGGCGGCCACCGCGGTGTTCTGGACGCCCAGCACGAACCCGATGCGCCGCGGGTCGGCCAGCTCGCCCACCGCGGTGAACGCCAGCCCGTTCCAGCTGATGGCCGCGAAGCCCGCCAGCACCAGTGCGGCCACCGCCACCACGCCGCCGACCAGCTCACCCGCCGCGGCCGCCAGCAGCAGGCCGGTGGTCACCAGTGCCACCGCGCGCAGCGGCCCCACCCGCGATCCCGTCCGGTCGCTCCACCAGCCCAGCCCGATGCGGGCAGCGCCGCCACCCAGCTGCACCACCGCCAGCAGCACCACGGCTGTGGCGGCGGAGATGCCGTGGCCGTCCACCAGGTAGATCACCAGGAAGCTGACGATGGTGAGCTGCGGGATCACCAGCAGGGCGGAGACACCACACAGCAGCACCACGGCACGGCTGCTTCCCGCCGGCTGGGCCGGTTCACCTGCGGTTTCCTCGTCGCCGTCCGGCGGGCTGCGCGGGTCGGTGACGAACACGCAGACCACCACCGCCGCCACCACGAGCACCACGGCGGCGGAGAGGAAGGCCCCGGGCAGGCCCCAGGCGCGCGCGGCCACCGGCAGACCCAGCGCCGCCAGTGCGGCACCCAGCGGGATCGCGGTCTGCCTGGTGCCCATGGCGATTCCGCGCTGGCGACGCGGGAACCACATGATCACCGCACGGCCGCTGGCGGCGTTGACGCTGGCGCAGGCGGCGCCCGCCAGCAGCAGCGAGACCATCAGCACCGCCACGCTGCCCGCCCGGCTGGCCCCCACCAGGGCGGCGGCGGTGAGCAGCAGCCCCCACGTCATCACCCAGCGCTCGCCCACCCGGTCGGCCAGCCAGCCCCAGGGGACCAGCGCCAGCAGCAGACCCACGGTGCTGGCGGCGAGCACGAGCCCGAGGGCGGCCAGCGACAGGTCGCGCTCGGCGCGCAGCGTGGTCGCCAGGCTGGGCAGACCCTGCAGCACCGACGCGGCCGCGCCCTGGGCGAACACCCCCGCGGCGAGCACCACCCAGCGGTAGGCAGGCGCGGAGCGAGCCAGCCGGCGCTGCGGCAAGGTGCCGGCAGGGACCGCTTCGGACCGCTCCGCCTGCACCATCTCCTCATCTTGTAATGCGTGACGACATCGTGTCAATCAATATCGAAGCCTCGCCCCCTAGTAACCCGCCCGCCCCGGGAGCGACACGGCAGGTGGCGCGTCGGCGCCACCCCTCGCGTTCGCTGGTTCCGCACAACCCCCAGGCCGCGGACAGCTCTCCGCGCACTCGAGACAACTTGCCCAACCATTGTCACCAGTACCCACTAGAATGGCGCAAACACGATTGCCACAGCCATTCCTCGACGAGGGAGAAGGGCGTCACATGGCGTTTCTCGGAAAGCGTTCCCCGGGCCGCCCAGCCCCATTCCTCCGGGACGGCCTGGCGCCCAGGCGCGAGATGGTCAAGCGACCAAGAATGCGGACACCCGATAACGGGTGGACAGTGAGCCGAGTGCGCATCCCTCGTCGACCCGTCCGTTACCTCGTCGCGGCGCTGGCAGTGCTGTTCGCCGCGGCACTAGTCCCGGTGTTCGTGCACGCGGAACGACAACCGCTGGACGGGCCGTGGCAGCCGACGTTCGACATGGGCCGCTCGCTGGTCACCAACGAGGTCGCCCACCGGTCTCCGCGCCGGCCCGGGGCCGTGACCTCACCGGACTGGATCGTGACGAGCGGATCGCTGTTCGCCGACGGCGGGCGGGCGTGGTCGGGCTACCCCGACGACGCCTCGCCCGACGTCAGCTCCAGCCGCGGAACCGGGTCCGCGGTGCTGCGAGCGGTGAGCAGGCCGGACCACTTCGCGGACGTCCGGTTTCACCTGAGCCTGGAAGTGGCGGCGCCGACCACCTCAGCCCGCACGGGCATGCACAGCTGGGACGGCGTGCACCTGTTCGTGCGCTACACCTCACCAAGCCAGCTGTACGCGGTCACGGTGTGTCGTCGGGACGGGACGACAGCGATCAAGAAGAAGGCGCCGACCGCCGGCGCTCCCGCCTCGGGCCGCTACACCACCATGGCGTCGGGGTCGTTGCCGTGCACCGTCGGGCGGCCGGTGGACGTGGACGTGGACGTGCGCAACGCCGCCGACGGGGTCCACGTCGCCCTGCTGGTCAACGGAGCTCCAGTGCTCTCCGCCGTCGACAGCGGGCAGGACGGGACCCCTGCGCTGACCGGTCCTGGACGCGTGGGCGTGCGCGGGGACAACACCGAGCTCCGCTTCGGCAGTGTCACGGTGAGCAAGGCCAGCTAGCCCTTTCCGACACTGGTGTCAATTCTTTGCGGTCACCGTAAGTGCAATGGGGCCACTTTAAGTGGCCAATTCTGACCATTACGCACAACTCATTGTGACAGCAGTTCTACAGAGAGAGATTTTGCCGTTCTACCTCCGTTTTCGGTAGACCGTGGTAATAGTCACACTCGCCCTTCTTTCCGGTTGACAAGGGTCGCCCCGCACTGGGAATCTCTGCGCAAATACTTTGAGGTTTCTCGGGCGGAAATTGCTGCCAAGGTCGCCACCGACGACGCAACTGGCCACGCGGTCGCACGCACACGCTGTTTGACCAGCCGAACTGCCTACCAGGGGGGTAAGTGGTGAACGTTGACCTGTCCACCCCGACCGCAGTCACCACCGGCAGCCGCGTCGTCCCACCCGTGTCGCCGCCGGGGGGCGCGACCACCTTCACCTACGACGTGGCCGTGGTGGGTCTCGGCTACGTCGGCCTCCCCACGGCGCTGGCGTTCCACCACGCCGGCGACCGGGTGGTCGGGATCGACCTCGACCCACAGCGGCTGCACGCGATCGCCCGGGGCCAGGTGGACCTGCTCGGGGCCGACCAGGACCGGCTCGCCGTGGCTCTCGCCGACCCGGAGCTTCTGCTGACCGACCAGCCGTGGCGCCTGCGGGAGGCCGCCGCGGTCATCATCTGTGTTCCGACCCCGGTGGACGCGGCTCGCAACCCGGACCTGCGGGCGCTGCGCCGCGCGTGCGCCGCCCTGGTCCAGCTGGCCGTGCCCGGGCAGACCTTGGTCCTGACCTCGACCTCCTACGCCGGATGCACCCGCGACCTGCTCGTCGACCCGCTCCGCGTGCGTGGCCTGGTGGCGGGGCAGGACGTCTTCGTGGCGTTCAGCCCCGAGCGCATCGATCCCGGCAACGCCCGGTACCCGCAGGAACAGGTCACCCGGGTGGTCGGTGGAGCCAGCGCCGGCTGCACCGTGGCGGCCGCCGGGCTCGTCGCGCGGGCGGCCGGGTCGGTGCACGAGGTGGACTCGCTCGAGGTGGCAGAGATGGCCAAGCTCGTGGAGAACACTTTTCGGGCCGTGAACATCGCGCTCGCCAACGAGTTCGCCGACGTGTGCGCCACCGTGGGGGTGGACGTGAGCGACGTGATCGATGCCGCCGCGACCAAGCCCTACGGGTTCATGCCGTTCTACCCGGGGCCGGGGGTGGGGGGCGAGTGCATCCCGTGCGACCCGCACTACCTGCTCTGGCAGCTCCGCCGCCAGCAGGTGCACGCACCCCTGATCTCCGCCGCCATGACGGCGATCGCACGGCGGCCCAGCCAGGTCGTGGAACGGGTTGCGCAGACGCTGCGCGGGCTGGGCCACGCCGTGCGCGGTGCCCGCGTGCTCGTCGTCGGCGTCACCTACAAGCCCGACGTGGCCGACGTGCGGGAGTCCCCAGCGCTGGCCATCCTGGCCGAGCTGTCCGCGGCCGGCGCGGTGGTGAGCTTCTACGACCCGCTCATCACCAGCGTGGGCCTGGCTGACGGGTCCGTGCTCACCGGGGTCGCGGACCCCGCCGCTGTCACCGTCGACGTCGCCGTGCTGCACACCGCCCACAGCTCCCTCGACCTGGGCTGGCTCACCGCGGTCCCTGGCGTCGTGGACACCACCTACCGGCTCGACGGTGTTCCGCACCGCGACGTCCCGTGACGAGTCGTTGACTCTCCACGACGGGGTCCGCGGCAAGCACCGCCACGCCGGCCTGAGTCCCCCCCGCCGCCCGCGGTCGGCCGCCCGCCACCCTGACCCGAACCTCGTCGCCCCGGACGTGACGGCGGCGGTAGCGACGGCCCGGACGGGACAGGCGCTGACGACACGCGGCAGGGGCGCGCACCGTGCGCCGCGGAGCGTGGTGGCCGAGCGGCGCGCCCTCTACCTGGCGATCGCGGTGCTGGTGGCGATCGTGGTGGCCGTGAAGATCGTCTCCGTCGAGGTGCTGCGGGAGGAGCCCGTCCTGCTGGCCTACGGGCTGGTCACCTCCGGCTACATCCTCTCCCGGTACGCCCTCGCCTGGTGCTACGTGCCTCAGCCCCCCCAGCTCTCGCCCACCGGCCTGCCCTCGGTGGCGCTGATCGTGCCGGCCTACAACGAGCAGGACGAGATCGCGGCCACCGTGACCGCGTGCCTCGACGTCGACTACCCCGCCCACCTGCTGCGCGTGGTCGTGGTCGACGACTGCTCCACCGACGACACGCTGGCCCGCGTGCGCGAGCTGCAGCGCACCCGCGAGAGCCTGGTCGTCGTGCCGCAGCCGGAGAACCGCGGAAAGCGGCACGCCATGGCCACCGGGATCGACTTCGCCGGCGAGGCCGAGGTCTTGGTGTTCATCGACTCCGACTCCCGGCTCGAGCCCGAGTCGGTCGCCACGATGATGCGCTACTTCGCCGACGAGTCGGTCGGGGCGGTCACCGGTCACACCGACGTCCTCAACCGCAACACCAACGTGCTCACCCGCATGCAGGCGGTCCGCTACTTCGTGGCCTTCCGGGTGCACAAGTCTGCGGAGGCGCTGTTCGGCTCCGTCACCTGCTGCTCGGGGTGCTTCTCGGCCTACCGGCGCACCGCCGTCGACCCGGTGCTCGAGGAGTGGCGCAACCAGACGTTCCTCGGCGAGCCGGCCACGTTCGGGGACGACCGCAGCCTGACCAACCTGATGCTGCAGAAGTGGAAGGTGCTCTACGCGCCCGACGCCTACGCCCACACCAACGTGCCCGACGACATCAAGACGTTCCTGCGCCAGCAGCTGCGGTGGAAGAAGAGCTGGACGCGGGAGTCGCTGCGGGCGTGCCGGTTCATGTGGCGGAAGAACCCGATCATGTCGGTGTCGTTCCTCCTCGGCTTCGTGCTGCCGCTGCTGGGACCGCTGGTCGTGGCCCGCGTCGTGTGGCACCTGTTCGCCCTCGACCCGGTCGCCCCGGTGTGGTTCCTCGGTGGCGTGGTGGTGATGGCGCTGATGTACGGCCTCTACTTCCGCGTGCACCGCCCCGAGCGCATCTGGGCGTACAGCATCCTGTTCTCGCTGCTCTACGCGTCCGTCTTCGTCTGGCAGATGCCCTACGCGATCCTGACCATCCGCAACTCCAAGTGGGGCACGCGGTGACCGCTTCGGGCCGCTACCCGCTGCTGCGGCGCTTCCCCGGACCGCCCCGCCCGGTCGGCAACCCCGTGGTCCACGGCGCTCCGCGGCCCCGGCGGAGGGGCTCGCCCTGGGCCACCGCGGGGCTGACGTTCACCCTGGTCGTGGCTGTGGTCGCCGGGGGTGGCGCGTTCCTCTACGACCGGCTGACCGACACCATCGCCCACTCCCCGCTCACCGACGGCCTGTCCGCCCTGCCCGACCACCCGGAGGACGCGCAGGGCCGGACCCCGCTGAACATCCTGGTCATCGGCTCGGACAGCCGGTCCACCGCCGACGACTGCGCGCTGGGCGGAAGCTGCGCGGCGGGGGGTGACCGGGGCGGCGCCAACGCCGACGTGCAGCTGCTCGTCCACGTGACCCCCGACCGCACGAGCGCGACCGTCACCAGCATCCCCCGCGACACCATCGTCGACGTGCCCCGCTGCAAGGACCGCTACGGACGGGTCCGCGATGCCCGCACCGGCCGCATCGGCAACACCCTGCAGGCCGCCCCCAGCTGCACCGTCGCCGCGGCCAGCCAGCTCACGGGCATGCGGATCGACCACTTCGTGCTCGTCGACTTCCGGGGGGTGGTGTCGCTGTCCAACGCCCTGGGCGGCGTCGACGTGTGTGTGGACGGCGACGTCTACGACCCGTACTCCGGGCTCAAGCTCGCCGCGGGCAGGCACTCGCTCGTCGGAGTGCCCGCGCTGCAGTTCCTGCGCACCCGCCACGGCTTCGGCAACGGCAGCGACCTCGGCCGCCAGCAGGCCCAGCAGGCGTTCCTCGCCTCGATGGTCACCAAGCTCACCAGCGCCGGCACCCTCGCCAACCCCGGGAAGGTGCTCTCCCTGGTCAACGCCGCCACCAAGGCCGTGACCGTCGACGACGACCTCGCCTCGGTCCCCGCCCTGCTGGACCTCGCCAACATCCTGCGCCAGGTACCGCCAGCGCAGCTGACCTTCACCACCATGCCCACCGTGCCCAGCGCAGGCGGGGCGAACACGGTGGACCCGGCGCCCGAGGCTGCGGCGTACTTCGACCGGCTTCGCAACGGCACCCCGCAACCGCTCACCCCGCCGCAGGCGCCACCACCCGTGGTTCCCGCTCTTGCTGAGGTACCACCGGCCGTGCCGAGCCCGGCTCAGCCCGTGCTGCTCGCCCCCACCCCGGGGGCAGCGCCGGCACCATCCGCCGAGCCGGGTTGCATACCCGTCGCGCGGGGTCGCTCGACCCACCTCGGCACCCCTGCGCAGGCCTACGCCGCTAGTCCCGAGGTTCCCGACTCAGCGCCGCGGCGATGACCAGCACGCAGACGCAGAACGGGACCGCCACGTGCGTGACGGTCCCGTTCTGCGTTGTCTCAACCAACGTGCGCTCGAAGGGATTCGAACCCCTAACCTTCTGATCCGTAGTCAGATGCTCTATCCGTTGAGCTACGAGCGCGTGTTCATTCAGTTGTGCCGGTCTTGCGACCGACCCAGCGGAGGCTCCGGGATTCGAACCCGGGATGGGGTTGAAGCCCCAAACCGCATTAGCAGTGCGGCGCCATAGACCAGACTAGGCGAAGCCTCCCGAGGCGTAGAGCGAACCCTGCGGCCACCGGAAGAGAAGGTTACACAGGCGCATGGCCGCAGGGCAAAACGCCCCCCTGCTCCCCACCGGAAGCCCAGGTGAAGGGCTTGCCCGGGGCGGCAGCCGAGGCGCTCGCTCAGCGCAGGTGGCTGTCGAACCAGTCGAACACCCGCTGCAGCGCCTCGGAGTCGGCGTCGGCAGAGTCGAACCGGTGGCCCGCCCCGTCGTAGGTGACCAGGTTGGTGGCCACCAGCGAGGTGGCGGCCGCGTCTCGCAGCGCCTCCACCTGCTCGACGGTGATCCCCTCGTCCTGGCCGTACAGGCCGAGCCACGGGCAGGCCAGCGACGGCGCGAGGTCCAGCAGCGTGGGCAGCCCGCGGGACAGTGGCTGGTCGATCCCAGCGCCGGCCACGGTCACCGCAGCACCGATCTGCCGGCTGGAGGCCACCATCAGCGCCACCGAGCCGCCGAGGTCGAAGCCCATCACCCCGGTCCGGTCAGCGTCGATGCCACGGGCGGCGAGCCAGGAGAAGGTGGCATCGCAGTCCTCCAGCACCATCTCCGCGTCCAGCTCGTCGGCACTGTCACCCCCACCCTGGTGGCGGTGGTACAGGTGTGGCGCGACCGCCACCCAGCCCTCCCCCGCCAGAGCCTCCTGCAGGTGCTGCACGGCCTCGGCGGCCTCGTGGGCGCCCTGCAGCACCACGATGCCGCCCCGCGCCACGGTGTCGGGCTCCTGGACGGTCAGCGGCACGCGCTGGCCGCCCGGGCCCCTGGCAAAGTCCGGCGTCGCCCCGTCCAGCGCGGCGACCTCTACGTGTGATCCCGACATGCGGCCAGTGTCCCACCGCACACACTCCACGGCCATAGCACGCGTGGCCTCGGCCTGGCCAGGGTCGCGGCCGGTGGAGTGCCCGCCGGGCCCTACCCTGGGTGGGTGCCTGCATCCCACGTCCGCACCGACCTCGACGCCGTGCCCGCCTACGTGCCGGGGCGGGCGGAGGCCGGGGCGATCAAGCTGTCCAGCAACGAAGTTCCGGGCGGCCCGCTGCCCAGCGTGCTGGCCGCGATCACCGACGCCGCCCAGCACGCCAACCGCTACCCGGACATGACCTCCCACGCGCTGGTGCAGGCACTGGCCGCCCACCTGGACGTGCCGGCAGAGCGCCTGGCGGTGGGCTGTGGCTCCTCGAGCCTGTTCACCCAGCTGGTGCAGGCCACCTGCCACGACGGCGACGAGGTGGTCTTCCCCTGGCGCTCCTTCGAGGCGTACCCGATCATCGTGCGGGTGGTCGGCGCGGCACCGGTTCCCGTACCGCTGACCGAGGACTTCCGCCACGACCTCGACGGCATGCTCGCCGCCATCACCGACCGGACGCGGCTGGTGTTCCTGTGCAGCCCGAACAATCCCACCGGCACGGTCATCCACACCGCGGAGCTGCACCGCTTCCTGGACGCGGTGCCGCCGCACGTGCTGGTGGTGCTGGACGAGGCCTACCTCGACTTCGTGCGGGACGCCGACGTCGCCGACGGCGTGCAGGTGGCCACCGACCGGCCCAACGTGGTGGTGATGCGCACCTTCTCCAAGGCCTTCGGCCTGGCCGGGCTGCGGGTGGGCTACTGCTACGCCTCCCCCGAGGTCGCCGCGGGCGTGCGCAAGGTGGCAGTGCCCTTCGCGGTCAGCGCGATCGCCCAGGTGGCCGCCATCGCCTCGCTGGAGGCTGCCGACGAGCTGGCGCAGCGCTGCGAGCAGGTGGCCACCGAGCGGGTGCGAGTGCGAGCGGCGCTGCTGGCGGCCGGGTACTCCGTGCCCCCCACCGAGGCGAACTTCGTGTGGCTGCCCCTGGGCGAGGACTCCACCGCCTTCGCGGAGAAGTGCGCGGCCGACGGCGTGCTGGTGCGGGCCTTCGCCGGTGAGGGCGTGCGGGTGAGCATCGGCACCCCGGCGGAGAACGACGCGTTCCTGACGATCGCGTGCCGCTGAGGGCAGTCCCTCAGCGGCACGCGAGCACCGCTGCCCGGCTCAGCTGAGGGTGAGCCGCAGCGTGTTGTCGGGCACCGAGATGGACGACACCAACCCGTCCGCCAGCCCGCAGCCCGCGAAGGAGGGGATGGCGTAGGACCCGGTGAGCTCCGAACCCAGGCGGGCGTCACCGCTGGAGGTGAGCGTCACCGTGACCGGGGCCGTGGTCTCGCAGGTGCTGCCGATCAGCGGCTGCACGGAGAACCCGAAGAACGACAGGTCCTCCAGGTGCAGGCGGGCCTGGAAGCTCAGCGTGCTGCCGGTCTCGGAGTAGCTGGCCTGCACCGGGATCGCCGTGCCCTGGGCGTTGCTGGTGGGACGCAGCGACAGCGTGGTGCGGGCCGGAACCAGACCGAACAGCAGCGAGAAGTCCGCCGTCACCGGTGGCAGCTGCAGGCTGTCGCCGCTGGGGGAGGTGCTGAGCGTGCCTGTGCCCACCGGTGCCGTGGCCTGCAGCGCCGCCAGGGTGGTGCTGCCGGACACCGGGGTGCCGCTGGTGCCCAGCACCGTGCCGCGCTCGTCCAGCGCCTGCACCCGCACCACCGGGCCTGCCGACGCCGGGAGGGTGAGCGCGGTCTCGAACCCGGTGCGTGGCTGGCGGGCGCCGACCGGCTCCAGGCTGGTGGCGTCGGCACCGGCGAGCACCTGGTAGGAGCGCACCTCGGTGGCGCCGTTCCAGCTGACGTGCACGGTGCTGCGGTCGGCGCTCACCACTGCGCTGGGCCCGCCGGTCGGCGCGCCCTTCCACGGGGCGCTGTAGGCGCGGTAGCCGGCCTCGGTGAAGCCCATCTCCAGGGTCGGGGTGCCGTCAGCGTCGAGCAGGGTGGCCCGCGGGACGCCGCCCAGGCCCAGCAGCCGGCTGCCGTCGGGCAGGGTCTGCATGTTGGCGGCGAAGCCGGCAGCGGCTCCGGGTGAGGGCCGGTAGACGTCGGTGATCACCGACGTGCCCGGGGCACCGGCGACCGGGTCGGTGAGGGTGAACTGCAGGCCGCGCGTCTCCCCGTTGCCGCAGCGCTGCGGGATGCCGAGCGCGGAGGCGTTGTCCAGCACGGTGTAGGTGTTGGGCGCCACCTCCTGCACGTCGTGCTGCCAGCAGTACTCGTGCGCCTCGGACGCGGCCACACCCGGGCCGGCCGTCATCGGCCCGAAGCTGCTCCGCTTGCCGCCGTGGGTCCAGATGAGGTCACCGGTGCTGCGGCTGATCTTGTAGGAGGCCCAGGTGTGCCGGGCGGAGACCAGGAGGTTGCCGTCGGCGGTCTGCTGCACGGAGTTGCCGTGGATGTAGTCCCAGGGCAGGAACAGCGCGCGGGGGAAGTAGGAGTCGGCGATGTCGACGTGGTCCAGGGCGTGCCACTCGAAGAGCTTCTTGCCGGTGTCGACCTCCACCTCCTGCACCACGAAGTCGATGATGTCGCCCAGCGGCGTCCACACCGAGGCGTAGATGCCCACCAGCGCGGTGCCCTGCGGCGTGATCTCGACCTCGTGCAGGTCGGCCTGGTAGCCGTCCGCGGCGCGCACCGTGTGCACCCGCTTGTAGCTCTGGTCGACCAGCACGTACTCACCCTGGCCGCTGCCGGGCACCGCGGAGCTGTTTCCGCTGTAGTAGGCCAGCAGGTTCTCACCGCGGTAGGTGACCGGCTTGACGGTGCCGAAGATGTTGCCGCCGGCCTTGGCGTGCCAGACCAGCTCACCGGTGCGGTCGTAGATGCCCGGGCCCGGGGCCATCGAGGTGAAGATCTTGTCGCCACTGGCGTCGACGTCCGGGCCGGAGGCGCACGCGCCGGGCACGACGCCCAGGTCGGGCTGGGTGACGTACTGGCGCGGCGCGGCTTGGCAGGGCGTGGGAGCTGCGGCGGCCGCTGCGACGTCGGTGCCGGCGACGAGGGCGGCGGGGTCGATGGCCGCGCCGGGACGAGCCACGGTGAAGGTGTACTCCGAGCTGCCGGTGTCGGCGAAGGAGATGCCCGCTGCGCGGACGCTCACCTGCTCCCCCGGCACGAAGTCCTCCGCCGGGTTGAAGGTCACGCCCTCGGCGGCGCTCAGCCGGGTGAGCACGCCGGGGTGCTCACCGCTGACCGAGCCGGTGACGGTGACGCTGGCGACCCCGGCGGGGTCGACGCCCCGGACGGTGATGTCGGCGCCGGCAGCGGCGTGGGCGTCACCCGGCGCGGGAAACGCGGTGGCGGCCCGGGTCTCGCTGGGTGCGGCCGACGCCGCGGCCGGCACCAGGACGGGGAACAGGCTCGCCGCCAGCACCACCGCCGTCGTCGTCCCGACAGCCCGGCTGCGGGTGATCCCCCTGAGCTTGATCCTTCTGCGGCGCATACCTTTTCCCCCCAAGACCGTCCCCTGTGGACGTTCGTGTCATTGGAGGTCAAGGTAGACCAAAATCAACGCAGTGCGCTGACGATCTGACCGAGTGTCACTAAACCTTTACTGAGGTGAATGAGCTCTCGAGACCACCGGCTCACTCAGAACGCCAAGGTGGCCGCCCAGTAGCAGATCGCAGCCAGCAGCGCCGCTGCCGGGAAGGTGAGGATCCAGGCGGTGAGCATGTTGCCCGCCACGCCCCAGCGCACCGCGGAGAGCCGCTTGGTGGTGCCCACGCCCATGATCGCCGAGGACATCACGTGCGTCGTGGACACCGGCGCACCCATCCCCGCCGAGGCGACGTAGAGCACCGACGCCGCGGTCATCTCGGCCGCGAACCCGTGCGGCGGGTCGAGCTCGATCACCTTGCGGCCCAGGGTGCGCATGATCCGGGTGCCACCCACGGCGGTGCCGGCGGCGAGCACGGCGGCGGTGGCCAGGAAGCACCAGAGCGGGATGTCGTGGCCCTCCTGGCGGCCGGAGACCACCAGCGCCAGCACCACGATGCCCATCGTCTTCGCCGCGTCCTGCATGCCGTGGCCGAACGCCATCGCAGCCGCCGAGCACGTCTGGGCGTGGCGAAACCCGCGGCTGGTCCGCGAGGGCGAGGAGCTTCGGAAGATCCACATGATCGCGATCATCACCGCGTAGCCGACGACGAAGCCCACCAGCGGGGAGATCACCATGGGCACCAGCACCTTGGTGGTGACCCCGTGCCACAGCACCTCCATGCTGCCGGCCAGCGCCGCGCCCACCATGCCGCCGATCAGCGCGTGCGAGGACGACGACGGCAGGCCGAACCACCAGGTGGCCATGTTCCAGCCGATGGCACCCACCAGGGCGCACGCCACGATGACCAGGGCCCGGTCGCTGGCGTCGATGTTGATGATGCCGGCACCCACGGTGGAGGCCACCTTGGCCCCGAAGAACGAGCCGAGCAGGTTGCCGACCGCGGCCATGGCCAGCGCGGTGCGCATGGTCAGCGCCCGGGTGGACACCGAGGTGGCGATGGCGTTGGCGGAGTCGTGGAAGCCGTTGGTGAAGGTGAAGGCCATCGCGAGGGCGATGACCAGCAGCAGCATCAGCATGTGCGCCGGTCACGACTCCTTGAGGACGATCGACTCGACGATGTTGGCCACCGTCTCGAACGCGTCCGCGGCGTCCTCGAGCTCGTCCCCGACGTCCTTGAGCTTCATCACCGTCAGCGCGTCGTAGTCGCCGCCGAACAGGTCGGCGAGCAGGCTGCGGTAGGTGCTGTCCGCCCGGTTCTCCAGGTTGTTGATCTCGATCCAGAAGCCGTCCAGCCCGTCCAGCGAGCGCAGCCGGGGCAGCGCCTCGGCGGTGACCTGCCCGCACTTGTCCAGGATCTCCACCATCTGGCGCATGTGCGGGGTCAGCTCGGTGATGCCGTAGAGGGTCATCAGCTGGGTGGCCGCCTCCATGTGGTCCATCACGTCGTCCAGCGCCGAGCCGAGCGAGTAGATGTCGGAGCGGTCGAAGGGGGTGACGAAGCTGGAGTTCAGGGTGCGGAAGAGCTCGTGGGTGATGTCGTCGCAGGCGTGCTCGAGCTCGGCCATCTTCTCGGACACCGTCACGAAGTCCGGGCTGGGCTGCAGCAGCTCGCTGAGCGTCTTGCCGCCGGAGGCGAGGTTGTGCCCGCACGAGCTGAACAGGTCGTAGAACAGGTTGTTCTTGGGTTTGAACCGGGAGAACACGGTGACAGTCTCCAATAGCGGACTTGGGGAGATAAGCGGCCAAGGCACCCGCAAGGGTGCCGTACCGCCCTGCGTCGGTCGGCACCGGACACCCCTTTGTGGCGCCCGTCGCAGGGCCTCTCACTGCGGGCGCAGCGCGGCGAGCGAGGCGGTTCGTGCCTGGATCCAGGTTCGCATCGTCTCGACGCTCGCCTGCAGGGTCTCCCTGGTCAGCCCGCTGCTGGTGGGGACGCTGGCGGCGACCTGGTCGAGGGTCCGCAGCGCAGTCCCGTCCCCGTAGAACCGCTCGAACAACGTCCAGTACGCGGCCTGGTAGGTGCCCTGGAACGCCTCGGAGTCGAGAAAGCGGGCCTTGAGGGTGTTGCCGCCGATGCTGCGGCCGGCCCCGGGCTGGTTCGCGGCGTCCGGTGGTGCTCCCGGCCGCCCGGCCACGCCGGGCTGCTCACCGAGACCGGGACGGGGCCGGTCCGCACCAGCCGGCTGCGGCGCACCGCCGCGCTGTGGTCCTCCCTGTGCCCCGCCCCCCATGCTGATCGTGTCGTTCGGCCCGGCGGTGGTGGCGCCGGTCATGGCGAGGTTGAGGTCCCAGGAGACGACCGAGAGCTTCTTGGTCGTCAGGTCGTACCAGAGGTAGTAGTTCTGCCCGGCGCCTGCCATGTCGTCGGCGTTGACCAGCAGGTTCTGGGTGGCGAGGTAGCGGGCGAGGGACTCCACGTCCACCCAGTCGGCGAGGTGCTGGTCGAGCTCGTCGTCGGTGGCGGAGTCCAGCCACTTCACAAAGCTGATGATCGGCTGGACGTCCCCGGTGCCCTCGGCGTTGACCAGGGGGAACTGACCGGTGTAGTCCGCCTGGTCGTCCCCGACGTAGGCGAGCCTCGACGAGGCGTCGGCCTTGTAGAGGTAGCCGTCGCCGTCGAGCAGCGAGCTGGCGTACTGCTCGTCCGGGTGTTCCAGCAGCAGCCGGGTGGTGGTGGCGCCATCGTTGATGGAGTAGACCGAGTACGCGTACCGCTGGGTGGGCTGGTCGGTGGCCGCGGTGAGGGACAGGGCCATCGCCTCGTTGAGGACGGGTGCGCCCGGGCGCACCGACAGCTCAGTCAGGCCCTGGTAGGCCCGACCCTCCACGTACTTGTCGAAGCTGATCAGCAGGGGCAGCGACGTCGGATCATCGCTGGAGATCGCGGACGCACCGGGCAGCCCCATGCCGCCACCAGGCTGCCCACCCCCCGGGCCCTGCGGCAGCTGCATGCCCGCCGGTGGCTGCATGCCTTCAGGTGGCTGCATGCCTTCAGGTGGCTGCATGCCTTCAGGTGGCTGCATGCCGGGAGGTCCTTGGCCATCCGCACCAGCACCTGGACCGCGCCCGCCGAGCCCCATCAGGGTGGAGTTCCCCTTCAGCCGCACGCCCACGTCGCTGACCAGGGTGCCGTCGATCGTGATGGCGGCCTTCGCCCAGTCCTTGTCCCCGTCCTTCTGGTAGGCCTCGATCATCTCTCGGTACTCGGTGTCGCTGATCTGCACCGCCACCTCGTGGCTGGCCGATGAGTCGAACAGGTCCACCGTCCCGGCGATGTTCTCGGTGATCGACGACGCGATCACCGAGGGATCGCCGGTGATGTACGGACGTACCCGGGCACCCCCGAAGACCGTGGTCATCACCACCACGAAGGCTACGAAGACGGCCAGGACCCTCCAGTGCCGGCGAAGCGGAGTGGGGAGCCGGTGACGCCACCGGGCCCTCGGTGGCGCCTCGTTCACCTCCGCACCCTCGACCATCAGATGTCCGTCTGGTCGTAGCCGGTCAGCACCGTGACGCGCTGCCCTGAGTTGACCTCGGTGAGCGCGGAGACCAGCTCACTGGGCTTGACTCCCTTCTTCAGCTGCGCCGTGAAGTACAGCTCGGTGAGCGCCCCGGACCGCACCGAGTCCGTGGAGACCAGCTCGTGCTCGGTGCAGTGCTCGATCAGGATGTCCTCGACGAGCGCGGCGTAGGCCCCCTCGGGCGGCACCTGCACCTTGACCACCTGTCGCTGCACGTCCAGCTTGAACCAGCTGAACTTGTTCATCAGCACCATCACCAGGCAGATCGCCACGGTCGCGCAGATGGCCAGCAGGTAGAACCGCGTGCCGGTCGTCATGCCGATGGCCATCACCAGGAAGATGAAGCCGACGTCCCTGGTCTCCTTCACCGCGTTGCGGAAGCGGACCACGGACAGCGCACCGACGAGGGCGAACGCCCTGGCGATGTTGGAACCGACCACCAGC
Source organism: Rhodococcus sp. X156 (assembly GCF_004006015.1). NCBI lineage: Bacteria > Bacillati > Actinomycetota > Actinomycetes > Mycobacteriales > Nocardiaceae > Rhodococcus > Rhodococcus sp. X156. The sequence continues at coordinate 162,306 of NZ_CP034766.1, read as the reverse complement.
ATCACCAGCGAGACAACCATGCCGATCATGACCAGCGTCTGCACGTAGGACTGGCTGTAGGAGACGTTCTTGTGCGTGTAGCGGTAGACCCAGCCGATGATCGCCGAGAGCACGAACGACAGCGCCAACGACACGACGATGTCGAACGCCGTGAACGTGCCGCTGAGGTCCTGGATGTCGAAGTTCATGCCGTTCCTGTCGTTGCGGTGAGTGAGTGGGGGCCGAGGTTGACGGCGTCGGACGGGAGCACCAGCTCGGGGGCGCCCGCGAGGGAGCGCGGCGCCAAGCCGAACGCCTGCACGCTCTGGCAGTACTTGGAGACCCGGACCACGGACATGTCCAGCCGGGCGGTGAGGTCGGTCACCCAGTACGGGATGCGCTCGTTGGCCTTGATCTCCAGGATCGCCAGCTTTGGCGGGATGATGAACCGGTTCTCCGCCTCCGAGGCGAAGTGGAAGTCCCGGTCGCGGCCGTGCACCTTGTGGTCGAGCGTGACCCGCAGGCCCAGCTCGGCCCCGGTGCCCACGAATGCCTCGCGCAGGTAGCCGGTGGTGACCACCGGGCGCAGGTCCAGGTTGCCGACCAGCGTGGTGACCTCGTTGACGAACGGCTGCTCGCGGCGACCGCAGCTCAGCTCCTCGCGACCGTGCAGCCAGCGCTGCGCCGTGGCGTAGGGCACAGCCATGCGCCGCTTCTGGGTGACGCGGTTGACCCGCTGCTTGATCTCCACCTGCACGCTGGTGTCGTCCGTGCAGTCTGCCGGGTCGCCGTAGAGACGCAGCCGCAGCTTGCGGCGGAACTTCAGGCCCTCGATCTTCTCCCAGTAGAAGCGCAGGTCCGCGGTGTCGTAGTACAGCGAGGTGACGGGGTATCCGCCCACCGGGGAGTGCTGATCGCTGTCCATCCGCTGCGCCAGCTCGGCGCGCAGTCGCGGCACCGTGAGCTCGTCCACGAGGTACTTGATCTCGTAGCGGTTGAAGGCGTGCAGCCTGCTCGCCGTCGCCTGGTAGCCGCTGGCAGCAGCGCCAACATCGGCTGCCACCTGGTCGACCACCTCCGCCTGCTTGCGATATCGGCCGAGTAATCGCACTTGAGTCTCTCTTTCCGGTTCGCGTTGCGTCCGGACCAGTAGAGGGGGCGAGGCTGGGCACCAGGTGGGACCAACCTGGGGGCGGGCTGTGAACGCGCTGCACGCCGGCCCACGCCGGCTTAGGTCAGCCTCGCCTTGGCCGCTCTAGGGTGGGCGCATGCGCAGAGTCGGATGGTCAGTCGTTGCCGTGGTGGTGGTCGCGCTCGTCGGCTACTTCGTCGCGCCCTGGGTGTACGGCACCTTCATCGCCACCGACGACGCGCCGGCCGCCGCGGTCAGCGCCGAGGGCGCCCAGGCCGCCAGCACCGCCCTGGACGGCCAGTGGACCGTGGTGGCCGGGGACGAGCGCAACCGGACCGCGGCCGGCTACACCGTGCACGAGATCTTGCGCGGCGCCTCGGTCAACGTCGTGGGCACCACCACGTCGGTCACCGGCCAGGCGAGCATCACCGACGACACGCTAACCACCGCCCAGTTCACCATCCAGGTGGCCGACGTCAGCACCGACAGCGCGCAGCGGGACAGCCGCTTCACCGGCCGCGACATCATGGACGTGGCGAGCCACCCGACGGCGACGCTCACGGTGCGCGCGCCCGTCGACCTCAGCGGCGTGCCCGCCGACGGGGCGGCCGCGACGGTGTCCGTGCCGGTGCAGGTCACCATCAAGGGCACCACCCGGGACGCCACGGTGCCGGTGCAGGTGCTGCGCAGCGGGGACACCCTCGTCGCCTCCGGCAGCGTGCCCGCGACGTGGACCGACTTCGGGGTGCAGCCGCCCAACCTGGGCTTCGTCAGCGTGGACCCCACGGGGACCATCGACTTCCTGGTCAGCCTGGCCAAGCGCTGAGCGGAGGAGTGGCGGAAGCGGAGGGATTTGAACCCCCGGACCCTCTCAGGTCTCTCGCTTTCAAGGCGAGTGCATTCGGCCGCTCTGCCACGCTTCCGCCGCAGAGCATATAGGCCACCCCGACCGGCTCAGTCCGGGCCGCGGGCCTCCCGCACCAGGGCGCTGTCGGCGCGCTCGAGCACCTCGGCCATGGTGCGCAGCTCGGCGGCGTCGAGCTGGTCGATGAGGTGGGCGCGCACGCCGGCCAGGTGGGTGGGGGCGGCCTCCTCCAGCTGGCGGCGGCCCTCGGCCGTGAGGGTGGCCAAGATTCCGCGACGGTCGTCGGGGCACTCCTCGCGCCGCACCAGGCCGGCCTCCTCGAGCCGACGAACCTGGTGGGTGAGGCGGCTGCGAGAGGACACGATGCCGTCGGCGAGGTCGCTCATCCGTACCGAGTTGCCCTCGGTCTCGGACAGGATCACCAGGATGCGGTAGTCGGCCAGGGTCAGCCCGTGCGCCTCGCTCAGCTCGCGGTTGAGCGCCTCCAGCAGGCGCTGGCTGCCCTGGATGAACGCGCGCCAGGCCCGCATCTCGTCCTTGTCCAGCCAGCGCGGCTCAGCAGCGGGTTCGGCGGCACTGCTCTCGACGTTCGCGTGGCTCACGGAGCCAGACTAGAACGGCCCTGCGCCGCCGCGGTCATCACACGTACCGCCGGGCCGCAGCCTCGGCCGCCCGCACGTAGCTGCCCCCGAACAGCACGGCGTGCACCAGCAGCGGGAACAGCTGGTAGAGGGCGAGGCGGTCCTGGTGGCCCGCCGCACGCGGCCACACCTCGTCGTAGGCGGCCAGGGTGCGGGGGGCAGGCGTGCCGAACAGCGCCAGCATGGCCAGGTCCACCTCGCGGTGCCCGCCGTAGGCGGCGGGGTCGATCAGCCACGGGCGCCCGTCCCGGCCGGCCAGCACGTTGCCCGACCACAGGTCGCCGTGCAGCCGGGCCGGGGGTTCTGCCGGGCCGACGAGGTCGTCGAGGCGCTCGCAGACCCGGCCGACCACGCGGTCCAGCCCTGCCCGCCCAGCCAGCGGGAGGAGCCGGCGCCCCGCGTAGAAGGACGGCCAGTGCGGCGACGGGTCGTTGGGCAGCTCGAGCGGGCCCAGCCGCAGTGGCCGCGTGCCGCCGAAGGCGGGCGCACCCGCCCGGTGCAGCTGCGCCAGGCCGCGCCCGAGCTCCTCCTGGCCGGCCGCGTCGAGCCGACCCACCGCGATCCAGCGCAGCGCGAGCCAGTCCTCACCCACCGCGAGCACCTCGGCCACCCGCAGCGCCCCCGCCGCGGCAAGCCACCGCAGACCCTCGGCCTCGGTGGCGAACTCGCCGGGCGCGGCCCCGGCCCGGGTCTTGACGAAGACCTCCTCCCCGCCGGCCAGGCGGGCGGAGTACGCCTCGTTGAGGTCACCGCCGGCCACTGGACGCAGGTCCAGCACCTCGCGGCCGAGCGCCTCGCTCAGCCGACGGCCCAGCGGCCCCGTCACGTCGCCGCCGTCACGTCGCCGCCGTCACGTCGCCACCATCACGTGGCCTCGTGCGTGCGCACCACGGTCAGCAGCCCGCGGCAGGCCGCCTCCACCAGGTCGAGCACGTGCTCGAAGCCGTGCTCGCCGCCGTAGTAGGGGTCGGGGACGTCCAGGTAGGCCGGGTCCCCTTCCGGCGCGTCCTCCGACGCCGGGTCGAGCTCGCGGAGCAGCCGGATCTTGTGGTCGGTTCCCGGCGGAGCCAGCGCCAGCAGGTCGATCATGTTGTCCCGGTCGGCGGCGAGGATCAGGTCGAAGGACTCGAAGTCGTCGGTGCGGATCTGGCGCGCCTTGCCGGCCAGGGTGATCCCGCGGGCCGCGGCCGCCGCGGTAGCCCTGCGGTCGGGCGGGTTGCCGGCGTGCCAGCCGCCGGTGCCCGCGCTGTCCACCTCGATCACGTCCTGCAGGCCCTCCTCGGCGAGGAGGTGCCGCATGACACCCTCCGCCGTGGGAGAGCGGCAGATGTTGCCCATGCACACGAAGAGGATCCGCATGACCCGAGGCTAGCGCCGAACACACCGGCACTCGGCGTGCCACTGACCTGGCTGCACCGCTAGCGTCAGAACCCATGTACGCGATCACGATCACTGAGCCCGGCGGACCCGACGTGCTGACCTGGACCGAGGTGGCCGACCCGGTGCCCGGCCCCGGGGAGGTGCTGCTGGACGTGGCCGCCACCGCGCTGAACCGCGCCGACGTGCAGCAGCGGCAGGGCCACTACCCGCCCCCGCCCGGCGCCAGCGACATCCTCGGGCTGGAGTGCTCCGGCGTGGTGGCCGAGCTGGGCGAGGGTGTCGCCGGGTGGAGCGTGGGCGAGGAGGTGTGCGCGCTGCTCGCCGGCGGTGGGTACGCGGAGAAGGTCGTCGTGCCCGCGGTCCAGCTCATGCCGCCGCCCCAGGGCATCAGCCTGGTGGAGGCGGCCGGGCTGCCCGAGGTGGCCTGCACGGTGTGGTCGAACGTGGTGATGACCGCAGGCCTGCACGCCGGCGACGTGCTGCTGGTGCACGGCGGTGGCGGGGGCATCGGCACGCACGCCATCCAGGTGGGCAAGGCGCTGGGCGCCACGGTGGCCGTCACCGCGGGCAGCGCGGAGAAGCTGGCGCGCTGCCGCGAGCTGGGCGCGGACATCCTCATCAACTACAAGGAGCAGGACTTCGTCGAGGAGCTCCGCTCCGCCACCGACGGCCACGGTGCGGACGTCATCCTGGACAACATGGGCGCCAAGTACCTGGCCCGCAACGTCGACGCCCTGGCCAAGGACGGCCACCTGGTGGTCATCGGCCTGCAGGGTGGCCGCAAGGCCGAGCTGGACCTGGGCAAGATGCTCGCCAAGCGGGCCAGCGTCACCGCCACCGGGCTGCGCGGGCGACCCGTCACCGGCGAGGCCAGCAAGGCCGAGGTGGTGGCGGCGGTGGTGGACAACGTCTGGCCGATGTACGCCGACGGCCGGGTTCGCCCGATCATCGACACCACCCTGCCGATGGCCGAGGCCGCGCGCGCCCACGAGCTGCTGGACTCCGCCGACGTGGTGGGCAAGATCGTGCTCACCACCGGCTAGGTCGGGTCGACCGCTCCAGCGACGCAGCCTGGCCCCTGCCCAGCGAGGGCACGCCTACGGTGGAAGGAACCGCGCGGTGTGCGTGGCGGCGGCCTGACCAGCAGGCGGCGGCCTGCACCAGGGAGAGGAACCCATGACACAACCGCACCAGTTCCACGTCGTCGGCCCCGGGACGGACCGTCCGGCACCCGCGAAGGGCACCAAGGCACCCGAGGGCGGCAGCCCACCGAGCGAGATGCTGCAGCAGCCGGCCAAGGTGATGCGGATCGGCACGATGGTCAAGCAGCTGCTGGAGGAGGTGCGCGGTGCACCGCTGGACGAGGCGAGCCGCAGCCGCCTGCGCGACATCTACGCCGCCTCCGTCAAGGAGCTCGAGCCGAGCCTGTCGCCCGAGCTGCGCGAGGAGCTCGACCGCCTGGCCACCCCGTTCAGCTCCGAGCAGGCCCCGTCGGACGGGGAGCTGCGAGTGGCGCAGGCGCAGCTGGTCGGCTGGCTGGAAGGGGTCTTCCACGGCATCCAGGCCGCGGTGTTCGCCCAGCAGATGGCCTCACGGGCCCAGCTGGAGCAGCTGCAGCGCGGCGCGCTGCCGCCGGGCATGACCAGCGAGCCACCAGCCGGCGCGAGCACCGGCCAGTACCTGTAGGACCCGCGCGGTCAGCCCCCGCTGCCGCAGAGGGTGCTGGTGGCGCTGTCGATGTAGAGCTGGGCCACCTGGTCGCCGCTGAGCGTGCTCTTGGCCAGCCCGGCCGCCAGCGCACCGGCCGGCACCAGCAGCTTCTTCATGTCGGCGATGTTGGCGCCGCGCCCCAGCTCGTCGCACACGGCCTGACCGATGGTGAGCTCGGTGGCGCCGGTGGCGGTGGGGGTGAGCCCGCCCTTCTGCAGGGCGTCCAGGTACGCGCTCTTGCTCGGCGTGGTGCCGCTGGAGCGGGGCACCTCCGGCGGCGGGTAGAGCTTGGTGTCCAGCGGCACCTGCGCGATCGAGGACGGCGACCGCACCACCGGCGGGGGTGCGGCAGTCACCGGGGCCGTGGTGGTGGCGCGCGGGACCGGGGACGGGGTGGCGGCGGCCTGCGGAGCCGGCGTGACCGCCGGCGAAGTGGTCGGCTCTGACGTCGGCGCGGGCGGGGTCGGCGTGGTGGTCGAGCTGCTCACCGGGGGCAGTGGCTCCTCGGCCGGCGCGTCGCTGCCGCATCCCGCCGTCAGCGCCACCGCGGTGGCAGCCACCATGGCTCCGAGCATGAACTTCCGAGCCATCGAAAAGCCTCCCTCTGCTGGCACAACCGTCACAGGCTACCCCGAGCGCGCCGCGGGTCCGGGGGTACCGAGGCCGTAGGCGGTAGTCTCGGCGACCGTGTCAGTCACAGCAAGCGTCGAGACCTCCGAACCGCTCCGCGGCGCGCCGTCCCGCAGCTACGCCCGGGCCTTCGAGGACCTCAGGACGGGGTTCAACCAGCGCGAGCTGTGGGCCCACCTGGGGTTTCAGGACATCAAGCAGCGCTACCGCCGCAGCCTGCTCGGGCCCATCTGGATCACCATCGCCACGGGCGCGACCGCCACCGCGATGGGGCTGATGTACTCGGTGCTCTTCGGCCAGGACCTCAAGGTGCTGCTGCCGCACATCACCCTCGGGCTGATCGTCTGGAACATGATCTCCGGCTGCATCCTCGAGGGCGCCGCGGTCTTCTCCAGCAACGTGGGCCTGATCACCCAGCTGCCCGCCCCGCTGAGCGTGCACGTCTACCGCATGGTGTGGCGCCAGCTGCTGCTGTTCGCGCACAACCTGATCATCTACTTCATCCTGCTGGCGGTGTTCCAGATCCCGATCCACTGGACGGTGTTCACCGCGTTCGTCGCCCTGGGGCTGCTCGCGGTGAACGGGATCTGGATCGGGCTGGTCGCCGGCATCGTGGCAACCCGCTTCCGCGACATCCAGCCCATCCTGGAGAGCGCGGTGCAGCTGCTGTTCTTCATGACGCCGATCGTGTGGATGACCGAGACCATCCGGCAGAACGGTGGGGACTACGCCGAGCGAGCCCGGCTGGCCGAGCTCAACCCGCTCTACCACTACCTGGAGATCATCCGGGCGCCCATGCTCGGCCAGGACCAGGCGGCCTACCACTGGTACATCGTGCTGGCCTTCACCGCCGCCGGCTGGGCACTGGCCCTGTGGGCCCTCCGCAACTACCGGGCCCGCGTGGCCTACTGGGTGTGACGAACTGTGACTGACGTAAGTATCGAGACGCACGGCGCCTGCATCGACTTCCCCATCTTCGACGCCAAGAGCCGCTCGCTGAAGAAGGCCTTCCTGGGCAAGGCCGGTGGCGCCATCGGCCGCAACGACAGCAACGTCGTGGTGATCGAGGCGCTGCGCGACGTCACCCTCAGCCTCAAGCTGGGCGACCGCGTCGGCCTGGTCGGGCACAACGGCGCCGGCAAGTCCACCCTGCTGCGGCTGCTGTCGGGCATCTACGAGCCCACCCGCGGCAGCGCCGTGGTGCGGGGCCGGGTGGCCCCGGTGTTCGACCTCGGCGTCGGCATGGACCCGGAGATCTCCGGCTACGAGAACATCATCATCCGGGGGCTGTTCCTGGGCCAGACCCGCAAGTCGATGCTGGCCAAGATGGACGAGATCATCGACTTCACCGAGCTCGGCGAGTACATCTCCATGCCACTGCGCACCTACTCCACCGGCATGCGGGTGCGGCTGGCGCTGGGCGTGGTCACCAGCATCAACCCGGAGATCCTGCTGCTCGACGAGGGGATCGGCGCGGTGGACGCGGCGTTCCTGCGCAAGGCCAAGAACCGGCTGCGCGACCTGGTCTCCCGCTCCGGGATCCTGGTGTTCGCCAGCCACTCCGACGAGTTCCTGCTGCAGCTGTGCAACTCGGCGCTGTGGATCGACCACGGCACCATCCGGGAGGCCGGGGAGATCCGCGACATCCTGATCTCCTACAAGGGACCCGAGGCCGGCGAGACCGTGGACCGGATGCTGGCGGAGATGGCGAAGGAAGACGCCAAGGACGCTGCTGCCCAGGGCGCCGACCCCGCGATCACGGGGTGAGCGCGGCCCCCACCGGTGCCGGCACGATCGTCGCCGTCGTCGTCACCATGCACCGCGCCGAGCTGCTCGCCCAGTCGCTGAAGGTGCTCACCACCCAGAGCCGCCCGATCGACCACCTGGTGGTGGTGGACAACGGCAACGAGGAGCAGGTGCGCGAGCTGGTCGAGGCCGCGCCCGTGCCCACCACCTACCTCGGCTCGCAGCACAACCTCGGTGGTGCCGGTGGCTTCGCCCTGGGCATGCTGCACGCGCTGAGCCTGGGCGCGGACTGGCTGTGGCTGGCCGACGACGATGGCCGCCCGGAGGGACCGGAGGTGCTGGCCACGCTGCTGCACTGCGCGCAGCGCCACGGCCTGGCGGCGGTCTCGCCCGTGGTCTGCAACATCAACGACCCGGACAAGCTGGCGTTCCCGCTGCGCCGCGGCGTGGTGTGGCGCCGCCGCCGCAGCGAGCTCAGCGTCACCGATGCCGACGAGCTCATCCCCGGCTACGCCTCCCTGTTCAACGGAGCGCTGTTCTCCGCCCGCTGCGTGGACGCGGTGGGGGTGCCCGACCTGCGACTGTTCGTGCGCGGCGACGAGGTGGAGATCCACCGGCGGCTCGCCCGCTCCGGCCTGCCGTTCGGCACCTGCCTGAGCACCGCCTACCTGCACCCGGACGGCACCGACGAGTTCCGGCCGATCCTGGGCGGGCGCATGCACACCCAGTACCCGGACAACGACACCAAGCGCTTCTACACCTACCGCAACCGCGGCTACCTGATGGCGCAGCCCGGCATGCGCAAGCTGCTGCCGCAGGAGTGGCTGCGCTTCAGCTGGTACTTCCTCGTCACCCGCCGCGACCCGAAGGGGCTGCGCGAGTGGTTCCGGCTGCGCTCGCTCGGGCGCAAGGAGCGGTTCAGCCGTCCCTGAGCCGGACGGCTAGTCGGCCGGAACGGCCGGGGCAGCGGCAGGGGTCTTGAAGATCACCATGCGCTGCACCACGAAGTTGATGACGGTGGCGGTGCCCTGCGCCACCACGTAGGCCAGCGTGGTGCCCACCAGGTTGTGCTCCACGTACAGCAGCACCAGCGCGTTGACGCCGATCTGTGCCGCGAAGGTTGCGGCGTAGAGCAGCAGCACCGCGGCGAACTGGCCGCGTCCGCCCAGGGACTGGAACGTCCACCGCCGGTTGATCAGGTACGCGGTGGTGGTGCCCAGCACGAAGCTGATGGCCTTGGCCAGGTGGATGTAGACGTCGAGCTGCAGCATCAGCTGGTACGTGCCGAAGTCGACGATGGCAGACAGCCCACCGGTGATGACGAACCGCACCAGCTGCGTGCGCAGCGGCAGCTGGACCCCGACGGTCTCGGTGGCGGCCACGGATCTCCTCAGGTAGTCCGAGCGGTGCGGCTCGGCGGATGGCTCCCTCGGTGACAGTACCGAACCGCCACTGCCACCTGCGGCCTCGACGGATCCGCGATCCCCGCCGGATAGGGTCCCCCGCATGGCGCGCGCTGGCACCCCCTTGTACTGCCGACCACGCACGAGCTGGACCGCTGCTGCCCTCGCGCTGCTCGCGATCGTCCTCGGTGTGCTGGCCGCGCTGGCCCCGGTCGAGGTGGACGACCCGGTGGTGTCGTGGCCCCAAGCTGGCCAGGAGCCGATCTCCACCATCGTGCCGCTCTCGCCCTACCGCCCGCTCGAGCTCACCGCCGAGGTCCCCTGCTCCACCCTCGCCCAGGTCGGGACGAGCAGCGGCGAGGCGCTGCGCACGCTGCCCGCCGACACCGCCGCCGGGCGCGACCAGGGACTGGTCGTGTCCAGCACCGACGGCACTGTGCGCATCGTGGCCTCGGGGGCCCAGGTGCTCGAGGAGCCGCTGCCGGCCGGGTCGTGCAGCTACCAGGTGCACGCGGACGGCTCCGGCCTGCAGGTGAGCAGGGACGGCCAGCAGCTGGTGGCCCGCGGCGACCTGTTGGTGCCCCAGGTCGGCGAGCTCGTTACTGCCGCCACCGGACCGGCCGCCACCGGCCTGTCGGTGCAGCTGCACACCGACGCCCGGTACCAGTCCACGCCGTCCACGCTGAAGGTCGTGCTGCTGGTCGCGCACGTGCTGAGCCTCCTCGCGCTGCTGGTCGTCGCCTGGCGCGCCTGGCGGGGACACGACCGGGCCCGGGTGGTGCGCCCCCGGCTGCGGGTGCCGGACGCGCTGGTCGTGCTGGTCTCCGGGGCCTGGGCCTTTCTCGGCCCGGTCAACGTCGACGACTCCTGGTACCTGCTGATGGCCCGCAACTCGGCAGCCACGGGGTCGCTGGGCAACTACATCAACATGTTCAACAGTGCCGAGAACCCGTTCGTGCTGAGCCAGTACCTGATGCAGGTCTGGGGCGGGCTGGGCAGCTGGGGCCTGTTGTGGATGCGCCTCCTGCCGGTGCTCTACGGCGTGGTGGCCTACGCGCTGCTGAGGGTGCTGCTGGCGACGCTGCTGCGCCACTACCTGCACGGCCACGACGCACGGCTGGCGCCGCGGGCTGCGTGGGCGCTCGCCTTCGCACACCTGCTGTGGTGGCTGCCCTACGGCATCACCCTGCGCCCGGAGCCGCTGATCGTGCTGGGCAGTGCCCTGGTGCTGCTGCTCAGTGAGCTTGCCCGCGCCCGGCGGTCGGTCGGCATGCTCGGGCTCGGCACGGCGGCTGCCGCCGTGACCATGACCGCCTCCCCCACCGCGCTGGCCGCAGCCGTGCCGCTGCTGATCAACCTGCCGTGGCTGTGGCACTGGCTGCGCGGTGCCGACTGGGCCAACCGCGTGGCCGCCGTGGGGCTGGCTGCGGGAGCCGCGACCGCGCTGGTTCCCATCGGCCTGGGCGACGCCACCCTCGCCAACGCGCTGGAGGGCACCGCGGTGCGCTCTTACTACTACTTCAGCTACCCCTGGTACGAGGAATTCGAGCACTACGTCAGCCTGATGAGCTCGACCTGGGCGGTGCGGCTGCCGATGCTGCTCATCCTGGCGGTGGTCCTCACCTGTGTCGTCACCGTCGGTGCACGGCGCGCGGCGGGTCCGCTGCGCCGGCTGATGCTCTCCTACGCCACCATCACCGTGCTGTGCCTGCTCGCGCTCACCCCGTCACCGTCCAAGTGGGTCAACCACTTCGGTGCCATGGCCGCGCCAGCGGTGGTGCTGCTCGCCCTGGCCCTGCTGCGCACCCCGGTGCCGGCGCGCTCGCGCACCGCCGCCGGCGTCATCGCCGCCGGGCTGGCCGTCACCGCGGCCGCCGCGGGCTTCGCCGGTCCCAGTTCGTGGCGCCCGTTCAGCGACTGGGGCCAGCCCTTCGGCAACCACCTCGCGTTCGGCTCCCTGCAACTGTGGTCCACCTCGCCCCACCTGGGGCCGATCGCCCCGCGCAACCCGATCTTCTGGGTGGTCGTGGCCCTGCTGGGGCTCGCCTGGGCCTGGTGGCGCCGTGGCCGGCGGCCCAGTCCCGCCCTCACCGCCGACCGCTCGGTGCTCACCACTGCGGTGGCGCTGGCGGTTGTGCTGGTGCTGGCCGTCTTCTCCTTCGCCCCGCTGCGGCAGTCGCCCGGCCCGTCGGTGGCATCGACCAACCTGGCCAGCGTGACCGGCGACCGCTGCGGCTTCGCCGAGCACGTGCTGGTGACCAAGGACGGCCAGGAGCGAACCGCGGCGGAGCTGTTCGAGGGCGCACCGGTCTACGCCGACCAGGTCATGGCGGTGCTCTGGCCGTGCGTCAACCAGGTGACGGCCGCGAACGGCATGGTCCAGCTGCCGCAGTACCGGGTGCGCGCGGGCGAGCAGCTGGAGGGCGGCACAGAGGCCAACACCTACATCGAGACCAACGGCGGGGTCTTCGCCCCGGGCTCCCGCAGCGGGACCGACACCGAGCTGCCCAGCCGGCTCACCCCGGAGCCCGGCCGGCCCATCCCGACGTGGGGCCACATCGAGGAGGTCGTCTACCCGCTGCCCGTCGGGCTGGTCGACGTCCGGGTCGAGCGCACCGAGCAGTGGGGCTGGAAACAGCAGCCGTCGCTGGCGGTGCGCGAGTACGTCGGCCGGGACAACAGCCCGTCGCCCGCCGCCGCTCCCTGAAACCGGGGCCCGGACGGCCACGCGTACCGGGGTCCGCGCGTACCACCGGGTAACCTGCAGACCTATGCCTGCGACCCAGCCCCACCCTCCGTCAGGGACCACCCAGCGGTCACTCAGCGGCTGGGGGCGCACCTCTCCCACGCTGTCCACGGTCCGCACCGTGCGCACCCCGCAGGACGTGCTCGACGCGCTGGGCGACGCCGGTGAGCGTGGCCTGATCGCCCGTGGCCTTGGCCGCAGCTACGGCGACCCCGCGCAGAACGCCGGCGGAACGGTGCTGGACATGACCGGCCTGGACCGCTTCCACTCCATCGACGCCGACACCGGCGTGGTGGACCTGGACGCCGGGGTGAGCCTGGACGCGCTGATGCGCCGCATCATCGCCTTCGGCCTGTGGGTGCCGGTGCTGCCGGGCACCCGCCAGGTCACCATCGGCGGCGCGATCGCCTCGGACATCCACGGCAAGAACCACCACACCGCGGGCAGCTTCGGCAACCACGTGCTGTCGATGGACCTGCTCACCGCCGACGGCGAGGTGCGCACCCTCACCCCCGAGGGCGAGAGCGCGCCGCTGTTCTGGGCCACCGTGGGCGGGATGGGCCTCACCGGCATCATCCTGCGCGCGCGCATCCAGCTCAAGCACACCCAGAGCGCGTACTTCCTCGTCGACTCCGACCGCACCGCCAGCTTCGAGGAAACCCTGGAGCTGTTCAGCAACGGCTCCGACGCCGGCTACGACTACTCGATGGCCTGGTTCGACGCCATCACCACCGGGCCCAAGATGGGCCGGGCGGTGTTCTCCCGCGGGTCGCTGGCCACGGTGGACCAGCTGCCGGCCAAGCTCGCCCGCGACCCGCTGAAGTTCGAGGCGCCTCAGCTGCTCAGCTTCCCGGACGTCTTCCCCAACGGCCTGGCCAACAAGCTGACCTTCGGGGCGCTGGGCGAGGTCTGGTACCGCAAGGCGCCCAAGCGCGGCCGCGGGCTGGTGCAGAACCTCACCGCCTTCTACCACCCGCTGGACATGTTCGGGGAGTGGAACCGCGCCTACGGGTCGAAGGGCTTCCTGCAGTACCAGTTCATCATCCCGTTCGAGGCTCGGGCCGAGCTGCGCCAGATCATGGAGCGCATCGCCGGGTCGGGCCACGTGTCCTTCCTCAACGTGCTCAAGCGGATGGGCGAGGGCAACCGGGCCCCGTTGTCGTTCCCGCGCGCCGGCTGGACCATCACCGTCGACCTGCCCATCACCACAGGGCTGCACGAGCTGTGCAACGAGCTGGACCAGCGGGTGCTCGACGCCGACGGCCGGCTCTACCTGGCCAAGGAGTCGCGCACCACCGCGGCGAGCTTCGCGGCGATGTACCCGCGGCTGGAGGAGTGGCGCCAGGTGCGTCGCTCGGTCGACCCCCAAGGAATGTTCGTCTCTGACATGGCACGAAGGCTGGAGCTGTTGTGATCGACGCTGTTGGAAACCCCCAGACGCTGCTGCTGCTGGGGGGAACCTCGGAGATCGCGCTGGCCACCGCCGCCGCCTACGCCGGGCGCCGCCCGCTGCGGGTGATCCTGGCTGCGCGCCCCTCGGCCCGGCGCGACGCCGCCGAGCTGACCCTGCGCGAGCTCGGCGCCACGGTGGAGTCGGTGGACTTCGACGCCCGCGCCACCGACACCCACCCCAAGGCGATCGAGCAGTGCTTCGTCGGCGGCGACGTGGACGTCTCGCTGGTGGCCTTCGGCCTGCTCGGCGACCAGGAGCAGGCGTGGACCGACGTCTCTGCTGCCGTGGCGCTGGCCGAGACCAACTACGTGGGCGCGGTGTCGGTGGGCGTGCTGCTGGCCGAGCGGCTGCAGGCCCAGGGCCACGGGTCCATCGTGGCGCTGTCCACGGTGGCCGCAGAGCGCCCGCGCCGGTCCAACTTCGTCTACGGCTCGACCAAGGCGGGCCTGGACGCGTTCTACACCGGACTCACCGAGGCGCTCCGACCGGCCGGGATCCACGTCGCCGTGGTCCGGCCCGGGTTCGTCCGCAGCCGGATGACCGAGGGCATGGACGCCGCGCCGCTGGCCACCACGCCCGAGGCCGTGGCCCAGGTGATCCTGGACGTGGTGCGCAACAAGAAGGAGCAGGCCTGGGCCCCGGCACCGCTGCGGGCCGTGATGAGCACGCTGCGGCACATCCCTCGACCGATCTTCCGTCGCCTGCCGGTCTGACCCGACGAGGCGCGCCGGGGGGAAAGATCGCCATTCGGGTGGTGCGGCGACTGGCGCCCAGCAACAATCGCCAGCCATGGGGACAACCACGGCTGAGAGCGAGGGGCAACGCTCGCGCGGGCGCGATCGGGAGCCCGATACACCGATTCTGAGCCTAGATCGCCCCGGGACGTCGCAACAACACACCCAGCGTGCGTGTTTGACCACAGCGGGCAGTCTTGCCGCGGCTGCGTTGGTCGCGGTGGCCGTGACCGTCGTGGGGCAGCTCGTGGCGGAGCGGCTGGCCCTGCCCTCCCCGACAGCGTCGGCCACCCGCACCGCGGTGACGACCGCGCTCGTCGTGCTGGCCTGTGTGCCACTGGTGGCGTCGGTGCTCCTGGTGCGCACCGCCCGCTGGCACCGGGCCGGCACGGTGCTCTCCGGGGCCACCCTGTCGGGTGTGGTCACCGTCGTGCTGGCGGTCCCGCTGGGCGGCTCGCCGCTCTACCTCAACGGGGTGACCGTCGACCAGGAGTTCCGGACCCAGCTGCTGACCCGGCTCACCGACAGCGCCGCCCTCAGCGACATGAACTACGCCGACCTCAGCTCGTTCTACCCGGCAGGCTGGTTCTGGCTCGGGGGCCGGGTGGGCAACCTCCTCGGCCTGGACGGCTGGGAGGTCTTCAAGCCCTACGCCATCGGCTCGCTGGCCGTGGCGGCCGCGGTGTCCGTGGTGCTGTGGTCCCGGGTGGTCCGCGCCGACCACGCTATCGCGGTGGCCACCGTCAGCACCCTGGTGGCCGTGTCGGTGGGCGCGCCCGAGCCCTACGGCGCGGTCATCGCCATGGTGCTCGCCCCGGTCCTCGTGCTGGCCTGGACGAGCCTGCGCGGCTCCGGAGGGTGGCGGCACTGGCTGCCGGGAATGGTCGCTGCCGGCGTGTTCCTCGGGGTCGCCGCGATGTTCTACACCCTCTACCTCGGCGTGAGCGCCCTCGCGCTCGTCGTCATGGCGGGGGTGGCCGCCGTGCTCGTGGGTCGCGCCGACGGAGCACGGGCAGGGCTGGCGACGCTGCTGCGGCTGGTCCCGGCGGCCCTCGTTGCGGTGGTGCTGGGCCTGGTGGTCTGGGCGCCCTACCTGCTCGATCGTGCCCGGGGCGGAGCGACCTCCGGCGTCGCCCAGCGCTACCTGCCCGACTACGGCGCCCAGCTGCTCCTGCCGATGACCCAGCCGTCGGTGCTCGGAGCGCTGTGCCTGGTGGGCACGGTGTGGCTGGCGGTCAGCGCTCACCGCTCGTCCATCGCCCAGGCGCTGGGCATCGGCGTGCTGTGCATCTACCTGTGGTCGCTGCTGTCGCTGCTGGCCGTGCTCGCCGACACCACCCTGCTGGGCTTCCGCCTCGGGGTGCCGCTGGAGGTCCTGCTCGCCAGCGCCGGCGCGCTCGGGACGCTGGAGTGGGTGAGCGCCGGGGCGCGGCTGCTGCACCGCCGTCGCGGTGAGCTGCTCAGGCCCGCCGTCACCGTCGTGGTGGCGGTGAGCCTGGTGGGCGTGGTGGCCCTGGCCCAGTCGATCCCGGGGGTGCTCAGCCGCGAGGTCAACCTGGCCTACACCGACCCGGACGCCCAGGGCGTGCGGGCCGATGGCCAGTCAGGGGGCGACGCCACCTCCTACCCGCAGATCGACTCCGTCATCACCACCCAGTCCGGCCGGCCCGCGCCGCAGGTGGTGGTGCTGACCACCGAGTACCGGATGCTGAGCTTCTACCCCTACCGGAGCTTCCAGATGCTCGCGCCGCACTACGCCAACCCGCTGGGCAACTTCCCCGCCCGCTCCGCCGAGGTGGAGCGCTGGGCGAAGGCCCCGACCGCCGCCGAGCTGGTGCGGATGCTCGACGCCAGCCCGTGGGCGCCCCCCACCGCCTTCGTGCTGCGCGACCTCGGGGACAGCTACGCCGTCCAGCTCTCCACCGACACCTACCCCAACAACCCGAACGTGACGTTCTACAGCGTGCTCTTCCCCAAGCGACTCTTCGACGACCCGGCCTTCCGCACCACCGCGGTGGGGCCCTTCGCCGTGGTGGTGCGCACCGGGTGATCCTCCGCACCCGCCCCAGCACCTAGGCTCACTGGTCGTGACGTCCACTGTCGTGTCCGAGGCGGTCTCCGCGAAGGGCCCCCGGCCCGCACCCTTGCGCCGGGCGAAATTGCTTGCGAGCCTGCTCGGTCTGCTTGGCGCGATGCTGGCGGTCAGCACCCCGCTGCTGCCCGTCAACCAGACGACCTCGGCGCTCACCTGGCCGCAGCACGAGGCCATGACCGGCATCACCGCCCCGCTCGTGGACTACACGCCTCAACGGCTCGAAATCAGCGTGCCGTGTCCGGTGGCCACCGACGACGCGTCCACCGGGCGAACCCTGGTGAGCACGGTCTCCCCTGGCGCGCAGAACTCGGTCCAGCTCGGGCTGTTCGTCCGGAACGAGAGCGGCAACCTCACGGTCACCTCGCTGGGCCAGCCCCTGCTGACGACGCCACTTGCTGCCCTGCGGGGCGCGAGCTGCACGCTGCGGGTCACCTCCACCGCCGCGTCGACCACCGTTGAGCTGGCGGGGGACGTCCGCAGGTTCCCGGCCGACCTGCGTCCTCAGCTGGTGGGGCTGTACAGCGAGCTGGACGGCCCGCCCCCGCCGGGGTTGTCGGCCACCGCGGAGATCGACACCCGCTACATCAGCTCACCCAGCGCCCTCAAGCTGGTCCTGATGCTGGTGGGCGCTGCCTGCACGGTTGGGGCCCTGGCTGCGTTGTACCGGTTAGAGCGAACTGATGGACGGCACCACGTGCGGGTGCTGCCCTCCCGGTGGTGGGTGCCGCGCTGGCTCGACGGCGCCGTGCTCGCCGTGCTCGGCACTTGGTACCTGATCGGCGCCAACACCTCCGACGACGGCTACCTGCTCAGCATGGCCCGGGCTGCGCGGGACAGCGGGTACATGGGCAACTACTACCGCTGGTTCGACGTGCCCGAGGCACCGTTCGGCTGGTCCTACGAGCTGATCAGCCTGATGACGCACGTCAGTACGGCGAGCCCGTGGATCCGGCTACCCACGCTGGTTGCCGGGATCCTGTGCTGGATGTTGATCAGCCGGGAGGTGCTTCCCCGGCTGGGCCGCCAGCTCCGCAGCACCCGCGCCCCGGCATGGGCGGCGGCAGGCGTGTTCCTGCTCTTCTGGCTGCCCTACGACAACGGCCTCCGTCCGGAGCCCACCATCGCGCTGGGAGCGCTGCTGACGTGGTGCTCCGCGGAGCGGGCCATCGCCACCAAGCGGCTCCTGCCCGCGGCGGTGGCCCTGGTGGTGGCTGCCCTGTCCCTGGCAGCCGGTCCCACCGGGCTGATCGGGATAGCGGTGCTGCTGGCCGCGGTCCGTCCGCTCTACCACGTCCTGCGCAGCAAGATCCGCGACTTCGGTGCGCTCCCGGTCCTGGCTCCCATGACCGCCGCCGGGCTGGCAGTGCTCTTCGTGGTCTTTGCCGACCAGACCCTGCGCAGCGTGCTGGAGTCGACCAAGGTTCGCACCGACCACGGGGGCAGCAAGCACTGGAACGACGAGCTGGACCGCTACGCCGCGCTGATGACGAACTTCACCGCGGACGGCTCCTTCGCCCGCCGCCTTCCGGTGGCCCTGATGTTCGTCTGCCTGGCCGCGGTGTTCGTGGTGCTGCTCCGCCGCGGCCGGATCCCTGGTGCCGCGCTCGGTCCGGCGCAGCGGGTGCTCGGCACGACCGCCGTGTCACTGGTCATCATGTCGCTCACCCCCACCAAGTGGACCCACCACTTCGGCGCGTTCGCCTCCATCGCCGCCTGTCTGGCCGCCGTGGCGGTGGTGGCGGTGCGTGCTCCCTCCCTGCACCGACGGCGCAACTTCGGCGTCTTCCTCACCGCCGTCCTGATCGCCCTCGCCCTTGCCTGCACCGGGTTCAACAACTGGTGGTACGTCTCGGCGTTCGGGATCTCCTGGAACGACCGGGCCCCCGCGCTGGCCGGGATACCCGCCAGCACCGTATTCCTGGCTCTTGCCGCACTGACCGCGCTGCTCACGCTGCGCGAGCACCTGCGCAGCGGCACCCGAGCCACCGAGGCCGGGCGAGGCGGCACCCGCGCAGCCGGGATGGCGCCCGGCATGCTCGCCGTGGTCTGCTGGCTCGTCGTCATCTTCGAGGTGCTCGTCTTCGCCAAGGCGATGGTGGTCCGCTGGCCGGCGTACAGCGTCGGCAAGTCCAACCTGCAGGCGATCAGCGGGGACACCTGCGCGCTCGCCAGCGACGTGCTGGTCGAGCGGAACCCCAGCTCGAGCGTGCTGCAGCCGGTGGCCACCACCGCGACCGGCACGGCCGCTCTCGGCGCCAGCAGCACCGGGTTCACCCCGGGCGGTGTCCCGGTGTCCCAGGATCCCTACCCGCTGCCGCGCCAGCCTCTGCGCAACGCCGAGGCCACCGGGCTCACCCTGGACCAGCCCGCGCCGCTGCCCTTCGCGCTGGACTCGACGGTGCCCGTGCTCGGCAGCTACTCACCGATCCCCTCCCAGGACGCCAACCTCACCTCGTCCTGGTACGGGTTGCCGGCCCGGTCCGACGACGCCCCGCTGCTGGTGGTCACGACCGCCGGCATCGCCGACTCCGACGCGTCCCGCCTCGTCGTCGACTACGGCCGCCGCCGCGGGAACGCCGTGGAACAAGCCGGCACCGTCAGCCTGCTCGATCCGGGCTTCGGCGTGGGGTGGCGCAACCTTCGGCTCCCGCTGTCCGACCTGCCCGACGGCGTGGACAGCGTGCGGCTGCGGGTCGCGGTGTCCACGGCCGCCAGCCCTGCGGCCTGGGTCGCGGTCACGCCCCCGCGGGTCCCACAGCTGCAGACCCTCAACGAGCGCGTCGGCAGCGACAGCCCGGTGCTGATGGACTGGGTGGTCCCGCTGCAGTTCCCCTGCCAGCGCCCCTTCCGGGTGGTCGACGGGGTTGCCGAGGTTCCGGAGTACCGGATCACCCCCGACCCCGGGCTCACCACGATCACCGACGCCTGGCAGGACCGCCTGGGCGGCGGGCCCCTGGGGTGGATACCCATGGTCACCTCGCCGCTAGTCCTGGGTACCTACCTGTCGGATGACTGGTCGCGGCACTGGGGCTCGCTGCAGGAGCTTGTCCCGGTGCAGCCCGGCGCCGCCGACGGTGACCTGGAGCTGGGCACGAAGACCGTCAACGGGTGGACCTACCCCGGCCCCAGCTGACGCAGACTTAGCGGTACTTGCAGACGCGCCGTGCGGGGGTCCGTCTGCAAGTACCACCATGCGGGCCGAAGCACCGCGAACGGTCGCCGGTGGCGCCCGAGTCCGGTTGCTGGCGTCCGCCACCCTGCCGGACGACGGTTGCTCCCCCAATGGCCAGCTGGTCCGACCACGCTCCGCGGCCCGCTCTTGGTAGCGGTTGCAGACCCCGCCGAGCCCGCATGGTGGTACTTGCAGACGCCCCAAGGCAGTGGCGCAGCACTGAGGGCCCCATCCGATGTGGATGGGGCCCTCAGTGGACGTCTCAGCTCCGCAGGGAGCGTGCTCGGTCAGGACGCGATGATCTGTCCGTTCACGAACTGGATGAAGCCATTCTGGAAGTTGGTCTGCCGACCGCCCGGGATGTCGAACTCGCCGCGGGTCGGGAAACCGTACTTGGAGTTCTCGTAGCCCTGGCGCGCCCACTCCTCCAGGATCAGCCCGTACACCTCGTGGGCGCCGGTGCTCGGCGTCCAGTAGATGTAGCCGCCGCCGGAGCCCTGGAACTGGTTGAACCTGCCCACCCCGTTCGGGGTGGTGCGCTCGTCGGTGACCGGCAGGCCGAGCAGCCCGGTGGGGCCGCCCAGCTCGTTGTAGCGGGCGCGGATCGCGCCCTGCACCGCCTGGGCGCCGGTGGCCTGCGACCAGTAGATCTCACCGTTGGTGAAGCTGGCCACGCGGGCACCGGGGACGCCCGGCACGTCCCGCTCGGCGCTGGTCGGCGTGCCGATCAGGCTGTTGGCCCCGCCCAGCTGGTTCCACTTGACCGCGATCGCGCCCGTCACGGCAACGCCCTCGGTGGCGCCGATGGCCTTGGCCAGCTGCGGCCAGGAGCGCTTGTACTGGTCGCTCCAGTAGGGCCAGTCGTGCACGCCCGGGTTGGTCAGGTCGGTGGTGACCGCGACGCTGTTCGCCCCGGCGACCTGGGCGAAGTTCTGGCTGGAGTAGTTGGAGATGACCTCGATGAGGGCACCCACGTAGTTCCTGCTCAGGCCGAGGAAGCCCAGCGCCTCGTCGTAGGGACCGTTGCCACCGGTACCGGCCGACATGTAGAGGCTGACGTTCTTCAGCTTGGCGACCTGGACCGTGGGGTTGTTGGCGGTCCAGGCGGGCGAGTTGTTCGGACCCCAGATGTTGTCCGGGTTGGTCGCGCCGCTCTCTGCGCCCAGCACGTAGCGCAGGTACTCCGGCAGCCCGAAGCCCTGGATGTCGGGGTAGCCGCTGTAGGAGGCCGCGGCCTTGTACAGCCCCGGGTGCTTGGCGGCCAGGGAGAAGGCGGAGAACCCGCTCATGGACAGGCCGGAGATGGCGCGCTGGCCGTTGCCGTGGAAGGCGTTGCCGATGACGAACGGCAGCTCCTTGGTGAGGAACGACTCCCACTTGAGCGTGCCCACCGGGGAGCCGGGGTTCTGCTTGGCCTGCGCCAGGATGCCCGGGTCGTCGGTCTGCCAGTCCTGGTAGAAGCTGCCGTACCCACCGATGGGCTGGACCACCAGCACGTTCTTGTTGGCGAAGAAGCCCTGGGTGTCCGCCTTGCGGGTCCAGTCGGTGATGTTCGCGTCTGCCCGGAGCCCGTCCAGCTGGTACAGCTCGGGGTAGGTCGTCGCGGCGTTGATGTTGTAGCCCGCGGGGAGCAGCACCTGGATCGGCACGTCACGGCCCATGGACGGCGAGTAGACGTTGAACCGGGCCAGCTGCCCGGCGATGGCCGGGGCACCGATGACGTAGGCGCCGTTGGCACCGGCGATCGGGACGCCGGGGGTCACCTGGGTGGGGGACGGCGTGGGCGCGGCGCTCGCCGCACCGACACCTGCCGAGAGGGGCAGCACGAGTGCGGCTGCGCACACTCCGACCGCTTTCCGCCAAGAGGAGGAGATGGGCATGGAAGAGACTCCTTTGTAACACTTCACCAACCGCCCCCCGAGGCGGAACGGACTTCATGAACTCCACGGTACGACGGGCAAACCGCCGGGTGGATAGTAGCGGTAACCCTCACTTGTACAACGGTGCAAGCACTGCTCCGTGACGAAAATCCTCAGACCAGCTGCAGACGATCGTCCTGCCCTTGCGGGACAACGCCTTCCGAAGAGGACTCCGGCCTGGGCCGACGCAGCGGCTCGCTACAACGGCATCGTGTTGTGCTTGCGCGGGTGCGGCTCGTCGACCTTGCTCTGCAGGACGCGCAGCGCCGCCGCCAGCTGCAGCCGGGTGCTCGACGGCGCGATCACTGCGTCGACGTATCCGCGCTCGGCCGCCGCGTAGGGCGTGGCGGTGGTGGCGTTGTAGTCGTCCATGTACTGCTGGCGCAGCGCTGCCGCCCCGTCACCGGCCGCGGCCAGCTCCCGCCGGCGCAGCAGCGCCACCGCGCTGGCGGCGCCCATCACCGCGATCCGCGCGGTGGGCCAGGCGAAGTTCACGTCCGCACCGAAGTGCTTGGACCCCATCACCGCGTAGCCGCCGCCGTAGGCCTTGCGCACCACCACGGTCACCTTGGGCACGGTGGCCTCGGAGTAGGCGAAGATCAGCTTGGCGCCGCGCCGGATGATGCCGCCGCGCTCCTGCGCCAGACCGGGCAGGTAGCCGGGCACGTCCACCACGGTCACCAGCGGGATGCCGAACGCGTCGCAGAACCGGACGAAGCGCGCACCCTTCTCCGAGGCGTCGATGTCCAGCGCCCCGGTCAGGTGCATCGGCTGGTTGGCCACGATTCCCACGCTGCGCCCGTCGATGCGGGCCAGCGCCGTGATGAGGTTGGGCGCGAAGGTCGGCGAGATCTCCAGCAGGTGCCCGTCGTCCACCAGGCGGCCGACGATCTCGTGCATGTCGTAGCCGGTGTTGTCCGAGTCGGGGACCGCGGCGTCGAGCTCACGGTCGGAGTCGGTGAGCTGGTCGTCGAAGTCGCTGGGCAGCACCGGCGCCTGGCCGTTGTAGTTGCTGGGCAGAAAGCTCAGCAGCTCCCGGACCCACTCCACCGCGTCGGCGTCGTCAGCGGCGACGTGGTGCACGTTGCCGCCCTCGCCCTGGGCCGTGGCACCGCCGAGCTCCTCGAAGGACACGTCCTCGCCGGTGACCGACTTGAGCACGTCGGGGCCGGTGACGAACATGTAGGACGTCTTGTCCACCGCCACCGTGAAGTCGGTGATGGCCGGCGAGTACACGGCGCCGCCCGCACAGGGCCCCATGATCATGGAGATCTGCGGGACCACCCCGGACGCACGGACGTTGCGCAGCCCGATCTCGGCGTAGAACGCGAGCGCCACCACGCCCTCCTGCACGCGGGCCCCACCAGAGTCGTTGATGCCCACGATCGGGCAGCCGATCTTGATGGCCAGGTCCATGAGGTCGGTGACCTTGCGCCCGAACACCTCGCCGAGGCTGCCGCCGAAGATGGTGGCGTCGTGGGAGAACACGCACACCGGTCGGCCGTCGACCGTGCCGTAGCCGGTGATCACGCCGTCACCGAGCGGGTTCTCCGCCCCGGGCTTGCGGGCCAGCTCGCCGGTCTCCACGAAGCTGCCCGGGTCGAAGAGCATGTCGATGCGCTGCTGGGCGGTGGGCAGGCCCGCCTCCGCCCGCGCCGCGATCGCCCGGGACGAGCCCTGGGTGGTCTTGGCCTTGCGCATCGCCTCGAGGGCGTCGAGCTTCTCCGCAGTACTCATCCCTGAGCCTCCTCCGACCTGTTCGTGGTGTCCCGGCCGGAGGCCGTGTCGTGCGGGGCCAGGTTGGCCAGGGTGGCAACCAGGTGGTCGGCCACCTTGGACACCACCGGCTCGTCGATGATCGCCAGGTGGTCCCCGCCCACGGTGACCACCTCCAGCTGCGGGCAGGCGCCGGCCCAACCACCGTCGGGCTCCACGTGGGTGTAGCGCGGCTCCAGCTCGATGGCACCGTCGTGCATGCGCTCCGCGCGGTAGAGCACCACCCGGCCCGGGTAGGGCTGCGGGTCCAGCTGCTCCACCGCCCGGGAGTCCACCCAGGACGTGCGCTGGTGCTCCAGCACCCCGGCGCTGATGCCGCCGGCCCCGGCCTTGACCGCAGCGGTCTTGAGCAGCTCGAGCACGATCTCCATCTGCTCCTCGTCGTCGGCGGCGAGCAGCTCCCGCTCCGGCAGGGGCACCGGCTGGCCGTAGGTGCGCTCCACGTAGGCGGCGAACCGGCGCCACCGGGCGAGGGACTCCTCGGCCCCGGCGGGCACCCGCTCGGAGGGCTGCACGGTGTCCAGCATCGCGATGAGCTCGACGTCGGCACCCTCCTCACGCAGCTGCCTGCCGACCTCGAAGGCCAGCGCGCCGCCGAAGGACCATCCCGCGAGGCGGTAGGGGCCCTGCCCGCCGTGCTGGCGGATGAGCGGCAGGTAGTGGGCGATGCGCTCGGACATCGGCCCCTCCACCCGCTCCACCCCGAACACCGGCTGGTCGTCCGGCAGCAGCTGGATGAGCGGCTCGTACACCGAGCACGAACCGCCGGCCGGGTGGAACAGGAACAGCGGCGGAGCCTCGGTCTCACCGGGGGCGACGACGGAGGCCCTGAGCACGTGCACCAGGCCGGTGCCGGCGGCATTCTCCATCAGTGGACGCACCTCGTCGGCCAGCTCAGCCAGGCTGCCCGCGGTGGCCACCGCGCCCTGGTCCACGCTGGCCGCCCAGCGCCCACCGAGCGCCGCGGCCAGGTCGAGCACCTGGCCCGGGGTGCGTCGGGGCAGCGGGTTGGTGACGCCCGGCATCGGCGTGCCGATCACCGCGTTCCACTGCGCCGTCACCCAGCGCTCCGCAGCGTCCCGGGCTCCCACGGCCGCGACCTTGGGCAGCCCGTCCTGCATGGTGCCGGCGAACCCGGCCGGGCTGCCACCGTTGGCGAGGTCGTCCAGCTGGGCCTGCAGGTCGCCGAGGCTCACCCCGCGCAGGCTCTCCAGGGCCACCGGCGGTGTGCCCAGCTCGTGCTCCACCCGGTTCTTGATGCGCACCGCCATCAGCGAGTCCAGCCCCAGCTCGGTGAGCGGGACGTCGCTGGGCAGCTTGTTGGACGTGTAGCCCAGCACCTCGGCGATGATGCGACGCAGCGTCTCCACCGGCTGAGGTGCCTCCGGCTCCACCGTCCGCTCCGGCTCCGGGGCGTCCGCGGGCTGCAGCGCACCGCCGTGCACGGCTACCTCGGTGGCACCGGAGGACTGCACCACCGCCTCCGCCAGGAGCACCCAGAACGGCGGGGTGGGCAGCCCGTCGGCGGTCTCCACCCCGGAGTCCAGCCGGGCGTGCACCTGCACCGAGGCACCCCCGGGGTGCTGCAGCAGGATGGTGGTGACCGGGGTTCCGGCCCCGGGCGCCAGCTGGTGCACCTGCAGGGTGGTCACGGTGGCACCCGCACCCAGCGCCTGGGTGGCCGCGGCGGCCACCAGCGTCTCGGTGGGCGTGCCCGCACTGCTCTGCCAGGTGTGCCTGCCGTCGGGCAGGGCCACGTAGACGCCGGGCGGCGGTACCGCGGAGGACGAGCCCAGCGCGGCGGTGGGTCGTGACTCGGTCCAGTGCCGGGTGTGCTGCCAGGCGGTGCGGGGCACGTCGGCCAGCGGACCCTCGCCGTGGAGCATGCGCAGGTTCACCTCGTGGCCGTGCACCTGCAGCTCGGCGAGCGCGCCCCGCAGGGTGGCCACACCGTCGGTCTTGCGGCGCTGGGTGGCCACCAGCAACGGATCGCTGACGCCTTCGGCCGCAGCGGTGGCTCCCACCGAGGGCAGCGTGACGGGGTGCGGGGAGAGCTCGACGAAGCTGGTGTACCCCGCCTGCACCGCGGCGGCGACCGCCTCGGCGAACAGCACGGGCTGGCGCACCCCGGTGGTCCAGTAGTCCGAGCCGTGCACCGCGGGCATGCCCGGCCCGGCGGACTGGGAACCGGTCACCGAGGAGAACAGCACCACCTCGCACGCGCTGCTCTCCAGCCCGGCCAGCTCCGCGGTCAGCTCACCCAGCATGGGGTCGACGGCGGAGGTGTGTCCGGCGCCGCCGACGTCGAGCAGACGGGCCAGCCGCCCCAGCGACTCGGCGTGCGCCACCAGCGCACGCACCTCGTCGCGGTCACCGGCGATGGTGGTCTGGGCGGGCGCGGCGTGCACGGCTGCGCTCACCGAGGGCCAGCGCGAGGCCAGCTCGGCCAGCTCGGCGGCCGACATGCCGACCAGGCCCATCGCCCCGGCACCGAGGTCGTTGATCTCGGCCAGCAGGGTGGAGCGGGAGACGATGACGCGCACTGCGCTCTCCAGGTCCAGCCCGCCGGCGACGACGGCCGCGGCCACCTCGCCCATGGAGTGGCCCAGCACGGCAGCCGGCCGGGCGCCGTGCTTGCGCAGCACCGCAGCCAGGCCGACCTGCACCGCGAACAGCACGATCTGCACCTTGTCCAGACCGGTCACCGGCTCCGCGGCCTGCACCGCCTCGCGCAGGGAGAAGCCGGCCTCGTGCTCGATGAGCGGCTCCAGCTCGTCCCACGCCTCGGCGAAGGCAGGCTCGCCGGCGAGCAGGTCGCGGGCCATGCCGTGCCACTGCGAGCCGTAGCCGGAGAACACCCACACCGCGCCGCTCACGTCGGAGGCGACACCTCGGTGCACACCCGGGCCCGGGCTGCCCTCGGCCACGGCGCGCGCGGCCTCGATGGCCTCGTCGTGCTTCTGCACCACCAGTGCGGCTCGGTGGCGGCCATGGGTGCGCCGGGCCAGCGCCCGCCCGACCGACGCCAGCGAGTCACCGCGCCCGGGCAGGTCGACCAGCCAGTCGGCCAGGTCGGCGGCGGCGTCCTGCAGCCGCTGCCGGGTGGGGGCGGACAGCGCGAGCACCGCGGTGGCCGAGCCGGAGGACTCCGCCGCTGGCTCGACGGCCGGCGCCTCGCGCACCACCAGGTGGGCGTTGGTGCCGCCGAAGCCGAAGCCGGAGATGCCGGCCACCGCCTGGCCGCTGTGCCGCGGCCACTCGTGCAGGTCGGTGACCACCGACAGCCGGGCCTGCTCGAAGGGGATGTGCGGGTTGGGGGTGGTGAAGTGCAGGCTCGGCGGGATGGCGCCCTGCTGCAGCGCCAGGACCACCTTGATCAGCCCGGTGATGCCGGCGGCCGCCTCGAGGTGGCCGAAGTTGGTCTTGGCCGAGCCGAGCAGCAGCGGCTTGTCCGCGTCGCGCCCGCTACCCAGCACCGCGCCCAGCGCCCGCGCCTCGATGGGGTCGCCGAGCAGGGTCCCGGTGCCGTGGGCCTCCACGTAGTCCACCTGGTTGGGGTGCACCCCGGCGTCGCGGTAGGCCAGCCGCAACAGGTCGGCCTGGGCCGCCGGGTTCGGCGCCATCAGCCCGTTCGAGCGGCCGTCGGAGTTCACCGCGGAGCCGGCGATGACGGCGAGTACCTCGTCGCCGTCGCGCTGGGCGTCGCTGAGCCGCTTGAGCACCACCATTCCGGCGCCCTCACCGCGGGCGATGCCGTCGGCGGAGGCGTCGAAGGCCTTGCAGCGGCCGTCCGGCGCCAGTGCCCCCGCCTGGTCGAAGACCACTGTGGTCGTGGGGGCGACCACCAGGTTCACCCCGCCGGCCAGCGCCATGTCGGTCTCGCCCGAGCGCAGGCTGCGCACTGCCTGGTGCACGGCCAGCAGCGAGGAGGAGCAGGCGGAGTCCAGCGTCATGCTGGGCCCGCGCAGGTCGAGCATGTAGGAGACCCGGTTGGCCACGATGCTGCCCGCGGCGCCGGTGGCCGTCCAGGCGTCCAGCCCGCCGAGGTCGGCGGTGGTGATCAGGCCGTAGTCGTGGGTGGACACACCGACGTAGACACCGGTGGCACTGCCCCGGAGGTCGTCGGGGTTGATGCGGGCGTGCTCCAGCGACTCCCAGGCCACCTCGAGCACCAGGCGCTGCTGCGGGTCCATCGCCGCAGCCTCGCGCGGGGCGATGCCGAAGAACTCCGCGTCGAAGCCCTGCACGTCGTCCAGGAAGCCACCGTGGACGTTGGTGCGCTCCAGCACCGCCGCCTGCTCGGGGTTGGCCGCGAAGGCCTCCCACCGGCTCGCCTCCACCTCGCTGATGGCGTCCACCCCGCCGCTGAGCAGCTCCCAGAGCTGGCCGGGCGAGCGCACTCCACCGGGCAGCCGGGCCGCCAGGCCCACCACCGCGACCTGGTCGTCCAGGGACGCCGGTCCGGACGTGCCGTCGTGGTCGTAGAACGATCCGCTGAGCTCCTCCACCGCGGGCTCACCCTCGATCAGCCGCGTGGCGAGGGCGGCGATGGTCGGGTACTCCCACACCAGGGTGGCCGAGAGGGTGACGCCGAGCATCTCCTCCAGCTCGCCGGAGAGCGCCACCGTGTCGCGGGAGGCCAGGCCGAACTCCTCCAGCGGCCGGTCCTCCCGGACCTCGGAACGAGGCAGTCCCGTGCTCCCGGCAACCCAGTCCACGAGCCACCCACGAAGGGCAGCCACGGTCATGGGCTGGCCGGGCACGGTCCCCGCTCCTGGCGCTCCGGTCATGCAGTCACCTGTGTCTCTTCCGTCTCGTGCGTGTCATCCTGCACGTCCGGGAACGCGCCGGGGCGGGGAGCACCCCGCAGGGTGCCGTCGAGGTACTGCTGGCGGCAGGCTCGTCGGGCGATCTTTCCACTGGAGGTCCGTGGGATCGAGCCCCCTGGCAGCAGCAGCACCTCGCGCACGCTGAGGCCGTGCCGCTGCGCCAGTGCGGCCCGCACGGCGGCGATGGCCGGCTCGGGGTCGGCCTTGCCCTGGCCGGAGGCCCGCTCGGCCACCACCACCAGCTGCTCGGCCGAGCCGGTGGCACCGTCGGCGGCGGGCACCGAGAACGCGGCCACGAAGCCGGAGCGGAGCACCTTGCTGGCCTCGGTGGCCGTGAACTCCACGTCCTGCGGGTAGTGGTTGCGCCCGCCGATGATGATCATGTCCTTGGCCCGGCCGGTGATGTAGAGCTGGCCGTCGACGACGGTGCCCAGGTCGCCGGTGCGCAGCCAGTGCCTGCCGTCAGTGCTCTCCGCCACCAGTGCGCGGAAGGTCTGCTCGGTCTCCTCGGCACGGTTGTAGTAGCCCGCGCCGATGTTCTCCCCGTGCAGCCAGATCTCGCCCACGGAGCCGTCCGGCAGCGCCTCGCAGGTCTGCGGGTCGACGATGAGGGACTCCTGCTCCACCGACATGTCCCCGACGGCGACGTACATGCTGGCCGCAGGCGCGTCGGCGGCCACCTCGACCGCCTTGCCGGCACCGAGCTGGTCGCGGTCGAAGTGGCTGACCCTCGGAGGCTGGCCAGCGGTGCTGGCGGCCACGAACAGGGTGGCCTCGGCCATGCCGTAAGAGGGCCGCTGCGCGTACGGCGACAGCCCGTAGGGGCCGAAGGCGTCCTGGAACTGCTGCAGCGAGGACGGCCGCACCGGCTCGCTGCCGTTGATCAGCGCGACGACCCCGCTGAGGTCGAGATCGGCACCCTCGGGCGGGCGGCCCCGGCGGGCGGCGTGCTCGTAGGCGAAGTCCGGTGCCGCGGCGATCACGCCGGGCGCCTCGGCCAGCAGCTTGATCCACCGCAGCGGACGCTGCACGAACGCCCGCGGGGTCATCACCGCGCAGGGGCGGCCGATCATCGCCGGGATGATCACCACGAGCAGGCCCATGTCGTGGAACAGCGGCAACCAGCTGACGCCTCGCCCGGTCTCCGGCGGGACCTCGAAGCTGGTGACCATCTGCATGACGTTGGTGAGCACGCCGCCGTGAGTGATCTCCACGCCGGCGGGCACCCGGGTGGAACCGGACGTGTACTGCAGGTAGGCGATCGAGCTGCGGTCCAGCTCCGGGGCGGTCCAGGACTGGGCCAGGGAGTCCGGCACCCCGTCGACGGCGATGGTGCGGGGACGCTGCGCGGCGGGCACCGCCTTGAAGAAGGCTCGCACCCCCGGTGCGGCCGAGGTGGAGGTGAGCACCACCGTGGGCGCGCAATCGCCGAGCACGGCGTGCAGCCGGTCGGAGTGCCCCGGCTCCTCCGGGTCGAACAGCGGCACCGCGACCAGGCCAGCGTGGACGGCGGCGAAGAAGCCGACGATGTACTCCATGCCCTGGGGCGCGAGGATGGCCACCCGCGCGCCGGGCTCGGCCACCTGCTGCAGGCGCGCGGCCACGGCGCGCACCCGCACGCCGAGCTCGGCGAAGGTCAGGGTGGTCCGGGTACCGTCCGCCTCGGTGGAGTAGTCCACAGTGGTGAAGGAGGGCGCGTCGCCGCGCGCAGCGGTCATCGCCTCCAGGTGGTCCACCACGGTGCCGCGGGAGAGCCCGGCCACCAGGTCACCACCTGTCAGGGCCTGAACCTCGGACCCGCCGTCGTTCGTATCCTGAACGGACAAGTGACCCGTCATGGAACCTCCTCGATCGAGCTGCTCGCGAATGTCGGCGCGACGCTGGCTCCCTGTTGCCCGGCTCTGGGCCCGTAAGGTCGCTCAGCGTTGCGGCGCGGCGGACCGCACCGTTGCTTGACTTGACCCCCGCGCGAACGCCCCGCGGTATGTTACAGCGGTCTCACACCACGGCCCGGGACCCCGGCAGTGGCCGTGAGGTTCGTCCGGTGTATGCCTGGGCCGGTCGCGTGTCCGAAGCGTACGTTTCCTGACGATCATGTCAACAGATCAGCCCTTGGGCACCTCCTCCACGCGCGCGGCAAGCCATCCGGCCAGCCACTGGGTGGCAGACGTTGCGCCTTCCACCTTGTACGTCGCGTAGGACGAGTGAACGTTGCTCTGCATGTACTGACCCACCAGCGCGAGCGTCGCAGGCAGGTTGGCGAGGTTGGTTGCACTCGGCGGGGTCGCGCAGATCAGGTCGCCGGGAGCGCAGAAGGTGACCACCCGGTCCCCCACCGCGCCAAAGCCCTTCGGCCTCGGCCCGCCCAGGCCGGCGCCGGCAACCGCCGGACCGATGAGCCGGTCCGCGGCACCGTTGCGGTTGGGGTCGGACACCAGACCCACTCCGATCAGCTTCTCCGGTGGGATCACCGCACCGCCCTGGCCGATCTCGGCAGCCAGGTCGCCGGCCACGGCCGCCCCCTGGGAGAAGCCGACCAGCGCGAACTTGGTGGTGGCACAGCGCTTGGTGGTCTCGGCGATGGCTGCCCGGGCGGCCCGCACCCCGTCCTGCTCGCTCGCCAGGTAGGGCGTCGGGTTGTTGAACTGCGCCAGGTACGGCACGAAGTAGGTGCTCACCCGGCCGGCGTCCCCGCCGAACCGCGCGGTGAGCGGGTTGGCGACCGCGGCGAGCAGGCCCGCAGGCGCACCAGGGTTGGCCCCCGGGTTGGTCTCGTAGGTGCCCGGCACGAACACCACCTGCACGTCAGGACAGCCGGCCGGCTTGACCGAGGTCGCCGGCGGCTGGGCGGAGGACCCCGGCGGCTGGGTGGCGGTGGAACCCGGGCCCGGCGCAACCTCGGGCATGTCGGGACCCGACCCGGGCAGCCGGGTGAGGACCGAGCCGACCACCACCAGTGCCACCAGCACCACGAGCCAGATGCCCCAGCGCCGCTTCCGCGGCTGGTAGGCGTTGCTCATTGACCGGACCTCCTCCTGCTTGCGGCGAACACCCGAGCTGACCGCGGGTGGGGCAGCGGCGCAGTTCTGGGGCTCAGCCTGAGCACGTTACCGGTCGAAGCCCCCGGTCATGCGTAGACAGAGATTCCAATCACGACGAGCCACGCGACCGCGAGCACCTGCAGGACCCGGTCGCGCAGCGCGATCTCCTCGGGCTCCCCCGCCACGCCGCCGTCGACGTCCACGGCGTAGCGCAGCACGGCGACGGTGAACGGCACCATCGAGATGACCGACCAGACCGAGTCGCTGGTCTCGTTGAGCTGGAAGGCCCACAACCCGTAGGACAGGATCACCGCGGTGGCCGACATGGTCCAGACGAAGCGCAGGTAGGTGGAGGTGTAGCTCTCCAGCGACTTGCGGATCTTGCCGCCCGTCTGCTCGGCCACCCGCATCTCGGCGTAGCGCTTGCCGGAGACCATGAACAGCGAGCCGAAGGCCGCCACCAGCAGGAACCACTGCGACAGCTCCAGACCGGCCGCCACGCCACCGGCGATGGCCCGCAGCAGGAAGCCCGAGGCCACGATGCAGATGTCCAGCACGGGCTGGTGCTTGAGCCCGAAGCAGTACGCCAGCTGCACGGCCACGTAGACCGCGATCACCACCAGCAGCTCCCAGGACGCCACCAGCGACAGCGCCATGCTGGCCAGCAGCAGCACCACCGCCAGCACGTAGGCCAGGCGCACCGGAACCACACCGGCCGCGATGGGCCGGTGGCGCTTGCGCGGGTGGGCACGGTCGGCGTCCACGTCCATCGCGTCGTTGACGAGGTAGACGCCGGACGCGGCCAGGCAGAACGCCAGGAAGGCGATCGCGGCGTCGCCGAGGATCGACAGCTCGCCGACCTTGCCTGCGGCGACCGGCGCCGCCAGCACCAGGACGTTCTTCACCCACTGCCTCGGTCGGACAGCCTTGAGCAGGCCGGCGGGCAGCGACATCGGGGCGGTGGGTGGGCCCGTGACAGTGGTGTCTGGTGTGCTCATCGATCTCCTCCTGGAAAGCCATGTCGATCTTGCGCCGTGAGGAGCGCTTGGGCGGTAGCCGCGCCCAGGGCAGCACCCACGAGCACGTCGGAGGGGTAGTGCACGCCCAGGACCAGCCGGGACAGCAGCATCGGTGGCACCAGCAGCGCCGGCAGCGGCAGGCCGGTGAGCCGGCCCAGCAGCACGGCAGCGGCCGCGGTGGACGTGGCGTGCGAGGACGGGAAGCTGAGCTTGCTGGGCGTGGAGACGCCCACGCGCACCGACGGGTGGTCGGGCCGGGGACGACGGACCACCCGCTTGACGGCGATGGAGACCGCGTGGGCGCCGACCGCCCCCACCGCGGCGCTGGCCCACTGAGCCCGGCGGGGCCGGTCCAGCACGGCGCCGGCGCCAGCCAGCGCCACCCAGCCCAGCGCGTGCTCACCGAAGTGCGACATCGCCCGGGCGCCGGCGAGCACACCAGGCCGGTGGGCCAGGTTCCGCTGCACCGCGGCCAGCGCGCGGACCTCGACGGCGCTCACGGCCCTGCCGCCACGGGTACCGGCGTGACCCGCACCGAGGACGACTTCGGCCCGTGTCGGCGCAGCCACACCCGGGCCGGCTCCTCCACGAAGCGGTAGAAGAGGTGACCCAGCAGCACCACCAGCAGCAGCACCTGCGGAATGAGGAAGGTGGCCAGCGCGGTGCCGGGGGCCAGGGGCGGTCGCAGAGCCATCTCCGTCCAGAAGATCTCGAACACCGGCACGTGCACCAGGTAGATGCTGAAGGAGATCCGGCCCCCGTGCACCATCCACGGGTGCGCCAGCACCTTGGCCAGACCGGTCTGGTGCAGCGCGAGGCCGGCGACGACCACCGGGAACATCACCACGACGACTCCGCCGTAGCCGCCCTGGGGCGCGCGCCAGGAGGCCCACAGCAGGCCGAGGACGATCTCCACCAGGGCGATCGCGGTCAGCAGCGGGGCGTAGCGGCGCAGCCGGGAGGCCGCGCCCACGTTGCGGACCGCCAGGTAGGTCAGGGCACCGGCCAGGAAGCCACAGCTGATCCGCAGCAGCCAGGCATAGCGCAGACCGGCCTCCTCGCCGGTGTAGCTGAGGTAGGCGAAGGGGACCATGACGGCCACCGCGAGCGCCCCCAGCACCGGGGCGGGCAGCCGGCGGACCCGGTAGAGCACCAGCACCAGCAGCGGGAAGGCGAGGTAGGCGGCCCACTCCGCGCTGATCGACCAGGCCGGGCCGACGAAGGAGACGCCGTCGAAGTACGGCTGGGTCCACAGCTGCACCATGAGCAGCTGCTGCAGGTAGCTCCACACGGTCAGGTCGGGCTGGACCGTCTGGTAAGCCAGGTAGCCGTCGGTCACCCGGGTCTGCTTGTAGAGCAGCCAGCCCAGGAACAGCGTGGTGACGGTGGCGTAGACCGGCCAGATCCGGCAGATCCGGGCCCACAGGAACACCAGTGCCGCCCGCACCCGCAGCCGCGGGCCCACCTTGGTCAGGTAGGTGAGCGTGATCACGAACCCGCTGAGCACGTAGAACAGGTCCACACCGAGCGCCCCGGAGGACACGATCGGGCGCAACGGCTCCCAGAAGCGGGTGTAGGCGTCGCCGGGGGTGAACTGGAAGTGGAACACCACCACCCACATCGCGGCGACGATGCGCAGGCCGGTCAGCGAGCGGATCTCCCCGCCACCGCCGACGGTGCCCGTGGGCGCCACTGCGCGCTGTGCGGTGCCGGCAGGCGCGCGGTTGCCGGAGTGGCCTCCGCTGCGCGACCGGGCACTGCCGCCCGACCGGGTGCCGGTGCCCGCCGTGGGGTCCTGGAGAGGACGATCCGCAACCTGCCCGATTGCGTCGTCAGCCATTGAAGATGCGACGCCAGGACTCGTGGGAGGTCAGTGCAGGCAGACCCTGGCGGTAGGTCTTGCTCAGCCGCGGGAACTCCCGACGCAGCTCGGCGTGGGCACGCACCGACTCCCCCAGCAGCTTCCAGAACGTCTTGGGGTTGCGCTTGCGGTAGGCCACCCCGCGGCCGTCGGCAGTGGCCACCGTCGCACCGTCCAGGCGCGCGAGCAGGAACCACCGCGCATCCTGGGCAGCGATGTTCAGCTGCGGGTTGTGGTGGTGCTCCTCCTTGACCGGCAGCACGTTGTGCACCAG
Organism: Rhodococcus sp. X156; assembly: GCF_004006015.1. NCBI lineage: Bacteria > Bacillati > Actinomycetota > Actinomycetes > Mycobacteriales > Nocardiaceae > Rhodococcus > Rhodococcus sp. X156. The sequence goes on along the minus strand of NZ_CP034766.1, from coordinate 127,901 downwards.
CGAGGCGGCGAGGGTGGCGCCGATGGTCACCGGGTTGGTCGGCGGCTTGAGGAAGCGCTCAGCCTTGACCGCGTCCATGGACGGCAGGGGCAGCGCCCGAGAGGAGGCCAGCACCTTGCCGTCGTCGAACTCCGACCGGGCCGAGCGGACCTCGCCGAGCGCGGTGGGCAGCTGGTCGAACAGCGCGTCCGGGCCCGCCAGGAAGTCGCGGATGGCCAGGTTCTGCAGGGCCACGGTGGAGTACTCCAGCGACAGCAGGTGCTTGATGGTGCTCTTCATGCTGTGCTGGATCATCCCGCCGCCGCGCTTGTACTTGCTGTACAGCGAGGCAACCACCAGGCGGTTGCGCAGGTGGAAATAGGCCTGCCAGTCGGTGGCGTCGTCCTTGTCCGACCAGGGCATGTGCCAGATGGCCACGCCGGGCAGTGTGGCGGTCGGGTAGCCGGCCTTGCCCGCGCGCAGGCCGTACTCGGCGTCGTCCCACTTGATGAACAGCGGCAGCGGCAGCCCGAGCTCCTCGGCCACCGCGCGCGGGATGAGGCACATCCACCAGCCGTTGTAGTCCACGTCGATGCGCCGGTGCATGCGCGGGGTGTTGCGCAGGCTCTTCTTGGCGAAGTCGTGGTCGTACTCGACGTTGGGGGCCGCGCGCCACATGAACTTGTCGCGGTCGACGACCTCGCCCATGGAGTGCAGGTGCGAGCGGGCCTGCAGGTTGAGCATCTGCCCACCCACCAGCGTGGGGCGCTCGGTGAACCGGGAGAAGGCCACCGCCCGCAGGATGCTGTCCGGCTCGATGACGATGTCGTCGTCCATCAGCAGGATCTGCTCGCAGCTGGTGGTGTTCAGCGCTTCGTACATGCCGCGGGAGAACCCGCCGCTGCCGCCGAGGTTGCCCTGGTTGTGGATGCGCAGGCGGTCGCCGAGCTGCGCCGCTGCGGCGGGGAACTCGGCGGCGTCGACCACCTTGCGGTTGCCCTGGTCGGCGACGAAGACCGCGTCGACGAGGTCCAGCACGGCGGGGTCCTCACCGATCGCGCTGAGCGCGGCGGCGCAGTCGTCCGGCCGGTTGAACGTGGTGATGCCGATGGCGACCGAGGCGCGCACCGACGACTCCTGGGCGGCGAACCAGGCCGCCTCGTGCAGCGTGACCGTGCCCTCGTCGGTGGTGACGTCGAACCACAGCCAGCCGCCGTCCTCGAACGGGGCCAGGTCGAGCGCGAACTCCAGGGTGGTGTCGTCCGTGGCCGTCACGACTGCGCCGTCGGCGTGGATGATGGTGGCGTCGGCCTTGGACCGGTAGACGTCCACCCGGCACTTGCCGCTCAGCTTGAGCTGCAGCACCACCTTGTCCAGCACCGTCCAGCGGCGCCAGTAGCTGGCGGCGAAGGCGTTGAAGTAGGTCGCGAAGGACACCTCGGACTCCGCGGGCAGCTCCAGCGCAGTGCGGCTCAGCGCCCGGGAGCGCTTGCGGTTGGTCTCGTCCTCGTCCAGGTAGAGCGCCCGCAGGTCGAGCGGGTCGCCGCTGCGCGGAAGGATGACGCGCTGCAGCAAGGACACCGCCTGGGTGGACTCGGTGGTGTCGGTGAGCTGTTGGGTGGCGGTCATCTGTAGATCAGTCCTCCGGCGTCTCTGAAGCCTCGGCGAGCGCCCGGCCCTCGGTGAAGTGCGGGGCCAGCGTGTTGTCGAACATGGAGAGCGCGCTGGCGATGGCCATGTGCATGTCAAGGTACTGGTAGGTACCCAGCCGGCCGCCGAAGAGCACGCCCTTGCGGGCGGTCTCGGTCTTGGCCAGCTTGCGGTAGGCCGCGACCTTGGCCCGGTCCTCCGCGGTGTTGATCGGGTAGTACGGCTCGTCCCCGGACTCGGCGAAGCGGGAGTACTCCCGCATGATCACCGTCTTGTCCTTGGGGTAGTCCCGCTCCGGGTGGAAGTGCCGGAACTCGTGGATGCGGGTGTAGGCGATGTCGGTGTCGGCGTAGTTCATCACCGGTGTGCCCTGGTAGTCCCCGACCGGCACGACCTCCTGCTCGAAGTCCAGCGTGCGCCAGCCCAGCTCACCCTCGGCGTTGTCGAAGTAGGCGTCCAGCGGGCCGGTGTAGACGATCGGCGCGTCCGGGCTGGCGGCGACCAGCTCCTCGCGCACGTCGAAGAAGTCGGTGTCCAGCCGGACCTCGATCAGCTCGTGGTCGGCCATCTTCTCCAGCCACGCGGTGTAGCCGTCGACCGGCAGGCCCTCGTAGGTGTCGTTGAAGTACCGGTTGTCGAAGGTGTAGCGCACCGGCAGCCGGCTGATGATCTCCGCGGGCAGCTCGGTGGGGTCGGTCTGCCACTGCTTGGCGGTGTAGCCGCGGAAGAACGCCTCGTAGAGCGGGCGCCCCACCAGGGAGACGGCCTTCTCCTCGAAGTTCGCGGCCTCCTTGCCGTCGATCTCCGCGGCCTGCTCGGCCACCAGCGCACGCGCCTGGTCCGGGGTGAGGTACTTGCCGAAGTAGGCGCACATCGTCGCCAGGTTCACCGGCATGGAGTACGCCTGGTCCTTGAACACGGTGAACACCCGGTGGGTGTAGCCGGTGAAGTCGGTGAACTGGTTGACGTAGTCCCACACCCGCTGGTTGGACGTGTGGAACAGGTGGGCGCCGTACTTGTGGATCTCGATGCCCGTCTCCGGCTCAGGCTCGGAGTAGGCGTTGCCCCCAATGTGGTGGCGGCGGTCGAGCACCAGCACCCGCTTGCCCAGCTGGGTGGCGGCACGCTCGGCGATCGTCAGCCCGAAGAAGCCAGAGCCGACGATGATGAGGTCGTAGCGCTGATCTGCCTGCACACTTGCCGCGTCAGAGGAAGAGGTCACGGGGACCTAGGGTAACGGACGTCCTAGCGGCTGAGGGCCGGTGCGCGCGGACAGGGGTGTCACGTGTGCGCAGACGCCCCCGGCCCGATGCATCAGGGACCGTCCACGCCACCAGCAGCTGGCGCCAGGAGGGACGGGTCCACCTCGTACACCGAGACCGACCCGCTGGTGAACCGGCGATCGAGCCCAGTCACCGCGTCGAGCCCGGTCAAGCCTGGGGCGAGGGTGAACGGGCTCGGGCCCGTGTACCAGGGGTATCCGCCTTGCACCACACCGATCCCTGGAGCCTCTGCGTCGACGTAGACCCAGCGGATGTCGAGGTCCCGAACGATCCGGCGCACGTCCTGGTCGGTGTCCAGGCGGTTGAAACGGGCGAGCAGGGTGTCGGTGTCGGGGCGGCCGCTGCCAAGCGGCGAGACGTTGACCACGGGAATGCCGTCGTAGACGTAGAGGTAGGTCGACCCGTCGTTGGCGCTGTTCATCACCCGCTCTCCGGGCTGCACGCGCTCCACCATCCAGGCGATCGCCGCACGATCGTCTCCGTCCACCCTGGTGAAGTCTGGCTGTGCGTAGCGACCCGCGAGTGCCGATCCGTTGGTGGCGCGGTACCCCCCGTGGCGGCGAGCAGCACCAGTCCCAGCACCAGGGCGGTGACGACAGCAGTCCCGGGCCGTGGCCGTATCACCCTCGCAGCCCGACTGCCGTCCCGAACGACTCGTTCCGCGGCTCGAACCAGCAGGCAGGCGGCTGTCGTGACTGCAACACCGACCATGAGCCACTGAAACGGGCCAAGGACACCGGAGATGCGGACGTAGCTGCTGTAGAAGACTCCGGTCACCGTGGCCAGACCAGGCACTGCCGCCCCGGCAAGAAAGGCGAGCAGCACAGCCGACCAGACCGCCCACACCACGCCGAGCGCGAGACCTCGCCGAGACACCAGCACCGCCGCCACGCCGGCGAGCACGAGGACAGCGAAGAGCGACTGACTGCGAGCGTTGGCGAAGTCCAGGAAGCCGCCGTACGGCATGCCCAGCGTGACCCCGAGGGCTTGCGGGAACGACTGGACGGCCACGTCTCGAGGCCACGCAGCAACCGTGCCGACGCTGGAGCCGCCGCCACGGATCAGGGGCAGCGCGAGCACAGCCATCAGCACGGCTCCGAGCGCCAGCTTCAGCAAGCGTGGCCAGAACAGCAGTCGCGGCAGCTTGTAGGCGAGCTCTCCCACGGACCAGGCAGCGACGCTCAGTCCGAGGATCGCGGCTGACGTGGGGTGCACGGCGAAGGCTCCGATGGCCACAGCGGCAATCAGGCAGCAATCCACCCAGTAGCTCCGCTCCGACACGGTGGGCCGCTCCGTCGGAGCCGAGCCGCGCTCGCGCAGGACCAAGAGGCCGGCCAGCGCCGCCGGTGCCAGCGCGATCGCCACGGCGTTCGCCAGAATTCCTCCGTCGTGAAAGAGCGCATAGGTGGGCCGGTAGGCCATTGCGCCCACCAACCCGGCGACGCCACCCACCAAGTACCGCAGCTGCGCGCGCTCCACCAGGGTGGCGAGCCCGAGCAGACCCAGCGGCAGGCACAGTGCCAGCACGACCAACATCGTTGCGTTGACAGCAGTGACGGGATCGGCCCCGGCGTCGGCAACCAGAGCGGCCAGGGTGTGGAAGCCCGAGGGATAGAACCCACCCGGATCCCCGGTGAGCAGATCGGGGGTCCACACCTTCCACGGCGCGCCCTCGCCACTCCTGGCAATGTGAGCGGTCAGCAGCGTGTGCGTGACCATGTCGTGCTCCTGGGGCACGGTCGCGAGCGAGCCGCCCAGGCCCCGGCCCCAGGTCCGAACCGAGATCCCCAGTGCCACCACCACGAGCACCAGGCCCCCGACGACGTCGAGCGACCACGGTGTTCTCCGCCAGCGCTCGACCCACCCGACCTTGCCCAGCACCGTCTTGTCGTGCGCCGTCTTGTCGTCCACGGTGCCGGCGCGAAGACGGCGCGCGGCGAGGGCCGCGATCGCGATTGCGGCCGTCGTCACCGCAACCGCAACCAAGCCATAGGACAGACCGAGCAGCCCAGTGACCACTGCGGCCGCGTAGCAGACGGCCACGCTGACCAGCGGGGCAGTCGCCACGCCCACTGCGGTGCGCCGACGCGAGGCCCACCCCGCTACGGCGAGCACGAGCCCGCCCGGCACGAAGAGCACCAGAACGGCCAGGAGCATCCAGCCGTAGTCGCCGGCACCGAAATTCACTGAATCCCGCCATCCCGCCAGTCGGTCATGGCCGCATCCGGCGGCGCAGATTTGGGCGATGCCAACGTACCGAGTGGTTGTCGCAGAAGTCCACCACGCCAACGGGTCCGACACGCGCGCCACGAGCGCGGGCACCGGGCTGCACCCCGCGGTACCTGGCGGCCAGTGCCGCATCGGCTAACGTGACGGGTTGAGCCGGCCAGGCGTCTGTCCCCGACGGAGAGGCCATCGTCGACCTCCGCCCATCGTCACGCCGACCGGGAGTGAGGACCCACTTTGCGCTGTGTGTGTAGGTATCCGTCCTGCAGTCGACGCGCCCCTCGCGACACTCCCAGACGAAGCGGGGCCTGCGGGCAAATCCGGGTGCGTCGGCCCTGCCGGCTCTGCCCATGACCGACGACCTGACCAGCGGCGAGCCCCACATCCTCGACTCCCGCGACTCCGGCGCTCTGGTCGTTGGCGGTGGGACGACTCGCGTCATCGCCTACTGCGGGGGGGCGTTACTGTCGGTCGCCTCGACGGCGGTCGTGGCCAGGCAGCTGGGTGCCGCGGGCTTCGACGGCTTCGCCACCGTGCTGTCCCTGTCGCTGGTCGCCTTGCTCGTGACCGACTTCGGGATGGCGATCCTCGGCGTCCGAGAGTATGTCGCACTCGCTGGCGCCGAGCGGGACCACTCGATGAGGGTCCTGCTTGCGCTGCGCCTGCTGCTGATGACGCTGGGCGCCGCGGCGATGGTCGCGTTCGCGCTATTGGCGGGATTTTCCATGCCGCTGGTGTGGGGTGCACTGCTCGCAGGGGTCGGTCTCGTCATCCAGACCATCCCGGCAACCTACGTCGTGCCCCTGCACGCCACGTTGCGGCTGAGCATGGTGAGCGCCGTCGACTTCGTGCGCCAGGCGGTGCAGGCAGCGTTGCTGGTGGTGCTGGCACTGGTTGGTGCAGGCGTCATCCCGTTGCTTGCTGCATCAATCCCCGCCGCGCTGGTGTCGGCCGCGCTCGCGGTGTCGGCCGCACGCGGGCTAGCCCCCATGAAGCCGTCGTTCGACTTCCCCGCAATGCGCCGGATGCTGCGCACCGCGCTCAGCTTCGCCGTCGCAACGACCGTGGGGACCACCTACGCCTACGTGGCACAGATCGTCACGCACCTGTCCACCAGCGAGGACGACAGCGGACTCTTCGCCCTTGCCTTCCGGGTGTTCTCCGTCGTCATTGCCATAGCCATGATCGCGACTGGAAGCGCCTACCCGGTCTTGACGAGGGCAGCTGGTCGCGACCCGCGTCGGTTCGGGTATGCGGGCTCCCGGATGTACGAGGGCGTGTTGTTGCTCGGCATCGTCGTCGCGCTAGGCATTGGCGCCGGAGCGCCCGCAATTGTGCAGATCTTGGGGGGCCCCCCCTTTGCCGACGCTGTCGTCATGCTCCAGATCCTCGCCATCGCAGTCGCAGGTTCTTTTCTGGTAGCCGTCGGTTCCTTCCTGCTCCTGTCCCTGCGCAAGCACCGCGCACTGCTCGTGATCAACACTGCGGCGCTCGTGCTCAGCGTCGCGCTCACGTGGACGCTTGCGAGGTCCTGGGGTGGCAACGGGGCGGCCATCTCGCTGTGCATCACCGAGTACGTCCTTGCGGCGGCATTCTGGGTCGTCGTCCGTCGTAGCGACCACCCGGTGCGCCCTGCTGGCCGCCGTCTCCTGTCCGCCGGACTGGCGCTGCTGCCCGCGCTGGGCATGGCAGTCCTGCTGAACCGCCTCGGCGGCGGATTGTTCACGAGCGCGGTCAGTGGGGTGCTTTGCCCAGCGGTGTTTGTCGTCGTGGTTCTGCTGACGGGAGGGGTCCCCCCGAGCTCGTGACGCCAATCCGGGCCCGTTTGCGCCGAGCGCAATAGACAGCACCTCGGCGGAGGCCGCCGCTGAACCGCACCTGTTACCAGTAATTACGGACCGTATGCTCCGTGCCATGGTCTTACCCCGCTCGGCAATGCTGAACGCCCTTTTTCTAGACCCCGCAGTGTCCGGAGGGCCGGAGACCTACCTGCACGGCCTGGCTCCCGCGTTGCACGCTGCCGTGCCCGACATGGAGCTGGCAGTCGCCACGACGCGCCGGGGTGCCCGCGCCCTGCGCGACGCCGGCTGGGACTCGTGGTGTGAGGTTGCCGAGCTTCCGTGCGACGAGGGGCAGCGCGCCCAGCGCCTCTTCGCTGAACAGGTCCTGTTGCCCGCAGAAGCCCGACGGCGGGGTGTCGACGTGCTGCACAGCCTGGCATCACTCGGTCCTGTCTGGACACCTCAGGTCAGGCACGTCGCCACTCTGCACGACCTCACCTTCATCCACGAGAAGTCCTTCGGTCGGGCCACCACCGCGGCCTTCCGACTCATCGTGCGCGGGGTAGCGGTCGACGTAGATGCTGCCGTCACCGGGACCGCGGTCGCGCGGGACGACATCGCGAAGGTGCTCGGCCTGCGCCAGGAAGGCTTCGTGGTCGCGCACCACGGACGACAGCCGGTCGCCCCAGGAGCGCGCGATGGCGAGACCATGCGAGACCGTTTGGGCCTGGTCGGCAAGCGTGTCGTCTTGTCGGTGGGCGCGAAGCGACCCCACAAGAACCAGGAGCTGTTGCTGAAGGCCCTGCCCAAGCTGCCGTCCGACGTGCACGTGGTGCTGGTCGGTCACCCCGAGGCTTATGACGCCAATCTGCGGGACCTTGCCCAGGCTGTGGGGATTGCCGAGCGGGTGACCTTCCTGGACTACGTCTCCGATACCGATCTCGAGAGCCTCTGGGCCCTGGCGAGCTGTGCCGCGTTCCCCACGAGGGCGGAGGGCTTCGGTCTGCCCCTCATCGAGGCGATGGAGCGCGGCGTCGCTGTGGCGTGCTCCGACATTCCTGTTCTTCGTGAGGTTGGCGGAGAAGTCCCCCGATACTTCCCGGTCGACGACCCAGCTGCGTGTGCGGCGGCGATCCTGGACTCGATGGACGGGGCGAACCGACTGTTGGACGGGCGCGACCGCGCAGCGCAGTTCACCTGGTCCGCGGCGGCCGAAGCAACACTGAGCGCTTACGCTCGAGCCATGCAACGACCCGCGACGCTCGGTCGTGGCCGTGCTCTCGTCGAAGCCGACGGGCACGCGCCGACACCTGACGAATCGTCAGACTGGGCTGATGCAATCGGCGGTTCTGACCGTTCCCTCCTGGGTCGGATGGCTACAGCCGGCAAGCGGGCGTCGCTGCCTGTCGCCGCACGTGCAGCACGCGTCGTGCGGCGCGCAGCCGGAGTGCGGACCTTCACTGTCGGTGGACGGGAGCTGGAGTACTCGGTCCACGGCTACAACGAGACATGGCGAAACGAACGAGCGGTCGAGCTCCCCATCGCCTTCGACTGGCTCGATCGACGGCCGCAGGGACCAGTCCTGGAGATCGGCCACGTTATTGGCCACTACCGTCCCGACCTGCGACACACCGTCGTCGATCTGTATGAGCCCGCCGAAGGCGTGCTCAACGTCGACGCTGTCGACTTCGCCCCCGCGGAGCGGTTTCGCTCGATCGTCGCGGTATCCACCCTGGAGCACGTCGGCTTCGACGAGGACGACCAGGACCCCGACAAGACGCGACGCCTCGTCGAACACCTCGCCACGTTGCTCACGGACGACGGCGAGCTGTTGGTGACGTTCCCGCTTGGCTACAACCGATACCTCGATGACCACCTACTGGCCGGGGCACTCGGATTTGACCAGCTGTCGATCCTCCGTCGGGTGACGACGTTGGGCGAGTGGGTGGAGGGAGACCTCGCCGACGTGCGCCGCGCTCGCTATGGGTTCCCCTTCCACCACGGGAACACCATCGCAGTCGGTCGACGCTCCGCCCGCTCCACTGCGCGCTCGGGCGAGCGAACTGCTACCTAGTTTCACTCCACCTCACCGGCCAGCGTGGATGCGCGTACCGGGCAATCCAAGATCGCCGGCAACACCCGATCTAGCTCGGCTCAAGCAAATTTGTGCCATGCGATAGCGGAGGACGCCTTTCGGCGTGATCTCTTGCCGCCCCATTCAGCGAACCAGCGCATCTGACACAATACCGGGCATGAGCCCGGACATAGACGTCGTGGTTGTGACCTGGCAGGGGCGCGTGCTCCTCGCCTCATGCCTCGATCATTTACGCCGGCAAACGGTCCCACACCAGGTTATTGTCGCAGACAACGCCTCTACCGACGGCACCGTTACCTTTGTTCGCGAGGCGTATCCTGAAGTACAGATCGTTGAGCTGAGCGAGAACCAGGGTTTCGGCGCCGGAAACAACCGAGGTGTTGCAGTTGGCACGGCACCGTTCGTCGTTCTGGTTAACAACGACGTTGACGTGGAACCCGACTTCCTCGAGAGCATCGTGCGTCCGCTTCGAGCCGACGAACGCGTAGGTGCCGTGGCGGCACTCACCACGCGTCCGGGGACTGGCGTCGTCGACCAGTTCGGCATTCAGGTCGACCAGGGGCTTTGCGCTTATTCGCGCGGCTCCGGCCAGGATCCGAGCCACCTTGCGGTCGGTCCGCTGGCGGCACCTTGCGGTGCCGCTGTCGCCTACCGCCGCGACGCCTTCGAGCAGATCGGTGGCTTCGACGAGCAGATCTTCGCCTACGGAGAGGATCTCGACCTAGGGCTTCGGCTGCTCGAAGCCGGCTGGCGTTTCGCCGAGGCGCCGGACGCCCGCGGAGTCCACATCGGCGGCGCGACGGCCGGCGTGGGTAGCCCGTGGCAGCGCGATCTCAGCTCGTTTGGTCGCGGCTTTGTCCTTGGGCGCTTCCGAACAGTCGACTTGTCCGGTCGTGTCCACGGACTGGTCATCGATCTAGCGGTCGTGCTGAGCAGCATGGTGCGCCACCGCACGCTAAGGCCACTCACACAGCGGTGGCGCGGCTACAGCATTGCGAGGCGCGGTGTACGGCGCCGCGTTCCCGCCGAAGCCGTAGACCGTTCGGTCGACCTCGGCCAGGCGTTGGGCCGCCTGGTCGGGAGAGCCTGAGAAACGTTCAGGATGAACACCTCTCGGCGGTCGCTCAGGCCGTGCGCTCGTCCACTGTGTCGCGGGTGATGGTCAGTGGCTCTGCCTGGTCCGCAGCCGACGGCGGCCGCGCGGAGACCGCTACTCCCCTGGTGGGGATCGCGAGAATACCCGCGAACATGCTGAACATGATGGTGAGAAACCCAAGAATGATCCCGAGCACCGCCGGAATGGCCACTCGCACGGTCTGGGCCACGTCGAGCGCGTTGAACCCGGTGTCGCTCCACCGAATCACCTGACCCAGCGCAACGAGTATGCCGACCAGGAAGATGGCGCCGCCCAGAAAGATTCCGCGCTCCACCGAGATTCGCTCGATCAGCCTTCGATAGGTGTCACTCATGGGCAGAAACCCGTTGTGCGAGGCAAATACCTTGGTCAGCACCGAGAAGAGAACGGACTGCCACCCCACGACGGTCAGCGCTGAGGCGTACATCATCGTGCCGAGGTCCAGCCCCACCGAACCGACCTGCACTGGTCCGACGAGCAGCACCAGCGTTCCGACGATACCGACGAGAAAGGCAACAAGGCCTGGGTAGAGAAACAGCCAGCGGGGGCTGAACACCAGCAGGAAACGCAGGTGGCGCCATCCGTCACGCCAGCTGCGTAGGTGCGGTGCCCGAGTCCGGCCGTCCCTGGAAAGGGTTGTGGGAACCTCCGCCATGCGAAGCCCGCGCAAGCACGACTTCACCACGATCTCGCTGGCGAACTCCATTCCTGTCGTGGTCAGCCCAAGGGCAAGGATGCGTTCGCGGTGGAATCCTCGAAGACCGCAGTGGAAGTCGCTCACCGGGGCCTTGAAGAACACGCGCCCCACCCCCGACAACACCGGGTTGCCCAGGTACCGGTGCAAGGGCGGCATCGCACCTCGCTCGATCCCACCCTGAAAGCGGTTTCCCATCACCAGGTCGGTGCCCGCGCGCAGCTCGTCGACAAAGGGCTGCAGCGCGGAGAAGTCATAGCTGTCGTCCGCGTCGCCCATGATCACGTAGGTGCCCCGCGCCGCGCGGAAACCTCCCATCAACGCGTTGCCGTAGCCCTTGGCCTCGATGGTGACCACTCGGGCGCCGAGGTCCGTCGCGATCTGCTGAGATCCGTCGGTGCTCCCGTTGTCGGCCACCAGAACCTCGCCGGAAACCCCGGACTGAGCCAGGTAGGCCTGCGCCTTGCGCACGCACACTGCGAGGGTTTCCGCCTCGTTCAGGCAGGGCATCACGATCGACAGCTCACACGTGCCGGCAGTGTCCATCTTCCACCCGTTCGACAGCTCGAAGTCACTACTCACGTTACGTTCCGGTAGCCCCATGCCGAGCCCCCCCTCGTTGGCGCGTCTGAATTTCGTAGTGTCCCAAAATCATTCGCGCGGTACTGCGCACCGATCGCCGGTCGGCCCCGTCGGCAAACCACTGCGCGGTCGTGGCACGCAGCGCGGCCTCGCTCTCGTGCACCCGGACCACCGCCCCCGCCAGGACCTCGGGCAGCGCCGACTCCACGACAACCCCGTTGACGCCGTTCACCACCAGCTCCGCCGCCGAGTTGTCGGCTCCGGCCACCACCACGGTGGGCGTACCCCTGGCCGCGGCCTCGACCACCACCAGGCCGTAACCCTCCCGGCTCGACGGGAACAACAAGCACGTGGAGCGGCGCAGCGCGGAGTCCATCTCGTCCTGGCTGACGAAGCCGGGCACCGCGACGGCGTCGTCCAGCCCCAGGCGCCGCACCTCGGCCAGCACGTCGTCACGCGACGGCCCGTCCCCGAGGATGGTGGCCGTCAGTCCGGGGAGAGCGCCGCGCGCCGCCGCGACAGCAGCCGGGATCGCCGCCACCCGCTTGTCCGGGATGTGCCGGCCCACGTACACCACGTGGGGGTGCTCAGGGGGCTCGAGCGTGGGGGGTGTGTCCACGGTCTCGTACACCAGACCCGGCATGACGTGGACCTGCCCTCGCAAGCCGAGCGCGCGCAGCTTGCGCGCCGTCAGCTCCGAGATGGGAAAGGCCAGCGGTGACATCACTGCAGCCACCTTTTGGACCGTCGCCGCCACGGTGCCCTTCAGCGGTCCGAGGTACTGACGCCAGTACTCCCACGACCACACCTCCAGCCAGTCGACGCCCATGCCCACGCCGCTGCCCAGCAGGGCCAGGCGCACCGCCGGGACGGTCATCACCGGTACCTGGCAGACGTGGACGATGTCGTAGTCACCGCGGTGCTTCACCAGGTGGCAGACCACACCGCGGGTGAACACCAGCGCCGGTCCGATCAGACGTGATCCTCCGTCGTCGTAGAGCTCACCTCCACGGGAGACCGCGATCACGCGGACACCGGGCACCTGCGGCGGGGCGTCGTCGGGCCACTGCTGCCGGGTCAGGTAGGTGACCTCGTGACCGGTGCGCACCAGCTCGTCGGCAAGCACGCGGTACCAGCGCTCCGCGCCGCCCTTCGTCCATGGAAACAGGCAGTCATAGACGATACAAACGCGCACTAATCCCCCTCGAAGTTGGCGGGTCGATAGTGTCATGGCGGCAGAATGGGCCGATCAGCGAGCCATGCCAGCACCCCGGTCCAGTGAACGAGTCTCGTTGCTGCCGAGACGGGCTCACCTGATGAGAGGACTTCTGTGCGAATAGCTGTCGATCTGGTGTTCTACACCGGCAAGAAGGGAGGGACTGAGTCCTACACCCGCTCGCTGTACACCGAGATCGGCCGTCGGCACCCGGAGATCGAGCTGGTCGGGCTGCTCAACACCGAGCTTCGGCAGACCCCGCCGGACTGGTTCCCTGGCGAGACAGTGCCACTGCCGGTGTCGGGCGAGAACCGCCTCGCCTGGGCCGCGGCCGAGAACACCCTGGTTCCCGCCGCAGCCCTGCGCGCCGAGGCCGACGTGCTGCACTGCCCAGCCAACTTTGGCCCGGCCGTCTCGCGGGTGCCCGTCGCACTCACGGTGCACGACCTGCTCGCGTTTCGTTATCCCGAGCTCGTCCCCAACGGTGGTGCACGAGCAGTCCAGTGGCTGACCCGAACCTCCGTCCGCGGTGCGCGAGTGCTTCTCACCGACAGCACAGCGTCAGCCACGGACATTCGGAGCTGCATCACGGTCGGTCGGCGGCCGATCAAGGTGATCCCCCTCGCCGCCCCGAGCATGGCAGCCGGTGCCGCCGCGCCAGCGTCCCCTGGCCACGAACGCCCGTTCCTCTTCTCAACGGGAAACCGCCTGCCGCACAAGAACTTCCCTGTGCTCCTGGAGGCTTTGGCGCGAATTCCTGCCCACGAGCGCCCGAGGCTGGTGATTCCCGGTTCGCACGGGGACGACCCGCTCAGGGCCCTGGTCGACCGCCTCGACCTGCACGATGACGTCGAGCTGCTCGGCTGGGTTACCCCCGAGGAGCTGGACCGGCTGTACCGCACAGCTGCCCTGTACGTGCTGCCGTCGCGTTTCGAGGGCTTTGGGCTGCCCGTGCTCGAGGCGATGTCCCGGGGATGCCCGGTGGTCTGCTCCGACATACCCGTCCTGCGCGAGGTAGGCGGCGAAGCAGCTGCCTACCTCGACACGCGGGACGCCACCGCAGTCGCCGACACGTTGCGCACGCTGCTGAAGGATCCTGCCGAGCTTTCCCGGCTGTCCACCGCGGGCCAGGTGCAGGCCAGCAAGTTCTCCTGGTCACGGGTGGCCGACGAGACCGTCGCCGCGCTCCGGCTCACTTCCCGTCACTGACCACGAGCGCCGTGTTTCCAGCGACCGTCCCGTTAGGCTCGCAGGCATGGGATATCACGAGTGGCACGACCGCCCGGGTTACTACAAAGACATCAGTCGTCATTTCGACCCCAAGGCGCGGTTGCTCGATGTCGGCTGTGGCACAGCGTGGTTGGCCGAGGAGTTCTCCGACTACGTCGGGGTGGACACCGCCGAGGACGTGGTGACGTCCGCCGCCGCCAAGGGGATTGACGTGCGCCTCGCCAGCAAGGACGGAAGCCTGCCCTTTGCCGACTCCAGCTTCGACGGAGTCATTCTGAAAGACGTGCTCGAGCACCTTCCTGATCCCGTCGCCATGGTGCGTGAGGTGCGCCGTGTCCTGCGCCCAGGCGGTCGGGTGTTTGCTTCCTCACCGGACGCGCAGCGCTGGGTCTGGAACGACTACACCCACCTGCGGCCCTACACCCGAATTGCAATGCGCAGGCTCTGGGCAGACCAGGGAATGACGGTGGAGAAGGTGTCATACGAGTGTGTTGCGCCCGGAACCGGAATTGTCTCCGGACTCACCCGGCGAAAGCAGCGCCCCGTGCCGTTCGTCCTCGCCGCGCACCTGCCCATCGTGCGGCGCAACGTCTGGATTCTCGCCACGCGGCCCGGCGATCACGCAGCCCCGTCCAGCTAGCGCGCCCCCAGCCCAAACCGCGAGGATTGTTAGTGTCTCGGACATGAAGCGAGCACTGATCACGGGCATCACCGGCCAGGATGGGATGTATCTCTCGGAGCTCCTTCTCGCCAAGGGGTACGAGGTCTACGGGTTGATTCGGGGGCAGAACAACCCCAAATTCGAGATGATCGAGCGGGAGATCCCGGGTGTCCGGCTGCTGACCGGCGACCTCACCGACCTGTCCAGCCTGCTCCGGGCACTCACTGCGTCGCAGCCCCACGAGGTCTACAACCTGGGCGCCATCTCGTTCGTGGCCTACTCCTGGGAGAACGCGCACACCACCACCGACGTCACCGGCAAGGGGGTGCTGAACATGCTCGAGGCGGTTCGTCTGCACCGCAACGCCGACGGCTCCGACATTCGCTTCTACCAGGCGTCGAGCTCGGAGATGTTCGGCAAGGTGCAAGAGGTGCCGCAGCGGGAGACGACGCTGCTCTGGCCGCGGTCGCCCTACGGTGTCGCCAAGGTCTTCGGCCACTACATGACGATCAACTACCGCGAGAGCTACGGCATGCACGCCTCCTCGGGGGTGCTGTTCAACCACGAGTCGCCCCGCCGCGGCCCCGAGTTCGTGACGCGCAAGATCAGCATGGCAGTGGCCCGGATCTCGTTGGGCCTGCAGGATGACCTGCAGCTCGGGAACCTGGACGCCAAGCGCGACTGGGGGTTCGCCGGCGACTACGTCGAGGCCATGTGGCTCATGCTCCAGCAGGACCAGGCGGACGACTACGTCATCTCCACGGGCGAGATGCACTCCATCCGAGAGTTCCTGGACATCGCCTTCAAGCGTGTCGGCATCGACGACTGGGCCCCGCTCGTCTCGCAGAATCCCGCGTTCTTCCGTCCCGCCGAGGTCGAGTCCCTCGTCGGCGACTCCACCAAGGCTCACGAAACACTGGGGTGGAAGCCCAAGGTGGGGTTCACCGAGCTGGTGGAGATGATGGTCGACCACGACCTGGCCCGAGAGCAGCGGCGAGCGAGCCGCGGGTGAGCACCGCACTGGTCACGGGGGCAACCGGGCAGGACGGCGGCTACCTGTGCGAGCAGCTGCGCGCAGAAGGCACCGAGGTGGTCGCCGCGGTGGAGCGCCCGGAGCTGGCAAGCGTGCCGTGGCTGGAGGGTGCCCACGTCCGTGCTGTCGACCTACGTGACGCCGCCGGGCTCTCGCGTCTCGTGGCGGAGACCGCGCCGGACGAGATCTACAACCTGGCCGGCATGTCGTCGGTCGCCCGCTCCTGGCAGGAACCCGTGCTCACCGCTGAGGTCAACGCGCTGCCGGTGGCCGTGCTGTTGCAGGCGGCGAGAGATCTGCAGGAGCGCACCGGCAAGGCTGTGCGCTTCGTCCAGGCCTCCAGCGCCGAGATCTTCGGCTCGGCCCCGACGTCGCCCCAGGACGAGAGCACCCCGGTCGCGCCGCTGAACCCCTACGGCGCGACCAAGGCCTTCGCTCACCAGTTGGTCGGGATCTACCGCAGCCTCGGGGTCGGCGCCTCCTCGTGCATCCTCTACAACCACGAGTCGCCACGTCGACCGGAACAGTTCGTCACCCGCAAGATCACCGCGGCCGCAGCGCGCATCGCCCGCGGCGAGCAGGACAAGCTCCTGCTCGGCACCCTGGAGTCCCGGCGTGACTGGGGATGGGCTCCCGACTACGTCGCCGCCCTGGTCCTCGCCGCCCGGCACACAGAGCCGCTCGACTTCGTCATCGCGACCGGGCAGACCCACAGCGTCGGCGACTTCGTCGAGGCGGCGTTCCGCGCCGCCGGGGTCGAGGACTGGGAGGACGTGGTGGAGCTGGACCCCACCTTCAGCCGCCCGGCCGAGGCCACCGAGCAGCGCGGAAACCCTGCCCGGGCCCACGAGGTGCTGGGGTGGCGCCAGACCGTCGACTTCGAGGAGATCGTGCGCCGGATGGTGGCGGCTGACCTGGACGGCACCGCCTGAGAGCTGACTGCTGACAGCGACGCCGCTAGGTCCACCAGCGCTCGAGCACCTGGGCCAGCCCGTCCTCGGTGTGCGAGCCGGTCACCTCGTCGGCCGCGGCCAGGGCAGCCGGGTGCGCGTTGCCCATCGCCACCCCGTGACCCGCCCACCTCAGCATCGGCACGTCGTTGGGCATGTCGCCGAACGCGATCACCTCGGTCTGCGCCACCCCGTGCTGCGTCGCCACCCGGCCCAGGCCGCTGGCCTTGGTCACCCCCGGCGCGGACAGCTCCACCAACCCGTTGTTGGTGGAGTAGGTCAGGTCCACCGCGCCGTCGAACAGCGGCAGCAGCCGCTCGGCCATGTCGGCGCTGGCCATCTCGCTGTGCCGCACGAGCACCTTCACCGCCGGCTCGGACGTCAGCTCGTCCGAGCTCACCTCCGTGTTCTCCGGGTTCAGCCAGGCGTGGGCGTAGCCAGGGGCGGTGACGAACTGCGGGGTGGCCGAGTCGTGCGCACCGACGCGCTCCGCCGCCAGGCCGCACCCCGGGATTGCCTCCCTGGCGATCTCGGTGGCCCGCTGCAGCAGCGCCACGTCCAGGGTCTGCGAGTGCAGCACCCGCTCGGTGGCCGTGTCGTAGAGCACCGCGCCGTTGGCGCACACCGCCAGCGGCGCAAAGCCCAGCTGGTCCACCACCGGGCCCACCCAGCGCGGCGGGCGACCGGTGACCAGCACGAAGGGCACGCCGTCCTGCCACAGCGCCCGCACCGTCGCCAGGGTGCGGGGGGTGATGTCGTCGTTGCGGTCCAGGAGGGTGCCGTCGACGTCGGTGGCCACGAGCCGGGGGGTCTGCACGACCGCCATCATGCCGTGTCGGTCGGGACGGCTACCGTCGCCCACATGCGCGTCGGAGTAGTGCTGCTGCCGCAGGCCCGCTGGCACGGCCCGGACGGGGCCGCCCAGCAGTGGCGCCGGGTCGAGGAGCTCGGCTTCGACCACGCCTGGACCTACGACCACCTGTCCTGGCAGTCGCTGGTGGACGAGCCGTGGTTCGCCACCGTCCCCACCCTCAGCGCCGCCGCCCTGGTCACCTCCCGCATCCGGCTGGGCACCTGGGTGGCCTCCCCGAACTACCGCCACCCGGTGCCCTTCGCCAAGGAGCTGATGAGCCTGGACGACTTGTCCCAGGGCCGCTTCACCCTCGGCCTGGGCGCCGGTGGCACCGGCTTCGACGCGCAGGTGCTGGGCCAGGAGGTGCTCACCCCGGGCGAGCGGGTGGCCCGGCTGGCCGAGTTCACCGGGCTGCTCGACCAGCTGCTCACCCAGCCGACCACCACCGCGGCCGGCGAGCGGTACGCGGCCGTGGACGCTCGGATGCTGCCCGGCTGCGTGCAGCAGCCCCGGCTGCCCTTCGTGATCGCCGCCAACGGGCCGCGGGCGATGGGGGTGGCCGTCACGCACGGTCAGGGCTGGGCCACCACCGGCTGCACCGACCCGGCCGACGGCCAGCAGGCGTGGTGGCGCGGAGTGGCGGGGCTGGTGCGGCGCCTGGACGACCTGGCCGAGGGGCGCGTGCTGGAGCGCTACCTGAACCTGGACTCCGCGCCGGTGTACTCGCTGAGCTCGGTGGCGGCGTTCACCGACGCGGTGGGCCGAGCCGGCGAGCTGGGCTTCACCGACGTGGTGGTGCACCACCCCCGGGCTGAGGGCATCTACTCCGGCGACGTGGCCGTGCTCGAGGCAGCGGCGGAGCTGGCATCCTCCGGCGCACTGGGGGCCTGACCGGTCACCACCGCCACCACCTGCTCGTGGTCGTAGGTGTAGCTGTCGAAGCGGAAGCTCAGCCCGGTGGCCTGCACGTGCTCCATCCAGGCGCGGTGCTCGCCCTGCTGCCAGCCCGGGTAGTTGAAGTACTCGTCGAAGAGCACCACCGAGCCCTCGCGCAGCCGCGGCCCGATCAGCTCCAGCGCCGTGACGGTGGCGGAGTACAGGTCGGCGTCCAGGTGCAGGAAGGCCACCGGCTCGTCGTTGTCGGCCAGGAAGCCGGGCAGGGTGTCGGCGAACAGCCCCACCACCAGCTCGGCTCCGGGTACCTCCGGTGGCTCGTCCTGGGCGAAGGCGCCGGCGGGAAAGCCGGTGCGCCAGTCCTCGGGCAGGCCGGTGAACACGTCGAACCCCACCACCCGGCGCTCGGGCAGCAGCTCGCGCATCAGCCGGAGGGTGTGTCCACCGCCGACGCCGAGCTCCAGGGCGAGGCCAGGTCCGGTCACCAGCCCGGCGGCGTGGCGCAGCGTCTCGTCGGGGTGCGGGAACGTCGGCACGGTGGGCATGTGCTCCAGCGCGAACGCCGCCGACTCCGTCGCGGCCCGCACCTCCGCCCGGTAGTGCAGGTCTCGCCGCGCGCGCACCTCGACCTGGCGGAGGTTCTCGTGCAGCACCCCCAGCTCGGTGCGCATGTCGGCCAGCGTCTCCGCCCGCGCGCTGTCCGCGGCGAGCGCGGTGACGTCGGTGTGCAGCTTGGCGATCTCCGCGCGCAGCAGGCCCAGCTCGCGGCCCAGCTCCTCGTGCCGCTCGGTCTGCCTCCCGTCCTGCTCCTGCGCCTGCTGGTCCAGGACCTCCCGGAGCGCGCGCTGCAGCTTGGCTCGTGCGGCGTCCCGCAGGCCCATCAGGCGTCGGAGCTCGGGGCGGGGGCGATGGTCGGGGGCAGCTTGCCCTTCTTGCGCAGCTCCTCCATCTTGGCGCGCCGGGCCGCCACCTTCGCCTTGGTCTCCTCGCGGTCGAGCGCCTCGGCGTCCTCCAGCGTGGGGGCGCCACCACCCAGCGACGCCGGCACCCAGAAGGCGCCCTTCGGGTGCTCGGGGTAGGCCGCGCGCACCTTCTCCAGCTGCGCGCTCATCTGGGTGTGCAGCTGCTTGGTCACCGCAGCGGGGTTTCCCTCGGCCGAGACGGGCGGCTCGATGTCGATGTGGATGGGAGTGTTGGTGCGGCCCAGCCGCTTGGGGTGGCCCTTGGTCCACACTCGCTGGGACCCCCAGATGATCATCGGCAGCAGCGGGACCCCGGCCTCGGCCGCCATCCGCGCCGCGCCGGACTTGAAGCCCTTGAGCTCGAAGCTGCGACTGATGGTGGCCTCGGGGAACACGCCGATGATCTCGCCGGCCCGCAGCGCCTCCACGGCTGAGTGGTAAGACCCCGCCCCGGCTGCGCGGTCGACCGGGATGTGGTGCATCCCACGCATCAGCGGCCCCGCCACCGGGTGCTCGAAGACCTCCTGCTTGGCCATGAACCGCACCAGGCGCTTGGCCGGCCGAGCACCCAGGCCGGCGTAGGTGAAGTCGAGGTAGCCGACGTGGTTCATCACCAGCACGGCCCCGCCCACGCGCGGGACGTTCTCCGACCCGGTGACGGTGAACTTCAGGCCCTGGGCCGCGAACATGCCGCGGGCGAAGGTGATGACCGAGTCATAGACAGGTTCCACGGCAATGAGGCTAGCGGTTGCCGGTCACACCCGGTGGCCGCATAGCCTGGTGGCTGCAGACCCCATCTCGAGGAGGACGTACACGTGCAGGTCACCAGTGTCGGACACGCCGGCTTTCACATCCAGACCAAGGCCGGTTCCGTGCTGTGCGACCCGTGGGTCAATCCCGCGTACTTCGCCTCCTGGTTCCCCTTTCCGGACAACACCCAGCTCGACTGGGACAGCCTGGGTGCCTGCGACTACCTCTACGTCTCTCACCTGCACCGCGACCACTTCGACCGGGAGAACCTGGCGCGCCACGTCAACAAGGACGCCACGGTGCTGCTGCCGGACTTCCCGGTGGACGACCTGCGCAAGGAGTTCGAGGCGCTGGGCTTCCACAAGTTCCTGGAGACCACCGACTCGGTCAAGCACTCGGTGCCCGGGCTGGACCTGATGATCATCGCGCTGCGCTCGCCGGCGGACGGCCCCATCGGCGACTCGGGCCTGGTGCTCGACGACGGCGAGACGGTCTTCTTCAACATGAACGACGCGCGCCCGGTCGACCTGGACATGGTGCGCGCCGAGTTCGGCCGCGTGGACGTGCACGCGCTGCAGTTCTCCGGCGCCATCTGGTACCCGATGGTCTACGACCTGCCCGAGCGCGCCAAGGTCGCCTTCGGCACCCAGAAGCGCCAGCGCGGGATGGACCGGTCCCGCCGCTACGTCGAGCAGGTGGGCGCCACCTGGGTCATTCCCTCCGCCGGACCGCCGGCGTTCCTGGACGACGAGCTGCGCTACCTCAACGACGACCACGGCGACCCGTCCAACATCTTCCCCGACCAGACGGTGTTCCTGGAGCAGATGCGGGCCAACGGCCAGGACCAGGGTCTGCTGATGATCCCCGGCTCCGTCGCAGACTTCTCCGGCTCGGCCACCCCGTCGCTCAAGCACCCGGTGTCCGACGACGAGGTCGCGGCGATCTTCACCGACAAGGCCGCCTACATCGAGACGTTCGCGCAACGCCAGCGCCCGGTGATCGAGGCGGAGAAGGCCCGCTGGGCCCCGCGGAGGGAGAGCCGCTGCTCGGCCCGCTCAAGGAGCTGTTCGAGCCGCTGCTGGCCCAGGCCGACGCCATCTGTGCCGGCATCGGCGGACCGGTGGTGCTGGAGATGGGCCCGGAGTCGGTGGTGATCGACTTCCCGGCCCGCGAGGTGCGGGCGCTGACCGACGAGAAGGCCCGCTACGGCTTCGCCATCCCGCCGGAGCTGGTGCGCACCGTGCTCCGCGACGGCGAGACCGACTGGGTGAACAGCATCTTCCTGTCCACCCGCTTCCGGGCCTGGCGCGTTGGTGGCTACAACGAGTTCCTCTACACCTTCTTCAAGTGCCTGACGCCGGAGCGGATCAGCTACGCCGACGGCTGGTTCGCCGAGCAGCACGACGACAGCGCGGAGATCGTCATGGACGGCTGGCGCGTGCAGAAGCGCTGCCCGCACCTCAAGGCCGACCTGTCCCGCTTCGGCGTGATCGAGGGCAACACCCTCACCTGCCAGCTGCACGGCTGGGACTTCGACCTGCCGAGCGGGCGCTGCCTGACCAGCAAGGGCCACCAGCTGCGCACCAGCAAGGTCGACTGACCCCCGCGGCCTGCCCCGGGGGTCACTGCGCCCGGGGCTGGCCGATCAGGAGCCGCTGAACAGTCGCTGCCAGTTCTCCCGGCTGGTCAACTCGGGCAGGGCGTCGCGGTAGCGCTGGGCGACGTCGGGTCCCTCCCGGTACAGCTGGTAGCAGACCCGGGTCAGCCGGGCCAGCAGGTCGCGCCGGGCGACGGGGTCCTGCCTGCGGACGTGCACCCCCTCCTGCGAGGCATCGGTGACCACCGCGGTCTCGAAGCGCGCCACGTGCCACCAGTGGGCGTCGCGCGCCGGCACCCCCGCGGGGCTGGCGATCGAGCGTCCCCGCACCTGGTCCACGATCCGGCGGGCGAAGGTGAGGTTCTCCCGGCTCGGCTCTGGCGGCAGCTCCGCGATGCTGACGTCGGCTGCCCGCAGCCCGTCCAGCTGCGCGGCCGGCTGGCGGCGTGTCTCGTCGAACAGCGCACGCTCGCGGCGCACCGCCGCCAGCGCAGCGGCGCCTCCGTCGGCAAGCACCTGCGGTCCGCGCAGGAAGTCCTCCATGCCGCGGATGCGGGTGAGCGCCAGCCCGTACTGCATGCCCAGCACGTCCTGGCTGATCTCCCGCCAGAGGTTCTGCACCGCGCGCTTGCGGTCGAAGCCGGTGTGCAGCGCCGCGCCGATCAGGGCGTTGCGCACGTGGAAGTAGCGCGGCCACTCGTCGCGGTCCTTCCAGGAGAAGTCCACGTGCCACAGGCCCGCTCCAGGCAGGTTCACCGTGGCGAAGCCGGCAGCGCGCGCCCGGTAGCCGTACTCGATGTCGTCCCACTGGATGAAGACCGGCAGCGGGTAGCCGATGGCCGCGACCACCTCGGCGGGGATCAGGCAGGTCCACCAGCCGTTGTACGTGCCGTCGACGCGGCGGTCCTGGTTGTGCAGGGTCATGTCGGAGTTCACCGGCGAGTGCTGGCTGGCGATGCCCGCCCGAACCGCCTCGAAGTCAGCGTGCTCGGCGCCGATGTGCAGCCGGTGCGGGTGCAGCAGGTGCAGCATCTGCGCGCCCACGATGGTGGGCTCCACGGTGCAGCAGGCGAAGGCGTTCAGCCGGACCACCACGTCGGGCTCGCAGCGCACGTCGTCGTCCATGAAGATCACGTTGGCGTGCCCGGCGCCGCCCTTGCCCGCCACCTCGTACATGCCGCGGGTGAACCCGCCCGCCCCGCCCAGGTTCGGCTGCTGCAGGTAGGTGAGGCGCTCGTCCAGTGCTGCTGCGGCTGCGGCGAAGCGCGGGTTGTCGACCACCTTGTCGGTGCCCTGGTCCACCACGTAGACGCCCTCGGTCCAGGCGTCCGCCTCGGCGTCCCCGGCGAGCGCCTCGAGGATGTTCACGCAGTCGTCGGGGCGGTTGTGCGTGCAGATCACCACTGCGGCCCGGCGCACCGGGCGCGGAGGGACGACCTCCCACTGCATGTCGCGCACCACCAGCACGTCGGGGCCGGTGCTCAGCTCGGCCCACAGCGCACCGCCGTCCACGAAGCGGTCGATGGCCAGCAGCATCTCCAGCGGCCCGTCCTCGACCACGTCGGCGGTGGCCACGGTGCGCGGGTCGCCGTCCATGTCCGAGGCGAGCACCGACACGCGGCCGGCCCCGCTCGCCCAGGCAGTCAGGCGAACCTCGGTCACCGGGGTCCAGCGCTGCCAGTAGCTGGCCGGGAAGCGGCCGAAGTAGGTGTTCAGGCTGACCACGGTCTCCGGCTCGAGCCGGATCTCCTGGCGGGCGCGGCGCGCGCGACCGCTGACGGTGTCGGCGTACAGCGCCTCGGCCACCACTGTGGACGGACCCAGGAACGGGCAGCGCTGGGCCACCATCCTGGTAGCGGTCTGGCCTGGCTGGACGGCCGGGTTGGACTCGCCGCCGAGCAGGGAAGTTCCGGACTCCTGGTTCAAGACCATCCTCTTGAGATCTCCCCCGCCGACGTGTGTGCATGGCCAAGCTCTGCACCCAGCGTAACCGCGAACGGGGCGTGAGCCGACCTAACAGACGCTAGTGTCAGCGAGACGGACGTAACACTTCGGCGCCCACAAAGGGTTGCAGCGCAACAGGAACCCGCACTGATCCGTCGGGCTGCTGGTGGTTCTCCAGGATCGCCACCAGCCACCGGGTGGTGGCCAGCGTGCCGTTGAGAGTGGCTGCCACCTGCGTCTTTCCGTCCGCGTCGCGGTAGCGGGTGTTGAGCCGGCGCGCCTGGAAGGTGGTGCAGTTGGAGGTGGACGTCAGCTCGCGGTAGGTCTGCTGGCTGGGCACCCACGCCTCGCAGTCGAACTTGCGGGCGGCACTGGAGCCGAGGTCGCCGGCAGCCACGTCGATCACCCGGTAGGGCACCTCCACGGCGGCGAGCATCTCCTTCTCCCAGCCGAGCAGCCGCTGGTGCTCGGCCGTGGCCTCCTCCGGGCGGCAGTAGGAGAACATCTCCACCTTGTCGAACTGGTGGACGCGGATGATCCCGCGGGTGTCCTTGCCGTAGCTGCCCGCCTCGCGGCGGAAGCAGGTGGACCAGCCGGTGTAGCGCTTGGGCTCGGCCAGGTCGAGGATCTCCGCGGAGTGGTACCCCGCCAGCGGCACCTCGGAGGTGCCCACCAGGTAGAGGTCGTCCTCGGCCAGGCGGTAGACCTCCGCGGCGTGCGAGCCGAGGAAGCCGGTGCCGGACATGATCTCGGGGCGCACCAGCACCGGCGGGATCATCATGGTGAAACCCGCGGCGGTGGCTCGCTGCGCGGCCAGCTGCAGCAGTCCCAGCTGGAGCATGGCGCCCATGCCGGTGAGGAAGTAGAAGCGGGCGCCGGAGACCTTGGCCCCGCGCTCCATGTCGATCAGCCCGAGTGACTCGCCCAGCTCGAGGTGGTCCTTGGGGTTCTCGATCTGCGGAAGCTCGCCCACGTGCTCGAGCACCACGTAGTCGTCCTCGCCGCCAGCCGGCGCGCCCTCCTGCACCACGTTGGAGATGGCGCGGTGGGCCGCCTCCAGCGCGGCGTTGGCCTCGGTCTGCTCCGCCTCGGCCGCCTTGACCTTGGCGCTGAGCTCCTGGGAGCCCTGCAGCAGCGCCGGACGGTCCTCGGGGCTGGCCTGGCCGACTCGCTTGCCCAGCGCCTTCTGCTCGGCACGCAGGTTGTCCGCGGCCAGCACCACCGCGCGTCGGGCCGCGTCCGCCTCGAGCAGCGCGTCCACCAGCCCGGGGTCCTCCCCGCGTGCACGCTGGGAGTGGCGGACCAGGTCGGGGTCATCTCGAAGCAGCTTGAGGTCGATCACGACCCGAAGCCTACGGGCGCGGCAAACCCCCGAGCCAGGCGCGTCACGCTTGCCCGACGCCCGCCGGTGGCGCCGGCCGGGTGCACCAGGCCCGCGGTCGGCTGACCAGCGGACCCGTCAGGACGACTCGGGCCTGCTCGCGCGCAGCTCCCCGCGGAGCACCTTCCCCGTGCTGGTGCGGGGCAGGGCGTCTCGGACGTGCAGCGCCTTCGGTCGCTGCGCGGGGGTGAGGCGCTCCCGGGCGAACGTGGCGATCGGCTCGGACGTGTCGACGCCGGGGCGCAGCACCACGGCGGCCTCGACGCGCTGACCCCACCGCTCGTCGTCCACCCCGTACACCGCGATCTCGTGCACCGCCGGGCACTGCTCGAGCACCCGCTCCACCTCCAACGGGTAGACGTTCACCCCACCGGTGATCACCAGGTCGTCCCGGCGCCCGTCCAGGTAGAGGTAGCCCTCCTCGTCCAGCCGGCCCAGGTCACCGACGCTGAAGGCCCTGCCATGCGGGGTGTCTCGCCACGTCTGGGCCGTCTTGTCCGGCGCCCGCCAGTACTCGAAGTAGCCGTGCTCAGGCACGGTGCACCAGATGGTGCCGTCCGGGTCGGTGGACAGGGTGCGGCCGGGGCGGGCCTTGCCCACGGTGTTGGGATGGCGCTCCCAGTCCGCGGCGGAGCAGGCGGTGAACTGGCCCTCGGTGGAGCCGTAGAACTCCCACACCGCCTTGTGGTCGGCGTGGTCGAGCACCCAGCGCTTGACCACGTCCGGACACGGCGCACCGGCGTGGGCCAGCAGCCGCAGCCGCCCGAGCACCTCGGCGGTGCGGGGATCGTCGAGCTCGCGCAGCCGCTGCAGCTGGGCCGGCGCGGTGAACAGGGTGGTCGGACGGTGCTCGACGGCCAGAGCCAGGAAGCGCTCGGGGTCGAAGCGTCCGGGCGCCAGGACTGATCCACCGGCCAGCAGCGTGCCGATGGCGAACCGGAGCGGGGCAGAGTGGTACAGCGGCGAGACCACCACGTGCAGGTCGTCCGGGCCGAAGCCCCAGAGCTCGCGCTCCTCGCCCCACAGCCGCCGCGCGGTCTCCACCGCGAGCACCCCCGACCAGACGCCCTTGCGGCGGCCGGTGGTGCCGGAGGTGTAGTGCATCGGTCGTCCCAGCGGCACCTCGGCCAGCGGGGCAGGGTCGCCGGCGTGCAGCTCGTCCAGCTTCTCGGCGGAGTCCACCACCAGGGCCGCGTCGGCGTCGGCCAGCAGGTCGGCCAGCTCGGCCGCGGGCGTGCCGGGGTCCAGCACCACGGGCACCACTCCCACCCGCAGGGCCCCGGCCACCGCCGTGACCAGGTCCGTTCCCGGCGGCACCACCAGGGCCACCCGGTCGCCCCGCCGCAGGTGCTGCAGCGCACCTGCCACCCGGGACTGGGCGAGCTCGGCCTGCTCGGCGGTGATCATGGTGTGCACGGCGACGATCCTCCCCCACGCCGCGGCGACCCACTGTCCGGTCACCCTGCGTCGGCCTCGTGTGCACCCGGGCATCATGGGGGCGATGCCTGCTCGCCTGAACCCCTTCGTCGCCACCGTGTCGCTGCGTCGCGCCGTCGCCCTCGTCCTGGTGGCCGCCCTGCTGCTGGGCGGGGTGGCCGTGCTGCTGGCCGCCACCTCGAGCGGAGGTACCACCGCCCAGGCCAGGGTGGACACCACGGCCGTGCCCACCACCACGGCCACCGCGGCCGAGCAGGTCTTCACCGCGAGCCAGCCCGGCGACTGCCTCACCTGGACCGCACCCACCGTCAGCGACCTCTCCGTGGTCGACTGCGCCACACCGCACCGCTTCGAGGTGGCCGCCGTCCTCGACCTGAGCACCCGCCCGGAGCCGGAGCTCGCGGCCACCGCGCCGCTGCCGGGCGCTGACACGTTCACCCACCTGCGGGACACCCTGTGCGTGCCCGCCGTTACCAGCTACCTCGGCGGTCGCTTCGACCCGTACGGGCTGTTCACCGTCGGTCTGATCGACCCGGGCGAGCTGGCCTGGGACAGCGGCGAGCGCAGCGTCCGCTGCGGCCTGCAGCACGTCGGCAGCCAGGGTGAGCAGTTCCCCATCGTGGGCCGGGTGTCCGAGCTGGACCAGTCCGACGTGGCCCCGGTCGGCTCCTGCGCGGACATCTCCGCGGCGGGGCTGCCGTCGGACCCGGTGGACTGCCGGCAGCCACACGCCTCGGAGGTGGTGGCGGTGCTGCACCTCGCGGGCCGGTTTCCCGGTGCCTTCCCTGCGGTGGCCGAGCAGGACGCCTTCCTCGACGAGGCGTGCCGCACCGCGGCGGCCGCCGCGCTGGGTGGCCCCGATGCCGCCTCCGCGCGAGGGTTGACGGTGTTCTGGACCAACCTGCGCCCGGAGAGCTGGGCCGCCGGCAGCCGGTCGGTCAGCTGCCTGGTGGGCGCCCGGCTGCCCGCCGGGGGGTTTGCCCCGCTGCTGGGGTCTGCGACGGCGCCGGCCTCCCCTGCGCCAGCCGCCTCCCCGCCGCCTGCCCCGGCGGTCGCCCCGCCCGTGCCGGACGCCACGATCCAGGGCGGCTGAGCCGTGCCGGTGACCATGTCGTCCGAGCGGTTCGAGGAGCTGGTGTCCGACGCGCTCGACCAGATCCCCGCCGCGCTGACCAACGCGATGGACAACGTGGTGGTGCTGGTGGAGGACCGCAACGACGAAGAGCCGACCCTGCTGGGGCTCTACCAGGGAGTGGCCCTCACCGAGCGCGACACCCAGTACTCCGGGATGCTGCCCGACAGCATCACCATCTACCAGCAGGCGCTGCTGGACGTGTGCGCGGACGAGGCCGAGGTGGTCGAGGAGGTCCTGGTGACCGTGGTGCACGAGATCGCCCACCACTTCGGCATCTCCGAGGGGCGGCTGCACGAGCTCGGCTGGGGCTGACCTCCGCCCGGGGCCACTGGCCACCCTGTGTGACCAAACCTGCTGGTACGCAGGTCGTTCAGAGCAATGCTGTTCTCTGTGGAACCACCGGCCAGTGGGGTGCGTCCTTGTTAGGGTCAGGCGGTCACTTCGGGAAGGAACACCATGCCCATGTTGCACGACGGCGGCGGCGGCGCTGCCCCGATCGGACCCACCGTGCCGCTCATGGTCCAGCCAGACCAGCTGCTGACCACCGCCCAGCGCTTCGACGCCATCGCCGACAACCTCGAGCAGGCAGTCAAGGCCCACGGACACCAGCTCCAGGTGGCGCCCGCCGGCGCCGAGGAGGTCTCCCGCCAGGCAGCTGCCGGCTTCAGCAGCCAGGGGCGCGCCGCCGTCCGGGAGATCACCACGAGCGTGCAGGAGCTGCGCGCCGCGGCCCAGGCGTGCCGCACCAGTGCCCAGCAGTACGAGCAGCACGACGTGCTGCAGTCGATCCCGTCCTCCTGACGGACTGAGTCGACCACCAGTCCGTCACCCCTCGCACCCTCGGGAGCAACAGCCACCATGACCACCGGAATCAACTGGGCGTCCCGGCCCACCGTGCAGCTCGTCGGCGACATCAACGGTGGCGCCGGCCCCTCGTCGGCGGTCGAGGCGGCCACCGCCTGGCGCGCGCTCAGTGCTGCGCTCACCCAGGCGGACGAGGACTTCCACAGCGCCATGAAGGTGGCCATGGGCGGATGGGAGGGCCCCGCAGCCGAGGAGGCCCGCAGCGCGCTGAGCCCGTTTGCCGACTGGGCCACCGCGGCCGACGCCATGGCCCACAAGCTGGGCGCCCAGACCGCGCGCCACAGCACCACCTTCCTGGCCACCCGCGCCGCCATGCCCTCCATGCCGGAGGTGGTGGCCACCCAGTCGGTCCGGGACAACCTCATCGACCGCGCCGTCGGACTGATGACGGGGGTGCCCACCCCCGGTGAGGTGGCCGAGGCCAAGGCGGCGACGCAGCAGGCCGAGGCGGTCGCCGCCATGAACCGGTACGACGCCGCGACCAGCTCCACCGCCACCACCGTGCCGCTGCAGCCAGCTCCTCGGCTGACGGCCGGCGTGGTTCCGGTGACCGCGCCTCCCGCTCCGGTCGACCCGGGCCAGGGGGACGGGCGTGCCCCTGGCTACTTCCCGCCGCTGCCCCCCGCCTCACCCGGTTCGGGCAGCGCACCCGGCCAGCCCGGTTCCCCCAGCCCCGGCATCCACCACTTCGAGCCGTCCCCGCAGACCCACCCCGCCGGGGTGGGCGAGCCGCCTCCCGCCGGCGCTGGCCACGGCCCGGGCAGCGGTGGCCACGGCCCGGGCGGCGGTGGGCCAGGCGGGAGCGGGCCAGGCGGAAGCGGCCCGGGGACCAGCACAGGCCCCCAGGGCAGCGGGGGCCCCGGTCACGGCACCGCCCCGGGCGGGTCCAGCGGGGTGGGGGGCGCCGGTTCGGGCGGCCAGCCCGGTGGACCCGGCTCGGCACCCGCTGGCGGCAGCAGCGGGGCGGGGGCCGCAGCCACCGCCGCCGGTGCCGCAGGGCTCGGCGTCGGCGCCCGCGCGGCCGGCGTGTCTCCGTCCACCGGCGCGCTCAGCGGCGGGTCGGGCACGACAGCGGCGGACCAGGGGCGAGCAGGACAGGTCGGCAACGCCGGCGTCGGCAACAGCGTCACCGGCAAGGCGCCCAGCGCTGGCGCCCACGGCCGCCTCGGTCCGGTTGGGCTGGGAGAGGGCGGTGCCCGTGGCCCGGTGGGTTCCGGGGTCAGTGCCGTGGGCGCTCCCGGCGAGACCGGCGCGGCCCGCCCGGGGGGCCCTGCCGCTGGGGCCGCGAGCGAGCCTGGCGCACGCGGTGGCGCCGCGGCCGGAGTCGGTGCGGGCGCCCGCGGAGCCAACGGCCAGGACGACGACGAGCACGCAGTGCCGGACTACCTCAAGGACCTCGATCACTTCACCGACGGCCGGGTGGTCGCACCCCCGGTCATCGGTGCCGACCACCAGCAGTGAGGACAGCCGCCACCGTGGCCGTGGTCGGCCAACCGTGCAGCCTCTCCACCCTCGAGCTGGACCTGCTGTGGGAGCGCCTCGCGCTGGGCGCCTTCCCGCTGGTGCTGCAGCTGCGTCCGCACGGCGACACCTTCGCCGAGCGACACGCCCTGCTGGACGGGGCACGTGCCCAGCTCCAGGACCGCGGCCTGGTGCACGGCACGCACGTCGAGCCACGGCTGGAGGGCTGGCTGCACGCGCTCGCCCGTCCCGACGAGGAGCTGGACGTTCGCTGGCGCGACGGCGAGAAGGAGGTGCGTGCCCTCGTGGTGCGGCAGGACGAGTGCACCGTCCGCGCCGTCCGCCGCGACGACGAGGTGGTGCTGACGCCGATCACCCCCGGCTCCATGGTGGCTGCGGCGGTGGAGGTGCTGCCCACGGTGGCTGCCGCCGCCACGGGCCAGGTGAGCGGGCCCACCGACCAGCTCTCCGCCGCCTACGAGACCTCGGCCCGGTCGGCGGACGCCGGCGTGCAGGCGATGCTGGCGCTGGGCGCCGCGCACGCCGACGCCACGGCGGTGGCCGCAGCCCTGGCGAAGGCAGTGGGCGTTGCGCAGCTCGGCGCAGCGTGCACCACCCGCGGGCGTCGGTGGCGCCACCCCAGCGTGGTCGCGGTGCTGGACACCGAGGTCGGTCGCTACACCTCCACCGAGCGGGCCGCGCCCGACCACCGCATGTGGTCGACCATCCGGCCGGCCAGCCCGGCGCACCTGGTGCGGGCGACCGCCGCGCTGCTGGGCGAGGCCCAGGCGGTCGCGACCCAGTCCACCGGCTCGGCGTTGCGGCTCTGAGCGCGCCCGCTGCGACGGGCTGGTAGCGGTCCGGGGTGGTCTTGGTAGCGGTTGCAGACCGCTCGGGGCGCTGTTGGTGGTACTTGCAGACGCCCCAAGGGCTCAGGCGGGGCCGTGCACCGCGGCGTCGTCCGGCGGGGTGAACGGCGGGGTGTGGGTGTCCCACTGCACGCAGCGCCACCCCCCGTCCAGCGTCGGCTGCAGCACCACCAGCGCGGTGTTGGGCAGGGCGTAGGTGGCGGCGAAGGCGCGGTTGACGTTGGCCAGGTGAGCCGCCACCAGCCGGATCGCCGCGCCGTGGCTGACCACCAGCACGTTCGGCGAGTCCGGGGTCTGCAGGTGCTCCTCCCGCAGCTCCTCCAGCACGGGCACGAACCGGGTCAGCACCTCCCGGCCGCTCTCCCCGTCGGGCATCCGCTCGTCCAGGGCACCCTCGTGCCACGACCCGTACACGCGGATGAACTCCTCGTGCGCCTCGCGGTCCTCCCGGTCCTCCAGCGCCCCGGCGTCGGTCTCGTGCAGCCCCGGCAGCACTCGCAGGTCCAGCCCGGACGTGGTGGCCACCGGTGTCGCCGTCTGCCGGGCGCGGGTCGCCACCGAGCTGACCACCACCGCCTTGGGCACCGGCGCCAGCGTCTGGGCCAGCGCCTGCGCCTGCTGGTGGCCGAGGTCGGTCAGGGGCGCCCCGGGCGGCCGGGAGTCCAGCCGGTGGCGCACGTTGGAGAAGGTCTGCCCGTGCCGAGCCAGGATCAGGCTGCCCTGCGGCAGTCCCACCTGCGCCACCTGCTCGCTCACTCCTGGCCTCCCGTCCGCATGCTGGCGACCCACTGCGCGGCATCGCCCGGCGGCGGGGGAGGTGAGCCCGGGTCGGTCACCGCCGCCGGCCACGAGCCCAGGAAGCGCAGCTCGGTGCAGCGACGGTGCAGCGCCGCGAGCGCCTCCGCCACCACGGGGTCCTCCACGTGGCCGACCCAGTCCAGGTAGAAGCGGTAGGTGCCCATCGCCGTGCGGGTGGGTCGGGACTCGATGCGGGTGAGGTCGATGCCGCGCAGCCCCAGCTCGCTCATCGCCTGCACCAGCGCACCCGGGGTGTTGTCCAGCGTGAGCACCACCGAGGTGCGGTCGGCGCCGGTCCGGGGCGGCGGCGGGCACGGCGGCACCACCAGCACGAAGCGGGTGCGGGCGTCGGCCACGTCGGCCACGCCCTCGGCCAGTGGCTGCAGCCCGAGCTGGCGGCCGACCAGCGCGGTGGCCACGGCAGCGTCGGCGGTGCCCTGCTGCACCTCGTGGGCAGCGGCGGCGGTGGAGCCGCCCACCTGCAGGTCGGCCCAGGGCAGGTGCTCCTGCAGCCAGCCCTGCACCTGCGCGGCCGCGTGCGGGTGGGTGCGCACCGTGCGGACGTCGGCGGCGGCCGTGCCCGGTCGCACCAGCACCGAGAAGCGGATCGCCAGCTCCGTCTCCGCCACCACCTGCAGGCGGCTGCCGCTGGCCAGGGCGTCCAGCGTGGGGGGCACCGAGCCCTCCACCGAGTTCTCTATCGGCACGCAGGCCGCGTCCACCACCCCGTCGCGCACCAGCGCCAGGGCCGCGGGCGGGGTTGCGGCGGGGACCAGCTCGGCGCTGGGGTGGACCAGCTGCCGGCAGGCGGCCTCGGTGAAGGTTCCCGCCGGTCCGAGATAGCTCACGCGCTGCACGTGTCGACCCTACGCAGTGTCGCGCCACCGGTCGCGCAGGCACCGCCGCCCGATACCCGGTCGGCGACACCCGAACTCACCCGGCCCCCGCTCAGGGCAGTGGCTCCAGCCCGGCCTCGGCCAGGTCGGCGGCCACCCGCGACGCGTCGGGGACCTCCACGCTCAGCAGCACCTCGCGCAGCGCCTTCGCCGCCGGGGCCGGCACGGCGCGCACCCGGGCGGCGTCCGGCGCCCGCCAGGCGGTGCGCACGTCGTCGCCACGCAGCGCGGCCACCGTGGCGGCCAGCACTCGCAGCACCCCGGCGGCGTCGTCGGCCCGGGCGATGAAGCCCACCGGGCTGTGGGCCAGGACGGCGAGGAAGTCGGCCACCGTGGCCGGGTCAGCGTCGGCGTCCAGCTGCGGGTGGTGCCCGGCCGCCTCCACCCGGTGCACGTCCGTCAGCACGCTCACCCGCACGGCGCGGGGGCTGGGCAGGTCCACGGCGAGGGCGTCGGGCACCTGCTCCGGCGGTGGACGCAGGGTGTAGCGGACGGCGGTGTGCTCGGGCAGCCCGGCGGGGTCGACGTCGAGCTCCACCACCACCGGTCCGGCGGCCGGGGCTCCGCCGTCAGCGCCTGGGCGGCTCAGCCGGGAGGCGAGCACCACCGGGTGGGCGTGCAGGGGCCCCGCCAGGCGTCGACCGGCGCGGTCGTCCAGCAGCCGGGCCAGCAGCGGATCGCCCGCGCGCGGCTCCGGGACGCCGAGGGTGAGGAAAGTGGCCACCCTGCGACGGTAGCCAGTCCGCACCACCGGCGTGCGCGCGGCTAACGTCGCAGCCGTGACCAGTGCCTGGCTGCGGCCCCCGCCCCCGGTCGCGACGGTGGTGGCCGGCCGCGAGCGTCGGGTGCTGCACTGGGAGATCGCCCTGGTGCTGCTGGTGACGCTGGGCATGTCCGGGCTGCGCAGCCTGGTGTCGCTGCTGGACTCCCTGGCTGCCCCGGCCCCGCTGTCCGACCAGAGCGTGGCCATCAACGTGCCGCAGGCCTCGGCCGACCTGCTCGACCTGGCCGGCCAGCTGCTCAGCATCCTGCGCCTGACCGCGTGGGGTGGGCTCGGCATCTTCCTGCTCTGGCGCGGCGGGCTCGCGCTGCGTGCGGTGGGCCTGGACCGCAGCGCACCGCGGCGCGACCTGCTGTCGGGCGCCGGTCTGGCCGCCCTCATCGGCATTCCCGGGCTGGGCTTCTACCTGGTGACCCGCGCCATCGGCATCAACCTCACCGTGGTCCCCACCGAGCTGGGTGACACCTGGTGGCGGGTGCCGGTGCTGGTGGGCGCGGCCATGGCCAACGCCTGGGCGGAGGAGGCCCTGGTAGTGGCCTACCTGATCACCCGGCTGCGCCAGCTGGGCTGGAGCGAGAACCGCTCCCTGCTGGCCTCGGCGCTGCTGCGCGGCAGCTACCACCTCTACCAGGGCTTCGGCGGGTTCCTGGGCAACGTGGTGCTGGGCCTGGTGTTCGGCCGGGTCTGGCAGCGCACCCACCGCCTGTGGGCGCTGGTGGTCGGCCACGCCCTCATCGACGTGGTGGCCTTCGTCGGGTACGCCCTGCTCGCCCCACACGTGGGGTGGCTGTGAGCAGCACCGTGGGCCCGGTGGACACCGAGGTGGGACGGCTGCGCAGCGTGCTGCTGCACCGCCCCGGCCCCGAGCTGACCCGGTTGACGCCACGCAACACCGACCAGCTGCTCTTCGACGGCCTGCCCTGGGTGGAGCGGGCGCAGCAGGAGCACGACGCCTTCGCCGACCTGCTGCGTGGACGCGGGGTGGAGGTGCTGCTGCTGGCCCAGCTGCTCACCGAGACCCTCACCGGCACCGACGCGCGCATCCGGGGCATCTCCGAGGCCGTGGACGCCCGTCGGCTGGGCACCGGGCTCGCCGAGGCGCTGAGCGAGCACCTGCACCAGCTAGACGCCGCCGAGCTGGCCGGGGTGCTCATGGCCGGGCTGACCTTCGACGAGCTGCCGGTCAGCCGGGCCGCCGCCGGCACGTCGCTGGTGCACCGCATGCACCACGGCAGCGACTTCCTCCTCGCTCCGCTGCCCAACCTGCTGTTCACCCGCGACCCGTCGTTCTGGGTGGGTGAGCGGGTGGCGATCAGCGCGCTGGCCCTGCCCGCCCGGTCGCGGGAGACCGCACTGACCGACCTGGTGTACTGCCACCACCCGCGCTTCGCCGGCTCCGCCCGGGCCTACGGCCACGCCTCGGCGCCGGTGGAGGGTGGCGACGTGCTGCTGCTGGCGCCCGGTGTGCTGGCCATCGGTGTCGGGGAGCGCACCACCCCGGCCGGGGCGGAGGCGGTGGCGCGCAGCGCGTTCAGCGACGGGGTGGCGCACACCGTGCTGGCGGTGCCCATCGCCCAGCAGCGGGCCACCATGCACCTGGACACCGTCTGCACCATGGTCGACCGGGACGCCATGGTGATGTACTCCGCCGTGGTGGACAGCCTCACCGCGTACACGATCCGGCCGGGCCACGACGGGGACCCGGGAGCGGGAACCGTGCTGGTGGGTGGACCGACTCCCTTCCGCAGCGCCGCGGCTGCGGCCATGGGCATCGACCGGTTGCGCGTGATCGACACCGGCAGCGACCCGGTGACCGCCGAGCGTGAGCAGTGGGACGACGGCAACAACACCCTGGCGCTGGAGCCCGGGGTGGTCATCTCCTACGAGCGCAACGTGCGCACCAACGCCCGGCTGAGCGAGGCCGGCGTGGAGGTGCTGCCCATCGCCGGCTCCGAGCTCGGCTCCGGCCGGGGCGGACCCCGCTGCATGTCCTGCCCGCTGGTGCGCGACCCGCTGCCGGGCTGAGGCGCGGCGCACCGGCGCGGGGTGCTTCACGGCCGGACCGGCACCCCCCTGCGTATCGTCGCTGTGCATGGATGGCTGGAATGCGGGCAGAAGTCCGTCGCGAGGTGGTGGCGACGAGCCGACCAGGGCCATGCCACAGGCCCCCCGGGAACGTCCCCGCGCGTGGTCGCAGGTGCCCCCGCAGCCTGGTGCCGGCGCGCGGTCCGACCAGCAGTACCCGCCCACCCGCGTCGGACGGCCCTACGCCGACCAGCCCTACCGTGACCAGCCCCCGGCACAGCCACGCTCCGGTGAGCCGCCCCAGCGCCCGGCCGACCCCCGCCGAGTGGGCGCTGCCCCGCCACGACCCCGACGCCGTCGCCCCCGCTGGGGCCGCCGCATCGGGGTGGTGGCGCTGGTGCTGGTGCTGCTGTTCGTCGGGTTCTTCTTCTACCTCGACTCCAGCCTCAAGCGCACCGAGGCGCTGGAGGACTACCCGGGCCGCGTCGCCGACACGCCGGGCACCAACTGGCTGCTCGTCGGCTCGGACAGCCGGGTGGGCCTCACCCCGGACCAGGAGCAGGCGCTGAACACCGGCAGCGAGTCCGACGCCGGGGGCTCGCGCACCGACACGATCATGCTGCTGCACATCCCGGAGGGCAGCGACAGCCCGACGCTCGTCTCCATCCCGCGCGACTCCGAGCTCACCATCCCCGGCCACGGCAGGGACAAGGTGAACGCCGCGTTCGCGATCGGGGGTGCGCCGCTGCTGGCGCAGACCGTCGAGGTGGCCACCAAGGTGCGCATCGACCACTACGCGGAGATCGGCTTCGGCGGCTTCGCCAACCTCGTCGACGCCGTCGGCGGGGTGAACATGTGCATCGACCCGCCCGGCATGAACGACCCGTTCTCCGGAGCCCGGTTCGAGCCCGGCTGCCAGGACCTCACCGGGGCACAGGCACTGGCCTACGTCCGCAACCGGCACGACTACCCCGACGCCGACGTCACCCGGGTGGCCCACCAGCGGGAGTTCCTCTCCGCGCTGATGGGCAAGGCCTCCAGCGTGGGCACGCTGCTCAACCCGTTCCGGGTGTTCCCGCTGGTCACCAACGGGGTCAGCTCGTTCACCGTGGACGACGGCGACCACCTGTGGCACCTGGCCGCGATGGGCTGGGCCATGCGCGGCGGAATGGTCACCACCACCGTGCCGTTCGACGGCGGGTCGCGGTGGACCTCCGACGCCCCCCGGTTCTGGGCCGCGATCGCCGCGGACGAGCCGGTGCCGAGCGAGCTGCTGACCAAGCCCAGGTAGGCCCGGGCAGCAGCTCGCCGCGGCGTGCGGAAGCTCTAGCGGATGGTGATCTGGCGGGTGCGCAGCCCGTCCCGGGAGCGACGCTGCTCCGCAGTGAGCGGGGCGTCCACCGCCAGGGCCTCGTCCAGGGCCCGGCCCAGCTCGGTGGTGGCCTCGGCCCACTCCTGGGCGTGCCTCTCCCGGTCGAGGTCGAACACCGGCACCAGCAGCCCGTGGGCGCGGAAGGACCCGGCGTAGCGGGAGCCCTCACCGAGGGTGAGCCGGCCCTCGGCGTGCACCCGGGCCAGCGCCAGCATCAGCGCGTCCTCGTCCTCGGGGCGGACCCAGCGCAGGTGCGCCTTCTCCCCGGCGTCCACCCACCAGGCGCTGCGCACGCCGTCGGCCTGCAGCAGCGCGGTGGGCAGGATGGCGTCGTTGGCCCGCTCCAGGCTCAGCGTCACCTCGTCGGTGGGCGTCTGCCCCTCGGGCAGCCACCAGCCGAAGTCGTCGTGCACGGTGATGTCCAGCTCCGCGGTGGGGTCGAGCAGCTCCTGCGCCCGGGGAGCGTGCTCACCGGTGCCGTCCACCATCTGCAGCACCTCGCCGGCCGTGGCCTGGCGCGACCAGGCGATCGCCCCACCTAGGTCGCGGCTGATGTCGTCGGACCGGGTCTGCACCTGCAGGCCGACGATGCCGGTCTCCGGCGGCGTGCCGCCCTCGCCACCGGCACGCACCAGCGCGGCCGAGGCCATCGGCAGCACCGTGCCCAGCAGCACCGGGCGGCCCGACTCGGCCAGCGTCAGCTGCGCGGTGGCGGACGGGACGAACTCCCGCAGCGCCACCAGGTCGCACTCGGCGGCCAGGCCCTCGTAGGGCCGGGAGACCACTACCGGGCGAGGGGCCTTCTCGGTACGGGTGCGCCCTGCTCGGGGCCCCGCCTTGCGTCCACTCTTCTTAGCCACAGGCTCAACCTACAGAGGCCGCACCGGCCCGTCCCCGGCCGCTGTGGTGGTCGGCGGCCGCCTCAGGTGAGCCAGCCCCGCATGGCCTGCGGGTGGTTGGTGGCGATCCAGCCCACGCCCAGCTCCTGGCAGAACGCGGCCTCCTCGGCGGAGTCCACCGTCCAGGTGTAGGTGGCGCGGCCCTGCTCGGCGGCGCGCAGCACCAGGCCGGGGTCGGCGCGCAGCAGGTTGATGCCGGGGCCGACGGCGGTGGCCCCCACCGCGGCCACCGTCAGCGGGGCGAGCGCAGCGGCGGTGCGTCCCAGCAGCACGGTGGGCAGCATGGGCGCCGAGCGCCGCACCCGCCAGACCGCGCTCGGGGAGAAGCTCATCACCACCGCGCGGGCGTGCGCGGCCGAGGGGGGCGACGCCAGGCCGTAGCGGCGCAGCTCCGCCAGCAGCTTGGCCTCCACCAGCCCGCCGTAGCGCACCGGGTGCTTGGTCTCGATGAACAGCCGGGCCGGGCGCGCGTAGTCCGTCACCAGCTCCAGCAGCTGGGCCAGCGTGAGCATGCTGGGAACCGTGTCGGTCTCCTCAGTCTGCGCATCAGCCTCGCCCCGCTCGCCGGCGTCGAGGTCGAGGAGGTCGGCGCGGTGCGAGCCCTCACCCACCAGCTCGTCGGCGCTCTCCGGTACCGGGTCGTGCCAGCTGGTGAAGTCCAGCGCCGCGAGGCCCTCCAGGGTCATCTGGCTCACCACGCCCCGGCCGGTGGAGGTGCGGTCCACCCGGCGGTCGTGCACGCAGACCAGGTGCCCGTCGCGGGTCAGGCGAACGTCGCACTCCAGGGCGTCGGCGCCGTGCTCCAGGGCCAGCTCGTAGGCCTGCAGGGTGTGCTCGGCGCGCACCGCCGACGCCCCTCGGTGCGCCACCACCAGCGGGGTGCGACGCCGGCCGGAGTCCCCGCTCACCACAGGTCGCTGCCCGGGAAGGTCGCTGCTCATGAACCGGTGGCGGCCAGCGCAGGTTCGGTGTCGGTCCGGGCGCCCGGCGCGGGTGCCTCGGTGCGCGGCGCGACGGCCGCACTCGGTGCTGTGGCCACGGCCGGAGCTGCTTCGACGGGGACCGAGGCCACCCAGCGGGTGCGCCGCCGCCGGCGGGAGCCCGCGGCCGGGTCCAGCGCCGCGGTGTGCTCGCGCACCAGCCGCAGCGTCAGCACCACCACGGCGGCAGCCACCACGTCCGACAGCGCCACCAGCAGCACTCCGTCGGCCTGGGCCTGCACGCTGTCGCGCAGCCGCCACAACCACGCCCCGGCGGCCAGCGCCACCGACAGCACCCACCCGGCCCACCACCAGCGCAGCCGTCGGGATGGCCGCGGGCCGTGGCTGTCCGGGTCGATGTCGCGCTCCAGCTCGGTGAGCAGCACACCGGGGGCCACCAGGTTCCAGCCGGGCACGAAGATGCCCAGGGCGATGCTGCGGGCGCTGCGCGCATCGCGGCGGCCGATCCGCTCGGCCGCCGCCGCCCGGGCGCGCACCAGCCACACCGTGCAGACGACCATGGCGAACAGGACGGTGAGCACTGACAGCACGCCGGTGGTGATCACCGCGGCGTCGGAGATGGCCACGGTGGTGGCGCCCAGCAGCTCGGACCGGCTGCGCAGCAGCAGCAGGTAGCGCCACAGCTCGGCCGCCGCGGCCAGCGCCAGCACCACTGCGGCGCCGGTCAGCAGGGCACCGGCGGTGTCAGCCAGTGCAGCCATCCGCTGGCGGGCAGTGGGCGGGCGCGGCACGCTCACCCGCGGCACCGGGGTGTGCGGCATCCCCCAGCGGGGGACGTGCTGGTAGCGGGGGGTGGGGCCGAGCTCGCGGCGCAGCACCACGCGCTCCACCACCCTCGGCGGGGGCTTGGCCACCCACCGCAGCGCCACCGGCGGGGTGGTGGTGGGCGCCGACAGCACGCCGCCACACCGCGGGCACCACTGCATGGGCCGTCCCCGCAGGGGCAGCGCGGCGGCACACCGGTGACAGAACTGCTGCATCAGATCACGGTGGGCTCAGCGCCGGTCTCGCTCACCAGCGGGCGACCGGCGGCCTGCCAGTCCAGCATGCCGCCCTCGACGTTGGTGGCCTGGCGGCCGGCCTGCTGCAGGTAGGCCACCACGCGAGCGGAGCGGCCACCGGCCTTGCAGACCACCTGCAGGTCGGCGTCGGCGGGCAGCTCGTCCAGCCGAGCCGGGATGTCGGCCATCGGCACGTGCACCGCCTCGGGGGCGTGCCCGGCGGCCCACTCGTCGTCCTCGCGGACGTCCAGCAGGACGACCCCCTCGGGCAGCTCGGCGGGAAGATCGGCAACGGTAGTGCTCGGCAGGTCGGTCACCGCTTCATGCTGCCACGCCGGCCCTGCGCGGGCACACGCCCTCGTCCCCGCCCCGGTCCGCGGGGCCGTCGCTACAGGCCGAAGCGGGCCCAGGCGGCGCGCTGCTCCACCGCGCCCACGAGCTCCCCGGCCAGGGCCGCCGCCAGCCCCGCACCGGACAGGGCCCCGCCGAGCACGGCCTCCGCACCGCCACCGGGCAGCCCCAGCCGGGCGGCCAGCGACTTCTTGGCGTGCATGGTGCGCACCGTCGCCCTGGGGTACCGCTCGGCGAGCACCTCGCGCATCACGCCCACCTGGTCGGCCAGGCCCATCTGCACCGCCCGACGGCCGATCCACACGTCGCCGGTGAACAGCTCGTCGTCGGTGCCCACCAGGTTGTCGCCGCGCCGCTCGCGCACCCAGGCGCCGAACTCGCGGTGGATGTCGGCCTGCATGCTCAGCAGCCACTGCACGTCCTCCTCCTTCTCCGGGGAGAAGGGGTCCAGACGGGCCTTGTTCGACCCTGCGGTGTGCAGCCGGCGGTCCACGCCGAGCTTGTCGATCAGGCCCTCCATGCCGAAGCCGGCGCTGACCACCCCGATGCTGCCGACCATGGAGGTGGGCGTGGTGATGATCTCGTCGGCGGCGCAGGCCAACCAGTAGCCACCAGAGGCGGCGACGTCCTCGCAGAACGCCAGGACGGGCACGTCGTGCTCGGCCGCCAGCTGGCGGATGCGGCTGCCGATGAGCTGGCTCTGCGTGGGCGAGCCACCAGGGGAGTTGATGGCCAGCGCCACCGCCTGCACCCCGTCGGCGGTGAAGGCCCGCTTGAGCGCGGCCTCCACGTTGTCGGCGTTCAGCTGCTGGCGGCCCAGCCCGGCCGCTCCGGCGGCGATCACGCCGTGCAGGCGCACCACCGACACCACCGGCGCGTGCTCGCCGGTGAGCCGGGCGGGCAACCGGTCGCTGAGCGGCTTGGGCACGGCAACACTCCAGCTCGTCATGGGAGTCAGGATACGGAGCGCCCGTGCCGCACAGGCTCAGTCGTAGCTGATGTCCTCGCCGTCCACGGGCTCGTCCGGCACCACCACGTCGTCCACCGTCTCGTCGAGCTCCTCTGGCTCCAGCGCCGCGGCCGGGCGGTCGAGCTGCTCGATCGGCTCGATGTCGGGCACCTCCTCGGCCAGGCGCTCGTCCAGGGTCTCGCCCTCGCGCTCCTCAGCGGCGGTGGTGCCGACGCGGTCGGCGCCCAGCCAGTCCTCGGTCGTCTCCGCGATGGTGGTGTCCGACACCGGGTCACCGATCTCGTCGGGGTCCAGGCTCACGCTCGGCTCGAGCATGTCCTCGTTCATTGCGTTGTCGTCTCCAGCCATGCCGTCAAGCCTGCCACGGACCCGGAGACGGCACCGACGGGTGGGTGGAGTCAGCGCAGCAGGCGCGACATCCTGCGGTCGGCCAGCGGCTTGCCCCCGGTCTGGCAGGTGGGGCAGTACTGGAAGGAGCGCTCGGCGTAGGAGACCTCCCGCACGGTGTCCCCGCACACCGGGCAGGCCAGTCCGGTGCGGGCGTGCACCTGCAGGCCGGAGCGCTTCTCCCCCTTCAGCCGGGCCGCGTCCTGGCCCACCGAGCGCTGCACCGCATCGGTGAGCACCGTCTGCATCGCGGCGTGCAGGCGGGCCACCTCGTCGTCGGTGAGCCGGGCGGCGGTGGCGAACGGCGACAGCCGCGCCACGTGCAGAATCTCGTCGGAGTAGGCGTTGCCGATGCCGGCCAGCCACGACTGATTGACGACCAGCGTCTTCAACCGCTCCCGGTGCCCGGCCAGCAGCGGCGCCAGCTCGTCCACGGAGACGCTGAGCGCGTCCGGCCCGAGCTTGGCCACCCCCGGCACCTCGCTCGGATCGGCCACCACCCACACCGCGAGCCGCTTCTGCGTGCCGGCCTCGGTGAGGTCGAAACCGGGGGCACCAGGCGGCTCGCCCAAGTGCACCCGCAGCGCGAGCGGGCCCTTGCCCGGCTTGGGCGGGGTGGCGCTGAGGGAGTCCGACCACCGCAGCCAGCCGGCGCGCGACAGGTGCACCACCAGGTGCAGCCCGTCGCAGTCCAGGTCGAGGTGCTTGCCGTGGCGGGTCGCGCCGGTCACGGTCCGTCCCACCAGGGCGCTCACCGGTGGGTCGAAGGTCTTGAGCACGGTGACGGCGGCGACGTCCACCCGACCGATGACCGCGCCGACGGCGTGCTCGCGCAGGTGGTGGGCCAGCGCTTCTACCTCGGGCAGCTCAGGCACGGACCCAGTGTGCCGCCGCTGGCAGCGGTTGGCCAGAGCAAGCGCTACTGGTGGGTGCTCCCGCTGGTGGTGCCCGGATCCTTCGGCTCGTTGCCGCCCGGGGTGTACTCCGACAGGTTGGGGTTCGAGGACTTCTCGATCGGCTCCGTGCGGGGCTGGTAGGTGGGCCCCACGTGCGCCTCGGTGCGGATCCGGTCCTGCATGTGCGGGTAGTGCAGCTCGAAGGCGGGACGCTCCGACCGGATGCGGGGCAGCTCGGTGAAGTTGTGCCGCGGCGGGGGACAGGTGGTGGCCCACTCCAGGGAGTTGCCGCCGCCCCACGGGTCGTCGACGTCGACCGCCTTGCCGTAGCGATAGCTGACGAAGACGTTCCACAGGAACGGCAGCGTGGAGGCACCGAGGACGAACGCCCCGATGGTGGACACCGTGTTCAGCGTGGTGAAGCCGTCGGAGGGCAGGTAGTCGGCGTAGCGGCGCGGCATGCCCTCGTTGCCCAGCCAGTGCTGCACCAGGAACGTCAGGTGGAAGCCGATGAAGGTCAGCCAGAAGTGGAGCTTGCCCAGCTTCTCGTCCAGCATCCGGCCGGTCATCTTGGGGAACCAGTAGTAGATGCCGGCGTAGGTGGCGAAGACGATGGTGCCGAAGAGCACGTAGTGGAAGTGCGCCACCACGAAGTAGCTGTCAGTCACGTGGAAGTCGATCGGCGGGGCGGCCAGCAGCACCCCGGTGAGGCCACCCAGCAGGAAGGTCACCAGGAAGCCGATCGCGAACAGCATGGGTGACTCGAAGGTGATCTGCCCCTTCCACACGGTGCCGATCCAGTTGAAGAACTTCACGCCGGTGGGCACGGCGATGAGGAAGGTGGTGAAGGCGAAGAACGGCAGCAGCACCGCGCCGGTGGCGTACATGTGGTGCGCCCACACCGCGGCCGAGAGGGCCCCGATGGCCAGGGTGGCGAAGATGAGCCCCTTGTAGCCGAAGATCGGCTTGCGGGAGAACACCGGGAAGATCTCGCTCACGATGCCGAAGAACGGCAGCGCCACGATGTAGACCTCGGGATGACCGAAGAACCAGAACAGGTGCTGCCACAAGATCGCCCCACCGTTGGCGGGGTCGAAGATGCGCGAATCGAGGTTTCGGTCGCTCGCCAGCGCCAGCAGCGCGGCGGTGAGGATGGGAAACGCCAACAGGATCAGCACCGCCGTGATGAGGATGTTCCAGGTGAAGATCGGCATCCGGAACATCGTCAAGCCGGGGGCGCGCAGGCAGACCACGGTGGTGATCATGTTGACCGCACCGAGGATGGTGCCCAGGCCGGCGATGGCCAGGCCCATGATCCACAGGTCGGCGCCGGCACCCGGCGAGCTCTCCACCGACGACAGTGGCGTGTAGGCCGTCCAGCCGTAGTCAGCGGCACCACCAGGGGTGATGAACCCACCCAGGGTGATCAGTCCACCGAACAGGAACAGCCAGTACGAGAAGGCGTTCAGCCGCGGGAACGCCACGTCCGGCGAGCCGATCTGCAGCGGCACGATGTAGTTGGCAAAGCCGAACACCACCGGAGTGGCGTACAGCAGCAACATGATCGTGCCGTGCATGGTGAACAGCTGGTTGTACTGCTCGTAGGAGAGGAACTGCATCCCCGGCCGGGCCAGCTCGGCCCGCATGAACAGGGCCATGGCCCCGCCGACCATGAAGAACGCGAACGCCGTGACCAGGTACATCAGCCCGATCGTCTTGGGATCGGTGGTGCTGAAGTACTTGACGATGGCGCTGCCCTTGGGCGCGACCCGGGCCGGGTAGGGGCGGGTGACGACCGGCCGCGGGGCGACCTCGGTCATGACTGCTCGGGCATGGTCGGACGGACCGCCCTAGCGGCGGCTGCACCCACGACACACTGCATCGGCCCTCCAAGGAGGCTCGCACGGCGACAGGCACCCCAAGGTAGCCCCGTCGCCGTGCGCCGGCCATCCGAAAAGACGGCCCGATCAGCGGTTACACCGCGCCGAGACCCACCGGGCAGGACACCCCGGTCCCGCCGATCCCGCAGTAGCCGTTGGGGTTCTTGGCCAGGTACTGCTGGTGGTAGTCCTCGGCGTAGTAGAAGCCGCCACCCCCAGCCTCGGTCAGCAGCGCTGTCTCGGTGGTGATCTCGCCGTAGCCCGCCTTGGCCAGCTCAGCCTGGTAGGACTCCTGGGACTTGCGGGCGGCCTGCAGCTGCGCCTCGTCCATGGCGTAGATGGCGGAGCGGTACTGGGTGCCGCGGTCGTTGCCCTGACGCATGCCCTGCGTGGGGTCGTGGTTCTCCCAGAACACCCGCAGCAGCTGCTCGTAGCTGATCTGGGCCGGGTCGAAGACGAT
Organism: Rhodococcus sp. X156; assembly: GCF_004006015.1. Taxonomy (NCBI): domain Bacteria; kingdom Bacillati; phylum Actinomycetota; class Actinomycetes; order Mycobacteriales; family Nocardiaceae; genus Rhodococcus; species Rhodococcus sp. X156. Next base: position 83,522 of record NZ_CP034766.1, on the reverse strand, counting down.
CAGCACCGACTCGGCGTGCCCGGTGCGCCCGGTACAGGTCTCCTCGTAGGTGGGGTTGGGGGTGTGGCCACCGGCGTAGCCGACGGCGGTGGTGTACACCCCGTCCAGCTCCCAGAAGACGCGCTCGGCACCCCAGAAGCAGCCCATCGCCACCACGGCGGTGGCCATGCCGTCGGGAAACGGCGGGTGCAGCGGACGGCCGTTGACGTAGTGCGTCTCGCCGGCGCGCACCGGCGTGTCCCGCCCGGGCAGCGCGTCACCGGGGGCGATCACGGTGGATGGGGACCCGAACATGCTGTCGAACCAGGACATTGCGACACCCTACGTCGATCGGACGGCAGGTCGTCGACGATCTGCGCCTGCCGGCACGGTTGTGCGTGCACAATGTCAACAGTCCACGACGGGGCTGCTATTCCGTGCCTGCACAGCCTCGCACCAGACCTGCACCCCGCCCGAAGCACGACAAGCCCCTGCACCGCGACGCGCATGCACGGCAGAAGGAGGCACAGTGGCGCTGCACGACGAGCTGAGCAGGCTCGACTCCGAGGTCGCCGCCGGCCGCATCTCCACCGAGCAGTTCCGCCAGCAGCGCGACCTGCTGCTCGCCGCCGCGGGCAGCGGACCGGCCTCGGGCGGCCCCTTCCCGCCGCCGTTCCAGTGGCCCGACGGTGCCGGCGCTCCTGCCGCCGGTGGTGTGGGTGCTGGCGCCACCGCTGAGGACCGCACCCAGGTGGTGCGCCGGCCGGCACCCGCCGCGAGCACCCCCGCCGAGACGGACACCAGCGACCGCACCCAGGTGGTCCCCCGCCGCGGCCCCACCGCCAGCAGCACGCCCGCCGAGGACCGCACCCAGGTGGTGCGCCGGCCCGCCGGTGCCACGGCACCGACCGCCCGGGCCGCTGCCGGACCGGCGGCCCGACCAGGTTCGGCAGCGCCCACCGGCGACGCCGACCGCACCCAGATGGTCCGTTCCGCACCGTCGGGCTACTCCACCGTCGGGGCTCCCCCCTGGGCCCGCGGCGGCGTCGGTCCCCAGCGCGGACCGAGCGGCTCCAGCCCGGCCGGCGCAGAGGGCAACCTGCCGCCGTGGACGCTGGGGCAGCAGCCGCAGGCCGCACCGCAGCGCGTGGGCGCCCACAGCGACGCAGCCCCCTTCGCCGGGCCCGCCTCCCCCAGCCGGCGCTGGCTGGTGCCGGTGGCGGTGCTGGTGGTGCTCGCCATCGTTCTGGCCCTCTGCCTGGTGCTCTTCCTCTGACCGCCCTCCCCCGCGTCGACTGGCTGCGCGCGCCCCGGGGCGAGGAACCGGTGGTCCTGGTGCTGCCCGGCGGCAGGGCCAGCTCGCGGGCCCAGCCCATGCCCCTCGGACTGGCCCGGCTGCGGATGCTGCCCCTTGCCCGCGCCGTGCAGCGGGCGCTGCCTGACGTCGCGGTGGGCACCGTCCGCTACCGCTACCGCGGCTGGAACGGACACCACCAGGACCCCGTGCACGACGTGCGGGCCGTGCTCGCCGAGCTGGTCGGCACCTCTCCGGTGGTGCTGCTGGGCCACTCCATGGGCGGGCGCACCGCGGTCGCCGCCGCCGCCCACCCCCGCGTGGCCGGCGTGGTGGGTCTGGCGCCCTGGCTGCCCGACGGGGAGAGCGTGTCCACCGTGCGCGGGCGCACCGTGGTGCTCGCCCACGGAGACCAGGACCAGCTGGTGCCCGCCCGGCTCTCCGCCCGCTGGGCCGAGCGCGCCCAGGGCGTCCCCGACCGGCTCGCCCGCTTCGTGGTGACCGGCGACAGCCACGCCATGCTGCGCAGAGCCCGCTGGTGGACCTCGCTGGCGGTGTGGGGCTGCCGCGCCGCGCTGGGCCGAGAGGTCGACCCCGTGCTGCAGGCCGCCTTTGACGCCGGGGCCCAGGGCGAGCTGGCGCACCCCGGCTGACCCCTTTGCCCTCGGCGCCGCGGTGGCGGCTGGAAGTCGCTGCCGCGGGCTCGGGAGCGCAAGATGAGCGGCGTGCTGGATCTGGCTGAGGTGCGCGCGGGCGGCAGGGCGCCGGTGATCGGGCTCGGCCGGCCGTGACCCAGCGGGGATGGGTGGCGCTGGCGCTGGCCGGCTCGCTGCTGCTGCCGGCGTGCACCGGCTCGGACACCTCTTCCTCCACCGCGTCGCAGACCCCCGCCCCCGGCAACCCCCCGGTGGCCGACGGTCCCGCCGAGCCAGGGCTGGCACCCGCCCCGAGCGTCGCCCCGGTCGGCCGCACCATCGCGGTGGGCAACAACCCGGAGGCCGTGGTGGTGGGCAGCGACGGCACTGCGGCGGTGGGGCTCAAGGGCCCCGACGGCATCGCCCTGGTGGACGTGGCCGCGGGCACGGTGCGCCAGGTGGTGCCCACCGACGGCGGTGCCCCGCGCCACCTCGACCTGGCCGCCCCTGGGGGGCCGGTGCTCGCGCCGCTGGAGCAGAACGACACGGTGCTGGAGGTCAGCCTGGCCGACGGGGCCGTGCTGCGCCGCACCACGGAGGTTGGCCGCAACCCGCACAACGCCGTGCGCACCGCCGACGGCACGGTGGTGGTGAACAACGAGCTCGGCGGCGGCGTGGTGTTCCTGCGCGAGGGCGCCGTCGTCGGTGAGCTGCCCGCCGGACCACCGCAGCCGGGCGGGCTCGCCGCCGTGGGCGGGTACGCAGTGGTCTCCGACGTCCGCGGCCAGGGGTTGTGGGTCTACGACGCCGCGCAGCGGACGCTGGTGGCCCAGACGCCGCTGGGCACCCAGCTCACCCACACCATCGCGCTGGCCGCACCCGGGCAGACCCAGGGCACCGGCAGCGCAGCGGGCGTGGTCGCCGTGGCCGACACGGTGGGCGAGGCGGTGTACCTGGTGCGCGTGGCCCCGCCCGACCACCGCCAGGGCCGCCCCGACGTGCAGCTGCAGGTGCTGGCCCGGATCGCGGCGACAGGGAGGCCGTACGGCCTGGCCTACGACGCCGCCAGAGCGTTGCTGTTCATCACCCGCACCGCCGACAACCAGCTGGCGGTGGTGGACGTGGCCGACCCGCGGGCGCCGCGCACCCTGGGGACGCTGCCCACGGTGCGCCAGCCCAACTCGGTGGCGGTGGATCCTGCCTCGGGGGAGGTCCTGGTGGCGGGCAACACCGACGGACTGCTGCAGGTGATCCCCCAGGACCAGGTGCCCTCGCGCTGAGCCAGCGCCACCCGTCCGTGCCTCAGGCTCGGTCCGCGCCGGTGCGGGCGCGCAGCCGCCGCAGCTCCCAGGTCCGCTCGTCCGGTCCCAGCACCCGCAGGACCCGGGCGTAGGTGCGGTGCTGGCGCCAGGTGCTCCCGCACACCACCGCCGCCCCGACCGGGAACACCACCAGACCAGGCACGGCCGAGCCCGGCACCGCACCGCCCAGCAGCACCACCAGCAGGTAGACCACCGTCGCGGCGACCAGACCCGCGGCCAGCAGCTGCGCGGGTCGGCGCTGCTCCAGGCGCACCCAGGCATATCGGCGGGCCAGCTCCCGCTCGGTGGCGTCGGTGCGGGGCAGCCGGCCGGAGTCCACGTCGGACTGCACGGCCCGCAGCCATCCGGGGCCGCTCTCCCAGCCCAGTCGCTCGGCCAGGGCCTGGGTCTGCCCGGGCTCGGCCGCCACCACCACCGCACCCGCTGCCGCGCCAGCCAGCACGCACAACAGCGTCACCCACCAGCTGCCACCGGAAGCGGCCAGCCCGACAGCGCCCAGGTACACCAGGCCCACCACCGCGGCACCGAGCGCGCGAACCCGTCGGGGTGCGGCGACCAGGCGCGTGCGCAGCCCCACCCGGTCGGGGGCGGTCGGCGGCGCGGTGCGGCGGGCCGGCCGGGCCCCGCTCGGGCGGCGGCCAGGGGGACGGGGCGCACGGGTGCTCATCGGATGGAGCTCGGCGGGCGCAGCGGACGGTCGATCACGCCAGGGAAGGCCGGGCGCGGGGTGTGCGGGGCGGGGAAGAGGGTGACCGCGAAGCTGCCGTAGCGCACGGTGTCGCCGGCGGTTGCCATGCGGACCTGAGTGGCGTCCGGGCCGTGTCCAGCACCGAGCACCGCAGAGCTGTTGTCGCGCAACAGGACGCTGGAGACGCCGAGGAAGGTGGCCCGCACCCGGGTGAGGGTACGGGCCGGGGTCATGGCCGCAGGATGATCTTGCCGTGGGTGTGTCCGGTGAGGATCTTGCGGTGTGCGTCGGCGGCCCGGCTCAGTGGGAAGGTCTCGTCCACCACCACGGTCAGCGCACCCTCCTCGGCCAGGGCGACCAGCTCCATGCGGGCGGCGTCGCGCAGCGCGGTGCCGGGGTCGGCGCCGGGACCGTTGCCCAGCACCTTGATGCCGGTGTCACCGCGGCCGAACGCGGCAATGGTGGCCACCCGGGCCGGGCTGCCCACCAGCTGCAGCGACACGTCCACCGCCTCGTCGCCGCCCACCGTGTCCACCGCGGCCTGCACCCCGTGCGGAGCGAGCTCGCGGACCCGCTCGGCCAGCCCGGCGCCGTGCTCCACCGGCTCCGCGCCCAGGGAGCGGAGCAGGTCGTGCTGCGCGGATCCGGCCGTGCCGATGACGGTGGCGCCCCACGCCCGGGCGATCTGCACCGCCATCAGGCCCACCCCGCCCGCGGCGCCGTGCACCAGCACCGTCTCACCCGCGGCCACCCGGGTGGCGGTCAGCGCGTGCACGGCGGTGGTGCCGGTCAGCATCAGCCCGGCAGCCTGGTCCCAGCTGTAGTGGTGGGGCCGGGGCAGCACCGCGCGGCCGGGGACGAACACCTCCTCGGCGTAGCCGCCGCCCACCCGGTAGCCGATCACCGCGTCTCCCACCGACACCGACCCGGCGGGGCCGACCGCGCCGCCCGGGCCGACCGCCTCCACCACGCCGGAGACCTCGAAGCCGAGCCGCATCGGCAGCTTGGCGGCGTCGTCGCCCATCTGGCCGCTGTAGAGCTTGACGTCGATGGGGTTGACCCCCGCGGCGTGCACCCGCACCCGGGCCACCCCCGGTGCAGGCTCGCGGATCTCCTCGTCGTACTCCGCCAGCACCTCGGGTCCGCCGTAGGCCGTGGCTGCCACGTAGGTCGTCATGCACTGTGAAACAGATCACGGACGGTGGCTGTTCCCGCGCGGGCTGGCACTCGACACGCCTTGTGTGCCAGCGGGGTCCGCGTCCAGGATGTCCCCTCGCCGTGGAGGAGGTCCGTGATGCCCGGACAGACGAGCGCCAACGTCGAGGTCGCACCGCTGCACGTGGGTGGTGAGCTGCGCGGATTCATGGTCAGCGGCCGGTGGCCGGCCTCCACCCGGGAGTGGACCCAGCTGCTGGTGCTGGCCGTGCGCACCGCCGCGGTGCCGGGGCTGCTGCCCACCACCACGGTCTTCGGCGTGCACGAGGAGTGCCCCGACGATCCCGACCTGCGCGCGGTGGGCATGGTGACCGCGGAGGGCCCGGTGCTGGGCGAGGGCGCGGTGCAGCCCGGCCGCTTCGCCGGACACCAGCCGCCCGCGCTGCTGATGCTGCACCCGCCGTCGGAGACCACCCCGTCGCTGCCCGAGTGCGCCGGGGTGGCCTCGGGGTGCCTGCTGCTGCCGGGCATTCCGTACCTGGGGCTGGCGCACCGGGCAGCGTGGGTGGAGACCGAGCCCGGCGGGACGATCACCGGGCTGATCAGCCGCGACGGGGTCGATCCCAGCCGTGACCCGGACACCGCCGTGCTGGCGATGCTGCTCGCCGCCTAGCCCTCCGACGCGGTGCGCTAGAGGCCGATCCGCTCCCGCACGCCGTCGGTGAGGGTGCGGACGGTGGACACCGGGCGGAAGGCGCGGGCGGCGTCGGTGAGCGCCGTTCGGGCGTCGGCGGGCAGCTCCAGGTCGGCGGCGGCCACGTTGAACTCCAGCTGCTCCACGCTGGACGCCCCGGGAATCACCACCACCTGCGGCAGGCTGAGCAGCCACGCCAGCGCCACCTGGGCGGGCTTGGCGTCCACCCCGGCGGCCACCTCGCGCAGGGTGTCCAGCAGCGGCGCCACCCGGCGCAGGTTCTCGGTGCCGAACAGCGGGTTGGCCGCCCGCACCCCACCGGGCCGGTTGGCCACGCTGTACTTGCCGCCGAGCAGCCCCTGGGCCAGCGGGCTGTACGCCATCACCATGCGGTTCTCCCGCTTGGCGAAGGGCACCAGGTCCTCCAGCGGGTCGGCGTGGGCCAGGGAGAACTGCACCTGGTTGCTCACCACGGGCTGCCCCAGCGCCTCGTCGGCCTTGCGCCAGCGCTGCAGCGAGTAGTTGGACACGCCCACCGCCCCGATGCGGCCCTCCTCCAGCAGGCTGCGCATCCCCGGCATGATCACCGAGTCCGGCACCACCGGGTTGGGCTGGTGCACCTGGTACAGCGGGATGGAGCTCAGCTCCAGCCGCTTGGCGCTGCCCTCCGCCCGGCGCCGCACGAGGGGCGGGAACGGCGCCACCGGGAACACCTTGCTGGCCACCACCACCTCGGCGCGCTCAGCCCCCAGCGCCTCGGCCAGGATCCGCTCGCTCTTGCCGAAGCCGTACACCTCGGCGGTGTCGAACAGCGTCACGCCCAGCTCGCGAGCCCGCCGCACGATGTCGCGGGCGGCCCCGGAGGCGTAGCCGTCGCCGTAGCCCCACTCCTTGGAGCCGAACTGCCACGTACCCAACCCCACTCGGCTGACCGGACCAAGACCGCTGACCTCCAGGAACTTCATGGCCCCAGTGTGGGTCACCCGGGCCCGTGGCGACACCGGAGAGGCAGCAGCCACGCCCAGGTGTCAGGCTCTGGGACATGATCCGCACTCTCCGCCGCAACGCCCTGCTGGCCGCCCTGGTCGCCCCCGCCACCTTCGTCGGCCGCGCCGCGTGGGGCCTGCCCCGCGCGCTGGGCGCCTCCCGGTCCCAGATCCGCCCGTACGCCGCGGGCTCGTCGCACTACCGCGACGGCTCCTTCCACAACACGCTGCCCTCCGACGGCGTGGTCGCCACGGAGGGCGGCTCGCTGGCCTGGTCGATGATCACGCGTCGGCACGGCGGACGGCCGTCGCGGCCGGTGCCCCTGGTGGAGCCCGACCTGAGCACCCCGGCCGCCGAGCTCGCCGCCACCTGGCTGGGCCACGCCACGGTGCTGGTGGAGGTCGACGGAGCCACGGTGCTGGTCGACCCGGTGTGGTCGGACCGCGTCTCGCCCTCCCCGGTGATCGGCCCGCGGCGCATCCACCCGGTGCCGGCCGAGCTGTCCGAGCTGCCGCAGCTGGCCGCGGTGGTGATCTCCCACGACCACTACGACCACCTCGACCTGCCCACGGTGCGCGCCCTGCTGCGCACCCAGAGCGCGCCGTTCGTGGTGCCGCTGGGCATCGGCGCGCACCTGCGGGGCTGGGGCGTGCCCGAGGAGCGCATCGTCGAGCTCGACTGGAACCAGCACACCACCGTGGGCGGGCTGACCATCACCTGCACCGAGGCCCGGCACTTCTCCGGCCGCTCGCTGCTGCGCGACACCACCCTCTGGGCCTCCTGGGTGATCGCCGGACCACGCCACTCGGTGTTCTTCGGCGGCGACACCGGCTACACCCCGGCCTTCGCGGGCATCGGGGAGACCTACGGCCCCTTCGACCTCACCCTGCTCCCCATCGGCGCCTACGGCGACCAGTGGCCGGACATCCACATGAACCCGGAGGAGGCTGTCCGTGCGCACGGCGACCTGGGCGGCGGGCTGCTCATCCCCATCCACTGGGCCACCTTCAACCTGGCCTTCCACTCCTGGCCCGAGCCCGCCCAGCGGGTGCGCGAGGCCGCCCTGCAGCACGGCGTGGCGCTCGCCGTGCCGCGCCCCGGGGAGCGGGTCGTGGTGGACGAGGCCCCCGCGCTCGACGACTGGTGGACGCCGCTCAGCTGAGGCGCTCACCCCGCGTCGTCACTCACGTTCGGGGGACCCGCCCACCTCACTACCGAATGTCCGAAATGCGTCGCTTGTGCCGTTCGCGCCATTCTTTCCCGCGAATTGACGCCTCGCCGCGGACGCGGGTCAGACGAACGTGTGCGGCCGTTCTCCGACCTTTTTGTTCCGAATGACCGAGTTGATGAACGCGGCACCGATGAAGCCGACCCCGATCAGCCCAGTGATGACCTCGGGCACCTCGTACTCCACGGTCACCAGCAGCAGCACCGCCAGCGCCCCGATGGCCCAGTGTGCGCCGTGCTCGAGGTAGACGTAGTCCTCCAGCGTCCCCTTGCGCACCAGGTACACCGTGAGCGAGCGGATCCAGAAGGCGCCGACGCCCAGGCCTATCGCGATGATGAAGATGTCCTGGGTGATGGCGAAGGCCCCCACCACGCCGTCGAAGGAGAACGACGCGTCGAGCACCTCGAGGTAGAGGAACAGGAAGAACGCGGCCTTGCCGCTGGCCTTGGCCAGGGTGCTGGGGCCGCTGCCGGCCGCGCCGGCGGGCTCGAGCGCGCTGCCGTCCGGCTGCCTCGCGTCCGCGCCGACCGGGACCAGCTCGGCCTCGTCGTCATCGTCCTGGGCGCCCTCGAACAGTGATCCCAGGCCGTTGACCACCAGGTACGTGACGATGCCGAGCACCCCGGAGAGGAGCACCTCGAAGGACTTGTCCCCGGAGTGCGCGTGCGGGCCGAAGAAGCCCGCAGCCAGGGCGAGGGCGATCAGGGCCACCGCGACGGAGACCTGCTTGAGGGCGCCGATCCGGGCGAGCGGACGCTCCAGCCAGCTCAGCCAGGTGATGTCACGCTGCTCGAACAGCCAGTCCAGGAACAGCATCCCCAGGAACATGCCGCCGAAGCCGGCGATGGCGGGGTGTGCGGCGTTGATCAGGTTGGCGTACGTGCCGGGCTCGTCGATCGAGCCACCCTCCAGCGCCAGGCTCACCACCTCGACCGGGCTGATCTTGGCCGTCACCGCCACCAGCAGCAGCGGGAAGATCAGCCGCATGCCGAACACCGCGATGAGCACACCCACGGTGAGGAAGAGGCGCTGCCAGAACTCGTTCATCCGGACGAGCACCTTGGCGTTGACCACGGCGTTGTCGAAGGACAGCGAGACCTCGAGCACGATGAGGATCGCCACGATGGTCAGGGCCGCCGGTCCACCCACCAACAACGTGCCCACCAGGGCCGCGATGGTGATCGCGACAGACCAACCAAAAATTCTGAACACAGCACAATCCTTCGGCGCAATAGGGAAAGGTCGCGAGAACGACGGAAGTGTACTGAGAATTCTGCGGCTGCCGTTATTGGGCTGCGAACCAGTCGACGATCTCCGCGCCGGCCCGCACTCCGTGGTGCTGGGTGACGGTGAGGTGTGGTGCCGCCCACCCGGTGTCGTGCAGCTCGCCGTGCCGGGGCCGGATGGCGAGGTCGGCGGCGGCGAGCAGGTCGGTGTCCAGCAGCGAGTCGCCCGCGGCGAGCATCCGGTCCGCGCCCACTCGGCGATGGACCTCTGCCGCGGCGGCGGACTTGCGCAGCCGCTCGGGCACGCAGTAGACCTTGCGGCCCTGCATCGACACCGTCCACCCGCGCGGCAGGCAGAACTCGCTGAGCTCTGCGAGCCAGCCCGCCGGCAGGTCGTCGCGCTCCACCACCGCATAGACGAACAGCTCCGAGGCCACCCGCACGGTGCGCACGAACTGCGGCGCGGGCTCGAACCAGGCGCGCACCTCCGCCAGCGGGGCCGAGGCCGCCAGCAGGGTGTCCACGTGGGTGGACCAGTCGCCGTCCACCGCGCCGTCGACGAGCAGCCGGCCACCGTTGGCGCAGATGGCGTAGGCCGGCGGCGGGCCGGGCACCTGCACCCGCTGGTACTGCTCCACGGTGCGGGTGGTGGTGGGCACCAGCACGTGCCGGGTGGCCACCTCGGCCAGGCACCGGGCGGCGTCGGTGAGCATGAACGACTGCGGTGCTCCCTGGTAGAGCTCCACGCACAGCAGCGACGGCGCGTCGGCGTCCGCGCAGTCCAGGGCGAGCGCCGCGGCGGAGTAGATCAGGGTGCGGTCGAGGTCGGCGCAGATGACCGTGGGTCCGGGCGCGCTCACGCCAGGACCTGCGCGGCGGCGCCGTCGGCCCCGGTGGCGCCGCGGGTGTAGCGCGGGTGGATCAGCCCGACGCAGGAGTAGGCCAGGTCGGCCACGTCCTCCACCGGCACTCCTCGCCGCTCGGCGAGCAGCAGCACGTGCCCCAGCTCGGCGCGGGCGTCCGGGCGCACCAGCACCTTCCACGGCACCCGCCGCAGCAGCACCCGGGTGGTCTCCCCCACGCCGGGCTTGACCAGGTTCTCCTGCCCGATGCCGTAGGCCTCGCTGATCTCCCGCACCGCCGCCCAGCCCGACCAGGTGGGCTCGCGGTCGCCGGCCGCGACGTGCGGCCAGGAGCTGGCGACCTCCGCGCGGACGGCGTCGAAGTGGGCGGTGACGGCGTCCAGGAAGTCGGTGGAGACGTCGGAGCCGGCCAGCTCGGCGTAGAACTTGGCGCCGTGGAAGTCGGCGGGTCCGATGTGCGTGGCGTTGAGCACCGTGCGCGACACCAGGCCGGAGACGGTGGAGTTCAGGCAGGCCGAGGCGATGAGGTAGTCCTCGCGGGTGCCGAAGGTGCGCACGCAGCGCCCGGGGTCGGCCAGCACCGCCAGGTCGGGGTTGAACCGCGCACCGGTGGCCAGCTCGTGCTCGGCCAGGGCGGCGGTGAGCTCGGAGGTGATGGCGCCCTTGCCCGTCCAGCCGTCCACGAACACCACCGCGGCGGGGTCGTGGTGGGCGGCCAGGTAGCGCAGCGCCACCGGGTCGATGCCGCGGCCGCGCACGATGGACACCGCGTAGTGCGGCAGCTGCAGCCCGTGCACGTGCTGCGCCCAGCGGCGCACCAGGATCCCCACCGGGGTGCCGGCGCGGGCCAGGGAGGCCAGCACCAGGTCGGGTCCGCGTTCGGCCAGCAGCAGCTCGGTGAGCACCCCGACGGCGTGGGCCAGGCGGCGGGCGGAGCCGGTCAGGGCCTGCTGGAACAGGGCCAGGTAGGCCGGGTCGGGCTGGTACTCCACCGGCAGCGACTCCGCGTAGTGGGCCCCGCCGTTCTGCACCGCCTCCTCGCGCTCCTCCACCGGCGCCTCCAGCGCGACCGCGGAGAGGTCCTTGAGCAGCCAGGTCACCTCGTCGGCGGCGTAGGAGCCGAACTCCGGGCCGTGCAGCGGGGTGGGCAGCGGGCCGGCGCTGGGCAGCGTCACCAGCAGCACCGGGGCCGGCAGCGCGTCGAGCAGGCCGGCCAGCTGCGGGGTGTCGGCCACGTCGTCGACCACCACCACCACGGCGTCCGGGCGGCCGACGTTGTAGGCGAAGCGCGGGCCGGGCCCGTCCACCGGGTCGTCGTGGGCGGGGAAGGTGATGCCGCCGCGGATGGCGTAGCCGGGGTCGTCCACGGCCAGCACCGGCGAGCGGGTGGTGGTGGAGCTGCGGACCGCCACGCCACGGTCGTCCAGCCGGTCGGCCAGCGCCTCGGCCAGGCGCAGCGGAGCGTGCATCAGCTCCTCGGTGCCCAGCACCAGCACCGACCCGCCGGCCGGTACCTGCAGCGCCGCGTCCAGCTGGGCGGCCAGCGCGGGCAGCACCTGCTCCAGCTGGGCACGGTGCGGGCGCTGCACTCCGTGCCGTCCCCCGTCGGGCAGGGTCACCGGCCAGTCCAGCGCCACCCGCCGCACCGGGTGCGGCGGGGCGGGCGCGGGCTGCGGCGTGCTGTGGGCCTGCACCAGCTCGGCGCCGCGGCGCAGCGCCTCGGCAGGCACCTGCACCCGCCCGCGGGCCAGCGACACCACGCTGACCTGGGCGCCCAGCTCGGTGGCCAGCTCCTGCAGGGCGGCCTCGTCCTCGGCGCTGCGCAGGTCGATCAGTGCGGCCACCACGTAGCGGGGCCGCGGGGCGATGGCGTGCAGCATGGCCAGGGTGTTGCGCACGGTGCGCCCGGTGGAGAGCTCGTCGTCCACCAGCACCAGCGGTCCGGTGCCGGTGAGCAGCTCGGGGCTGCGCGGCAGCAGCCGGTGCTCGGTGGCGTGCGAGTGCTCCTCGGCGAAGCGGCCCAGCTGCACCGCGCCGGCGGGGTGGCGTCGGGTGGAGTGCAGGTACACGTCGGCGTCCAGCGCCTCGGCCACCAGGTGGCCGAGCCCGGTGGCGGTCTCGGCGTAGCCCAGCACGCAGACGTCCTCGCCCACACCGGCGCCGCCCAGGGCGACGGCGCGGTCGCGCAGGTCGCGGGCGGCACCGTCGTGGCCAGCCAGCGCCGCCCGCACCGGGTCCTGCCAGCCGGTGGGCGCGGGTGCGCCCAGCTCGGCGGCCACCCGGGCACCCAGCAGCAACCCGGCCGCGCGCACCAGCCGTGGGTCGGTGGGGACGTGCTTGCCCAGCACCCGGGAGACCAGCAGGTGCGCCCGCCGCGGGTTGCGCCGCAGCGCCAGGCCCACCAGCTCCTCCACCCGGAGGTCGTCGCCGCTCGCGCCCTCCAGCTGCACCCCCAGGTGCTCGTGCACCCAGGAGCCCGTCCACCCGCTCACGCGGCGTCGCTGGCGGTCAGCAGCTCCACGTAGGAGACGTCCTCGGCCGCCACCCCGAACGCCGCGGCCCGCAGCTGCACCTTGTGCGCCCAGGCCCGGTGGGGGTTCACCTCGTTCATCTTGTTGCCGTACTCGCTGCGCAGCACCCCGCCCGGCGAGGTCGCGGCCAGCACGTCGTTGGCGTCGGCGAACTCCTCGTGCGTCACCACCGACAGCGCGTGCACGGCGGTGACGTGGCTGGGGTGGATCACCGTCTTGCCGGTCAAGCCGTTCACCTTGTCCAGCTGGACCTCGCGGATCAGCCCGTCCAGGTCGTGGCGCAGCAGCGCCGACCGCAGCTCCTGGGCTCCGTGCTCGGCGAACACCGAGGCCCGCAGCTGGGGCTTGAAGATGCGCTCGCCGCCGGTGAAGTACTCCCACACCGGTCCGGTGATGGTGAACCCGGTGCCGTCGGCGCGGCCCAGCACGTTGACCACGTCGGCGATGGCGTTGCCCACCAGCCGCACGTCGTAGATGGTCATCTCCGCGGTGCGGCGCAACCCGAACACCCCGGAGAAGTCGCTGGCACCCAGGCGCACCGCCAGCACCTGCTCGCGCGCCTGGTTGAGCAGCGCGCGGATGCCGGCCAGCGCCTGCGCGCGGGTCTCCAGGTAGAGCACGTCGGCCGACTCGATCACCGGCATCGCCCACAGCCGCACCCCGCTGTCCGAGGACGCCTGGGCCAGCGCCTGCAGGTAGCCCGCCCCGTTGTGCACGGTGAACTTGGGCAGCACGAAGCCACTGAGCAGCGTCGTCGCCGGACCCAGCCGCCGCACCAGGTCGCCGATCTGCTCGGCGGTGCGCACCCGCACGAACAGCCGCGGCCTGGGGGCGGTGTCGGCCTGCAGTGCCACCAGCTGGTCCACCAGGTTCTGCTCCGCCGCGGCCAGCTCGGTGTTGGCCACCGAGTCCTCCAGGCACAGCACCATGCTGGTGACGCCGGCGGCGCGGCTGCGCACCACGTCGCGCGCCAAGTTGGGCCGGGTGGCAGGGCAGTACAGGGTGGCTCCCAGGTGGGTGGCCAGCAGGTCGTGCGGACTGTCCGCGGTCACTGGCTGGGGTGGCTTGCTGAACAACGACGCACGCACGTCCTCAGCGAGGAAGTCGAAGTGGATCACGGGTTGTCTCCTCGGCGAGCGGCGGTGGTCGTCGCCGTCAGTCTGCCCGTTTGCCCCAGTCGCCTGTGCACGCCGTGCCCCACGAGGCACGATGTACGTATGACGCTGATGGCCAAGGGTTCCAACGTCGCGCTCTCGGTTCCGGTGGTGCGGATGGAGCTGGCGTGGAGCCCCGGACCCGGTTGTCCGGACGTCGACGCCGCCGCGCTGCTGCTCACCGGCTCCGGCAAGGTGCGCTCGGACGCGGACTTCGTCTTCTACAACCAGCCTCAGCACGCCTCGGGCGCGGTGTCCCACACCGGCAAGGGCACGGGGGCCAGCACCGACGGGGTCACCGTGGACACCTCCCGGCTCGAGGCCGACGTGGAGACGGTGGTGCTCACCGCCTCCGCCGACGGCGGCACCTTCGCCGCGGTGCCGGGCCTGCACATGCGCCTGCTGGACCCCTCCGGCACCGAGCTGGTCCGCTTCGACGTCACCGACGCCAGCACCGAGACCGCGATGGTGCTCGGCGAGGTCTACCGCCGCGGCGACGGCTGGAAGTTCCGCGCCGTCGGCCAGGGCTACGCCGCGGGGCTGGGGGGACTGGCCACCGACTTCGGCATCTCGGTGGACGACGAACCCGCCCCCCAGACCGCCGCACCGGCCACCCCCCAAGCCGGCGCGCCCGCCGTCAGCCTGAAGAAGCAGAAGCTGATCGACCTGGAGAAGAAGCTCACCACCAGCGCGCCGGAGATGCTCAGCCTCACCAAGAAGGCGGCGGTGTCGCTGGAGAAGCGCGGCCTGGGCGAGCACACCGCGCGGGTGGCGCTGTGCCTGGACATCTCCGGGTCGATGAACCGGCTCTACCGCAACGGCAGCATCGCCGCCCTGGCCGAGCGCATCCTGGCGCTGGGCCTGCGCTTCGACGACGACGGCCAGGTGGACGTCTTCCTGTTCGGCAAGAACGGCCACCAGGCGGGTTCGCTGCAGCTGGACAACCGCACCGACTACGTCCCCACCATGCTCGGCGAGTTCGGGCTGGAGCCGGCGACCTACTACGGCAAGGCCATGGCGCTCATCCGCGAGCACTACTTCGGCAGCTCCGCGGCCCGGCGCGAGCCGTTCTCCGCCGCGGTGCCGGTGTACGTCATGTTCGTCACCGACGGCCAGACCTTCGACGAGGACGGCGCCCGCGAGCAGGTGGTCTCCTCCAGCTACGAGCCGCTCTTCTGGCAGTTCATGGCCATCGGCCGCAGCTCGCGCTCCGTCACCCCCGGCGCTGCTCCCACCCCCCCGCCGTCCACGGGGCTGTTCGGCCGACGCAAGTCCGCCCCGGCTCCAGCCCGCGGCAGCAGCGAGTTCCGCTTCCTGGAGGAGCTGGACGACATGCCGGGGCGCTACCTCGACAACGCCGACTTCTTCGCCGTGGAGGACCCCGCCGCCATCCCCGACGACCAGCTGTTCGAGCTGCTGATGACGGAGTACCCGGGCTGGATCACCCAGGCCCGCGGCAAGGGCCTGCTCCGCTGATCTGCCTGATTGCCGCAACCCGGCAATCGGGTGACTTGAACACGACGGCCATTGCACCGTGCCTGCTGACTCCGCACCTGGCAGGCTTGAACAATCGATGGCCTCAACCGGGCTGTCCGGATCTCGAGGAGAGCCTGTGGCGTTCTGGGACCAGCTGAAAGCGAAGACGCAGACCATGAACGACCAGCTCAAGACCAAGGCTGGCCAGTTCAAGAGCAAGGAGTTCGCCAACGCCAGCATGGCGATGTGCGCCTTGATCGCCGCCGCTGACGGCTCCATCGACGCCGCTGAGCGCCAGAAGACCGCTGCTCTGATCGCCAGCAACGACGTGCTGACCATCTTCCCGCCTGCCGAGCTGCAGCAGAAGTTCGACTGGTACTGCGACAAGCTCAACAAGGACTTCGCCTTCGGCCAGGTCGAGGCCATCGCCACCATCGGCAAGCTGAAGTCCAAGCCGGACCAGGGCCGCGCGGTCATCCAGATCGGCATCATCATCGGCGGCGCGGACGGCAACTTCGACGCCGACGAGCGCAAGGCCGTCAAGGACGCCTGCTACGCCCTGGGGATCAACCCCAGCGAGTTCGACCTCTAGCTCGCTCTTCCTCCGCTCCACCACCCCCCGCACCACAACCGAAAGGAACACACCATGGGAGTCAGCCTGAGCAAGGGCGGCAACGTCTCACTGTCCAAGGAGGCGCCCGGCATGACCGCCGTGCTCGTCGGCCTCGGCTGGGACGCCCGCACCACCACCGGCACCGACTTCGACCTGGACGCCTCGGCGATCATGGTCGACACCAACGGCAAGGTGATCTCGGACAAGCACTTCATCTTCTTCAACAACATGACGTCCCCGGAGGGCTCCGTGGAGCACACCGGCGACAACCTCACCGGTGAGGGCGATGGCGACGACGAGGCCATCAAGGTGGACCTGGCCAAGGTGCCCGCCGAGGTCGACAAGATCGTGTTCCCGGTCAGCATCTACGAGGCCGAGTCGCGCAACCAGGGCTTCGGCCAGGTGCGCAACGCCTTCATCCGCATCGTGAACCAGACCGGTGGCAGCGAGATCGCCCGCTACGACCTCACCGAGGACGCCTCCACCGAGACCGCGATGGTCTTCGGCGAGCTCTACCGCAACGGCACCGACTGGAAGTTCCGCGCGGTCGGCCAGGGCTACGCCTCCGGCCTCAAGGGCATCGCCACCGACTACGGCGTCTCGGTCTAGTCCGTGGCCATCGACTACAACAAGCGGAAGCCGGCCGCGGCGGCCGGTGGCGACGGCGGCGGCCCGGTGTCGCTGAGCAAGGTGACGCTGACCAAGGCCAGCCCCTCCATCTCGCTGAGCAAGCAGAGCGGGCAGCTGCGGGTGAACCTGAACTGGGACGCACGCTCCCCCGAGCCCGCCAAGGGTGGGTTCCTCAAGAAGCTCGCCGCCGCGGCCGCCCGGCCGATCGACCTGGACCTGGGCTGCCTGTACGAGCTGAACGACGGCAGCAAGGGCGTCATCCAGGCGCTCGGCAACTCCTTCGGGTCGCTGGAGCAGGCGCCGTACATCTTCCTCAACGGTGACGACCGCTCCGGCGCCAACAGCGGGGGCGAGGACATGTTCATCAACCTCGCCCACGCCAAGGACATCCGTCGGGTGCTGGTGTTCGCGTGCATCTACGACGGTGCGCCCAGCTTCGACCAGGCCAACGGGGTGGTGACGCTGACTCCGGCCAGCGGTGCCCCCATCGAGGTGCGCCTGGACGAGCAGGCCGGTGGTTCGCGGATGTGCGCCATCGCGCTGCTGGAGGGTGGCGGTGGCGACCTGAAGATTCGCCGCGAGGTCCGCTACGTCGAGGGGGCGCAGGACGCCCTGGACGACGCCTACGGCTGGGGCCTCACGTGGGCCCGGGGCCGCAAGTAGCACCGGAGCCCTCAGGCACAATCGCCCGGTGAGCACCGAGCCGCGGGTCACCGTCACCCGCTCCGCACCGCACGTCGCCCTGGTCACCGTCACCAAGCCGCCGCAGAACGCCCTGGACAAGCAAGCCAGGGACGAGCTGGTGGCGGCCCTGGCGGAGGTGAACGAGGACCTCGACGTGCGGTGCGTCGTGCTCACCGGCGGTGGCCGGTCGTTCTGCGCCGGCGCCGAGCTGTCCGAGACCCGGCGGGTGGCCACCGGCCCCGACGAGGCCCGGATCTACCTGCAGGAGTTCGACGAGCTGGCGCTGGCCCTGGAGCGCTGCCGAGTGCCGGTGATCGCGGCGATCAACGGTCCCGTCGTCGGCGGTGGGCTGGAGGTGGCGCTGGCCTGCGACCTGCGGATCTGCGTCTCGTCGGCGTTCTTCATCGCCGCCGGCGTCAACGTCGGGCTGATCGCCAACTTCTGGCGCCTCGCTCGCACCATCGGCCTCGGCCCGGCCAAGGAGATGGTGCTCACCGGCGACCGCTACACCCCGGCGCAGGCGCTGGGCTGGGGGCTGGTGACCGAGGTGACCAGCGCCGAGGACCTGCTGCCCGCCGCGCTGAGGCGGGCCGAGCGCATCGCCAGCCGGGTGCCGCTGTCGGTGGAGAAGGTGAAGCAGGCGCTCAACCGCGCCCAGACCCTGGACGTGGACGCCTTCATGGCGGTGCAGGGCGAGGCGTTCGTCGAGCTGGCCGGCACCGCCGACCACACCGAGGCGCTGGACTCCTTCCTGGCCAAGCGCCCCGGGGACTTCCACCGCAAGTAGCCGGCACTGGACGAGCCCGGCACCAGCCGGGCCGGGGGCAGGCTAGCTGCTCTGCAGGCGCTGACCGATGCTGCGGTGCAGGTGCTGCAGCTGCGGCTGTCCCAGCAGCACCGTCTGCGACTCGATGTGGCTCACCACGTGGTGGTCGGCCCGCACCGCCTCGCTGGACTGGATCAGCACGGTGCCCGCCCCGGTGAAGTCGAACTGGCGCTCCTCACCGGTCTCGGTGCCCAGCACCAGGTGCCGGGCCGCTCCCAGGAAGCTGCCCATCCAGCCGGCGTCGTAGTGATGGCTCGGCGACGGACAGTCCGACCAGCCCACCAGCGCCTGCGGGTCCACCCGCACCGGTGGCTCGGCGAACATCACCGGCCCGTTGCTGGAGGCCAGGAACTTGCCCGTGCCGATCAGGGTGAGGAAGCCCGGCACGATCGACTGCTTGAGGCTCAGCCCGGTCTCGAACGCCAGCAGGTTGCTGGCGCGGATGGTGAGGTTGCCGTCGTCGAGGTCGTAGGAGTTGATGTTGAAGCCGCGGTCGCCGAGGACCAGCTTGCCCTGACCCTGCGTCACCACCCAGTCCTGGACGTACAGCGGGGAGGAGAACCGGGCGGCGACCAGGCCGCTGACGGTGGTGGCGGCGAGCGGCTCGAAGGTGATCTGCCCGTAGTAGGCGATCATCGCCCCCTTGGCCATGAACCACGGAGCGCTGCCCACCTCCACGCAGAAGGCGTAGTCGTTGCCAGGGACGTTGTCGTCCACCGGCAGCGTGTAGGGGTTGAGGATGTCTGTCATCGCGGCCTCCTCAGAACTTCTGCTCGGACGCCTGGACGTACACCACGCCCTGGCCGCTGACCTTGAGCTGGATCGCCTCGCCGGAGCCGCGGCCCACGGCGTCGCGCCAGCCCACCGAGGCCGACACGTCCAGGCTCAGGTTGCCGATGTGTCCGACGTAGGCCTGCGGGTCCACCACCGTCTGGCTGCCCGGGCCCACCGGGATCTCGAACGACCCACCGTGGGACAGCACCGCCACCTGGCCCACCCCGGACAGCTGGGTGGTGAACAGGCCCTGCCCGGTCATCGCCCCACGCACCGCGCCGCGCACGCCGCCCTGCGAGCCGAGGAACACCACCGACGAGCTGAGCGAGGCGTCGTGGGCGAGCAGCCGGTCGGCCTCCACGGTGAGCATCGCGGAGCCGTCCAGGTTGATCACCGTGACGTGCAGGCCGGCGTGGCCGTAGAAGACCTCGCCCTGGCCCTGGGCGGCCATCATGGCGACGTGCTCGCCGGACATCGCTCGACCCGCCAGTCCGGCGACGCCCCCCATGCCACCCATGCCGCCGTTCATCCCGCCGCCGGGCGAGTGCGGGATGAACTGGACCTCGCCGCTGTAGTAGAGCATCGCCCCGCGACGGGCCAGCACGTGCTGACCGGGGACCAGCGTCGCCTTGGCGACCCTGCTGTTGACCTGCTCGATCTGGACCATCAACGCTCCGCGGGCTGGATGTAGACCACGCCCTGGCCGTCGAAGCGCAGCGAGAACGGCTCACCGCTGCCCTCGCCGATCACCGACTTCCAGGACACGTCGGTGACGAACGTCTGGTTGAGCTGTCCGCGGCAGGCCACGAAGGCGTCCGGGTCGACCACCAGCGGGAACTGCGGCGCGACCTCCAGCGCGATCGGCGGCCCACCGGCCGACAGCAGCGCCACCGTGCCCGTCCCGCTGACCAGCGTGGTGAACAGGCCCTGCCCGGAGGTGGCCCCGCGCAGCCCGGAGAACTTCACGTCGGTCTGCAGCTTGCCCACCAGCGCGAGCAGCTGCGAGGACTCGACCTGCAGGGTCTCGTTGGCCAGCTCGACGATGGTGATGTCCTGGGCGTCCACCGCGAAGTGCACCACGCCGGTGCCGGAGCACTCCATCAGCGACAGCGACTCCCCGGTCACCTTGCGCTTGAGCGCGGCCTTGATGCCGTCACCGCCGCCGAGGCCGGCATTCTTGAAGGCCACCTGTCCGTCGAAGGCCACCATGGCGCCGGTGATGGCACGAATGGCCTCACCCTGCAGCCGAGCCTCGAGCACCCGTGAGCCGTTGACGCGCAGCTGAGCCACGGGTCTCCCTTCTCCGGCTGATGTCGTTGGCTTGCAGGCTAACCGGTGCCACTACCGCCGGTGACCAGCGACACGACCGCAGCGGGGTCAGACGTTGACGCCGTAGTCCTGAGCGATGCCCTGCAGGCCGCTGGCGTAGCCCTGTCCCACCGCGCGGAACTTCCACTCCGCGCCGCTGCGGTAGAGCTCGCCGAAGACCATCGCGGTCTCGGTGGAGGCGTCCTCGGTGAGGTCGTAGCGGGCGAGCTCGGTGTTGTTGGCCTGGTTCACCACCCGGATGAAGGCGTTGCGCACCTGGCCGAAGCTCTGCGAGCGCGCCTCGCCGTCGTAGATGGACACCGGGAAGACGATCTTGTCGATGTCGGCGGGCAGCGACGCCACGTTCACCTTGATCTGCTCGTCGTCGCCCTCGCCCTCACCCGTGAGGTTGTCACCGGTGTGCTCGATGGCGCCGTCCGGCGTCTTCAGGTTGTTGAAGAACACGAAGTGCTGGTCGGAGGAGACCCGCCCGTCGGCCCCGCAGGCGATGGCCGAGGCGTCGAGGTCGAAGTCGGTACCGGTGGTGGTGCGCACGTCCCACCCGAGCCCGACGGTGACCGCGGACAAGCCGGCCGTTCCCGCCTCCTTGGTCAGCGAGACGTTGCCACCCTTGCTCAGACTTACTCCCACGAGAGCTCCTTCATCGATGACGGAACAGCCATTGCTCGCTTCAGTGTGCCCGTTTCCGTGGAGTCGGGGAATCAGACGTTGACGCCGTAGTCCACGACAATTCCGCGAAGACCGCTCGCGTACCCCTGGCCCACGGCGCGGAACTTCCACTCACCGTTGTGCCGGTACAGCTCGCCATAGATCATCGCGGTCTCGGTGGAGGCGTCCTCGGTGAGGTCGAAGCGGGCCAGCTCCACGTCGTTGGCCTGGTTGACCACCCGGATGAAGGCGTTGCTCACCTGGCCGAAGTTCTGCCCGCGGGCGTCGGCGTCGTCGATGGAGACCACGATGACGATCTTCTGGACCTCTGCCCCGAGGGTGGCCAGGTTGACGTTGATCTGCTCGTCGTCGCCCTCGCCCTCACCGGTGCGGTTGTCACCGGTGTGCTCGACCGCCCCGTCCGGGGAGGCGAGGTTGTTGTAGAAGACGAAGTGCTCGTCGGAGACCACCTTGCCGTTGGCGCCGCACAACAGCGCGGACGCGTCCAGGTCGTAGTCGACCCCGGTGGTGGTGCGGACGTCCCAACCGAGTCCGACGACCACCGCCTTCAGACCGGCTGCCCCGGCCTCCTTGGTCAACGAGACGTTTCCGCCCTTGCTCAGCACTACGCTCACAGAAGCCTCTTTCTTGCGGTTTCCCCAGCTGACGGCCCCCGGTGACGGGCTACAGGGTCGTGCTCACGACCGGCAGCAGGTCGGCGAAGGTGCGTCCGTTGGCCACCGCACCGATGGCCGTCATCGTCCAGCCCTGCGGGTTGCGGGTCAGCTTGGCCATCACCTGCGCGTTGTGCGTCCCCGATCCGGTCAGCTCGTAGCGCGCCAGCTCGGTGTCGGTGGTGGCGTCCACCAGCCGGCAAAAGGCGTTCTCGATCTGGCTGAAGTTCTGCCCGGTGAAGGAGTTGACCACGAAGACCAGCGTGGTGACCGTGGGCGACAGCGCGCTCAGGTCCACCGCGATGGACTCGTCGTCACCCTCGCCGGCGCCGGTCAGGTTGTCGCCAGTGTGCTGCACGGCGCCGTCCTTGCTGTGCAGCTGGTTGAACCAGACCTGGTCGAGCAGCTTGCCCTGGGCGTCGAACATCAGGCACGACGCGTCGAGGTCGATGGACTGCTCCTTGAGCCGACCCAGCAGCCCCTTCTTCTTCATCGCGTCCCACCCCAGGCCCATCCGGACCTTGGTGAGCGATCCACCGCCCTCCTTGGTGAGGGAGACCTGCTGACCCTTGCCTAGGTTGACTGTCATAGCTCCGACGCTAGCGGAACCTCACGCTCGGCGGGGCCGCTCATCCACTCGCGCAGCACCCGGGTGGCCCACACGTCGTCGGCGTTGTAGTCCAGCAGCCGCCGCCGCTGCGCCAGGTCAGGGGCGTCCCCGTCCAGGCCGACGGCCTTGCGGTACCACCCCATCGACGCCGCGCCACTGGCCTCGGCGTCGCGCCAGGTGAACCCGGCCACCGGCGCCACCTTCTTCAGGCCCTTGCCCAGCGGGCAGAGGAAGGCGGTGCCCACGGCGGCGTAGACGTCCACCCACTGCTCGCTGCCGATGAACTCGCGCACCTGGGCCTCGGTGGGCACCCCGGGGTGTCCGGCGAAGCGCCGCGCCGAGGCCAGCAGCCAACGGTTCTCCGCCGCCTCGGAGTAGCAGTAGGCGGCGAAGGTGCGCCCCTGCGCGGCCGCGTCGGCGCGCACCTGCATCAACCACGTCCAGAACTCGCCGAAGGAGCGGGCCTCGTCCTCGGTGGGCACCGGCTCCCAGGTGACGAACGGGTGGTACACCGACTGCTGCCCCGGCTCGCTGAGCAGCGCACCCCACAGGTAGGCGCCGTGCTCGAGGTAGCTCTCCATGTCCACGTCCACCTCGACGTCAGCGCGGTGCACCTGGACATGCTCGGTGCGCCGCACCAGCGGAACGCCCCGCAGCCACGCCCGGGCCAGCACCACCGCGTCGGCGAAGGCACCCCCGGGCCAGGCCGCGGGGCCCGGCCCTGCCCAGGTCGCGAGCTCGTCCACCGTGCGCACCCCCAAGGCGCGCAGCACGCTCACCTGCGGGCCGGCCACCACCAGGCTCACGTCGCGACTCTCCCGCAGGTCGGCCGAGCACCGCGGCCACCACGGGCAGGTGCGGCACTCCCCGATGCGCGAGGCGCTGGTGGGCACCTGGCCGGTGGCCACGGCCAGCCGGTCGGCGAAGCGGGTGTCGTACTCCTGCAGGGTGCTGCGCCCGCCCGGCCAGGTCGCGGCGGCGAGGTCGTGCACCACCACGCAGTCGGCGTCCAGGCCGATGACGCCGCCGACCTGCTCGGCGGAGGCGGCACCCAGGGTCTGCAGCATCCGGGTGAGGTGGGCCAGGCGCAGCTGGTCGCGCGGGAAGGAGCGCAGGTTGCGCGTCTCGTCCAGCCGCGGCGCCCACTGCAGCAGCTCGGAGGTGCGGGCCCCGCGGCCAGGGTCGGTGGTGCGGTGGTTGACCACGATCACCGGCACGTAGCCCCCGGCGTGGCGGACCAGCAGGTCGGCGCGGCCCCGTCGGTGGGCGGCGCGGTCTGGGCCCAGCGTCGCCCCCCAGATGCGCTCGGCGCCGCTGGCCACGGCCTGGCGAGTGCGCTCGCGCCGCTCGGCCGGTGGCAGCTCGGCAGGCACCTCCACCCAGCTCGGCGAGCCCGCGGCCAGCAGCTCGGCCACCCGCCGCCGGTGCGCGGCGGCCTCGTCCTGGCGCTGGCGCACGGCGGGGTCGACAGTGCCGGGCGGGTCGATGCCGATGTGCTCCAGCGATACCCGGTGACGGCACCGGGTGAGCTCCGCCGAGTCCAGCAGCACCGGCGGAGAAGGGTGCTGGGGCTGGTCCACAGGCAGGAACAGTAGGCCCTCCCCTAGGCTGCACCCGACGGTAGTGGTGGGCGATGCACCGGAGGGATCTCACTGATGGGCCTGTTGAGCAAGCGCACGAGGACCAAGCGCACGAGCAAGCGTGCCCTGCGCAAGGCGCACACCAAGACCCTCAAGGCGCAGGCCCAGGCAGAGCGCAAGTTCCGGGAGAAGGCCGAGAAGAAGGCCGCCAAGGACCTCCGCAAGCGCAAGAACAAGGCGAAGGCCACCGGCAAGGCCACGGTCGCCGCCTCGGTGGCGCGCACGCAGCTACCGGCCGAGACCACCTCCGGCAAGGGCAAGAAGGCCGACACGAAGGCTGACAAGAAGGCGCAGAAGAAGAACGCCGAGAAGGCTGCGGCGCAGGAGAAGGGCCTCAACCCCAAGAAGGTGCGCAACGCCCTCGGCATCATGCGCGTGCTGGCTCCGGTGCTCGCCCCGCTGGCCTACAAGGCGGCCACCGCCACCCGTGGCCAGCTGGACCAGGCCCGGGCCCGCAAGATGGGCGTGAGCGTGCACGAGCTGGGCGACTTCAGCGGTCATGGCGCGGCGCTCAACGCCCGCATCGCTGGCCTGGAGCCCACTCTCGACCAGCTGGCGAGCGCCAACGGCACCGGTGCGCACAGCGACGCCGTGGCCTTCCGCGAGGCCACCCGGGCGCGGCTGGGCGAGCTGTCCACCGCCGTGCACGCGGCCGAGCGGATGCCGGCGGCCCGCCGCAAGGCTGCCCACCGTGCCGTGGCCACCGAGCTCGACGCCATCGAGGCCGACCTGCTGGCCCGCCTGGGCGTGCGCTGACCGCTCCACCTTCTGCCCGGTCTAGGCCCGGTGTTGCTGGGCGCGTGATTGATCGACCAGGTCGGCGACAGCGACCGGTACCGGCGGGGTCATGGTCTGGTCGGGGATCGCCTGCAGCCCCCCCGGCGGTGATCCACACGGTGCCGGCGCCGCCGACGGCGGCGTCCGGCTCGGGATAGCGGATCGGTGTGCTGGAGATGGGCTGCCGGGTCGTGCCGTCCAAATCAGGTCCCCGACCTGCCCGCCCCTGTCCACCTGCCTGGGCAGAGGTGCTGCATCCGCGACAGTGAGGTCGTCGAGCACGGCGGTGCTCAGCGGTGGCCCCGGGATCGCGGCACCGTGCAGGTCTACCCGCACGAGGCGGGCTCCCACGATGCCACCGACCGGCTGCTCGCCAGCCCAAGAGCACACTGGATCCCGAGGTCGTGCTGGCACGTCGGTACCCTAGGGGGGTACCGTATGAACCAGCAGGACGCGACCACCTGGTTGACCAAGCTCACGGAGGAGACCGGTGCCCGGATACACGGCCAACAAGCAGGACCACCTCAAGCGGCTGCGCCGCATCGAGGGGCAGACCCGTGGCCTCCAGAAGATGATCGAGGAGGACAAGTACTGCATCGACGTCCTCACCCAGATCAGCGCGGCCACCAAGGCCCTGGAGTCGGTGGCCCTGTCGCTGCTGGAGGAGCACATGGCCGGCTGCATGGTGGAGGCGGCGCGCGCCGGCGGCGCCGAGGCCGACGAGAAGGTCCGGGAAGCCGCCGACGCCATCGCCCGCCTGGTGCGGTCCTGACCACCCACAAACCCTGAGGAGAACACCATGATGACCACCCGCTCCTACACCGTCACCGGCATGACCTGCGAGCACTGCGAGCGGGCGGTGGCCACCGAGGTCGGCGAGCTGCCCGGCGTCACGGCCGTCAACGTCGACCTGCCCACCGGCAAGCTCACCGTCACCAGCGAGGCCCCGCTGGAGGACACCATGGTCGCCGCAGCCGTGGACGAGGCCGGCTACGAGCTGGTCAGCGACGACGGAGGGAGGGACCAGCAATGACCGCCACGACCGGCACGACCGGCACCGACCGCACCACCGTCGACCTGCAGATCGGCGGCATGACCTGCGCCTCCTGCGCCGCCCGGGTGGAGAAGCGGCTGAACAAGCTGGACGGCGTGCAGGCCACGGTGAACTACTCCACCGAGCAGGCCCACGTCAGCTACCCGCCGGCGATGGACCCCGCCGACCTCGTGGCGCAGGTGGAGGCCACCGGCTACACCGCCGCCCTGCCCACCCCGCCCGAGGCCGACGCCGAACCCGACGACCGGCCGAGCGCGGACGACGCCGCCACCGAGTCGCTGCGCCAGCGGCTGCTCATCAGCGCGCTGCTCACTCTGCCGGTGCTGGTGCTGGCGATGGTGCCGCCGCTGCAGTTCGACAGCTGGCAGTGGCTCTCCCTCACCCTCGCCGCCCCGGTGGTGGTGTGGGGCGCCTGGCCGTTCCACCGCGCCACCTGGCTGAACCTGCGCCACCGCGCGGTCACCATGGACACCCTCATCAGCGTCGGCACCCTGTCGGCGTTCGGCTGGTCGCTGTACGCGCTGTTCCTCGGCGGCGCGGGCGACCCGATGATGCGCATGCCGTTCAGCTTCACCGTCGCCCGCGGGCACGGCAGCAGCGAGATCTACCTGGAGGTGGCGTCGGCGGTCACCGTGTTCCTGCTGGCCGGGCGCTACTTCGAGGCCCGCTCCAAGCGCAACGCCGGCGCCGCGCTGCGGGCGCTGATGACCATGGGCGCCAAGGACGTGGCGGTGCTGCGCAACGGCGTTGAGCAGCGCATCAGCGTCAGCGCGCTGGTGGTCGGCGACCAGTTCGTGGTGCGGCCGGGCGAGAAGATCGCCACCGACGGCGTGGTGGTCGACGGCTCCTCGGCCGTGGACGCCAGCATGCTCACCGGCGAGTCGGTGCCGGTGGAGGTCGGCCCGGGCGACACCGTGGTGGGCGCCACCACCAACGCCGGCGGACGCCTGGTGGTCCGTGCCACCCGGGTGGGCGCCGACACCCAGCTGGCGCAGATGGCGCAGATGGTCAACGACGCCCAGAGCGGCAAGGCACCGGTGCAGCGGCTGGCCGACCGCGTCTCCAGCGTCTTCGTGCCCGCGGTGATCGTGCTGGCGCTGGGCACCCTGGCCACCTGGCTGCTGCTGGGCGAGCCCGTGGACGCCGCCTTCACCGCCGCGGTTGCCGTGCTGATCATCGCCTGCCCCTGCGCGCTGGGTCTGGCCACACCGACCGCCCTGCTGGTGGGCACCGGCCGCGGCGCGCAGCTGGGCATCCTCATCAAGGGCCCCGAGGTGCTGGAGTCGACCCGCCGGGTGGACACGGTGGTGCTGGACAAGACCGGCACCGTCACCACCGGGCAGATGAGCCTGCAGCAGGTGATCCCCGCTCCCGGCGTGGACGCCGACGAGCTGCTGCGGCTGGCCGCGGCCGTGGAGCACGCCTCCGAGCACCCCATCGCCCGTGCCATCGCCGCCGGCGCCGCCCAGCCGCTGCCCGCGGTGCAGGACTTCACCAGCACCGGCGGCCTGGGCGTGCACGGCACCGTGGACGGCCACCGCGTGGTGGTGGGCCGCGCCTCCCTGCTGGAGCAGCCGCTGCCCGCCGAGCTGCAGCAGGCCAAGGACGCCGCCGAGGAGCAGGGGAGCACCGCGGTGGTGGTGGGCTGGGACGGTGCGGTCACCGGCGTGCTCACGGTGTCCGACACGGTCAAGGCCAGCAGCGCGGAGGCCGTGGCCGGGCTGCGCCGCCTGGGGCTCACCCCGGTGCTGCTCACCGGCGACAGCTCCGCCGCCGCGCACGCCGTGGCCCGCCAGGTGGGCATCGAGCAGGTGCACGCCGAGGTGCTGCCCGCGGAGAAGGTGGACGTGGTCCGCCGCCTGCAGGACGAGGGCAAGGTGGTGGCCATGATCGGCGACGGGGTGAACGACGCCGCCGCGCTCGCCCAGGCTGACCTGGGCCTGGCCATGGGCACCGGCACCGACGTGGCCATCGAGGCCAGCGACCTGACCCTGGTGCGCGGTGACCTGCGGGCCGCGGTGGACGCGATCCGGCTGGCCCGGCGCACGCTGAGCACCATCAAGGGCAACCTGTTCTGGGCCTTCGCCTACAACGTGGCGGCGCTGCCGCTGGCCGCGCTGGGACTGCTCAACCCGCTGATCGCGGGCCTGGCCATGGCCCTGTCCAGCGTGTTCGTGGTGTCCAACAGCCTGCGGCTGCGCCGGTTCCGCCCGGTGGCCACCGGCTAGGTCACCACCGCCCTGCCACGCCGGTCACGTCAGAGGGCCACGCCGGAGGGCACTGTGAGGCACTGCACGATCTCTGGCGCCCTGGTCGCAGGTCGGCGAGACTTGGCCCCTAGTGGAGAACACCGCTTTCCAGCATCGTTGGCGGGAGGTGTTCTGTGCAGGACAAGTCAATGCTCAGCGCAGGCCGAGTGCTCGAGGTCGAGGCTGAGGTGCTGCGCCACAGCTTGCAGGAGCGCCCCAACGTCGACGTGGCGAAGGGCATGCTGATGGCGATGTTCCGCTACAGCGAGGCCGAGGCGTTCGCCGAGCTCTGCCGTGTTGCCGGCCAGGAGGGGATCAGCCTCTACTCGCTCGCTGCGGCGCTGGTGGAGCTGGTGTCCGGGGCCGACTCGGTGGCGGGCTCCACCGAGCCCGCCACCGTCGCCGCCCACCGTCACTGGGGCACGACCGCTACAGCGTGACGAAGCCCTTGTCCACCATCCACTGGCGGGCGACCTCGGCGGGGTCCTCGCCGTCCACGTCCACCTTGGCGTTGAGCTTGGTGATCTCCTCGTTGGTGAGGATCTTGGAGATGGGCTCGAGCACCGTGGCGATCTCCGGGTACTTCTCCGCCACCTCCTGGCGGATGACCACCGTGGCGTTGTAGCGGGGGAAGAACTGCTTGTCGTCCTCCACCAGCTGCAGGTCCAGGCCGAGGATGCGGCCGTCGGTGGTGAAGACCTCGCCGAACCGGCACCCGCCGGTCGCGGTGGACGCGTAGATCAGGCCGGTCTGCAGCGTCTTCACCGGCACCACCGCGGGGTCGAAGCCGTAGGTGGCCGCCATGCCCGGGAAGCCGTCCTGGCGGCTGACGAACTCTGTCTCCAGGCAGGTCTGCGCCAGGGCAGGGTCCTTCTTCACCAGCTCGGCGTAGTCCGACAGCGTCTTGACGCCGGTCTCCTCGGCCACCTTGCGGCTCATGGCCAAGGCGTAGGTGTTGTCCATCGGCGCCGGGTTGACCCACACCAGGCCGTTCTTGGCGTCCGCGTCGCGCACTGCCTCGAACTGCTTGGTGGCGTCGGGGATCGGCTTCTCGTTCTTGAGGTAGTTGATCCAGCCGGTGCCGGTGTACTCGAAGGTGATGTCCACCTGGCCGTTGAGCATGGCCTGGTGGGTGCTGTTGGAGCCCTGGATGTTGGTGAGGTCGCGGACGTCGGCGCCGGCGGCGCTGAGCGCGTACTCGATCATGTAGCCCAGGATGAGCTGCTCGGTGAAGTCCTTGGAACCCACCGTCAGGCTCACGCCCTCCAGGGCGGGCACCGGCTGGATGCTGCCAGGCTCGACCGCCAGCGGCACGGCACTGCCGGACTGCAGCCCGCAGGAGGCGACCAGCGTCGTGCAGACCACCGCCACTGTGGCGGTGACCGCACGTCGGGCCAGTCTCAGCTTGGTCATCGTCATGGTTGGCCTCGTCATGTCAGCGCAGTCCCTTCGGGCCGAGAACCTGTTCGGCGAGCGCGCCGACCCAGTCGACCAGCAGTGCCAGTGCGACGGCGAGCAGCGCGCCCACCAGCAGCGCCACCATGTCGTTGAGCTTGTAGCCGGTGTCGATCAGCTGACCCAGCCCGCCGGCGCCCACCAGGAACACCAGGGTGGCGGTGCCCACCGCCAGCACCAGCGAGGTGCGCAGCCCGGCGAGGATGTAGGGCACCGCCAGGGGGAACTCCACCCGGCGCAGCACCGTCCAGGCGGACATGCCCTGGCCGCGGCCGGCATCCACCAGGATGGGATCGACCTCTTGGTAGCCCAGGATGGTGTTGCGCAGCACCGGCAGCAACGCGTACAGCGCGAGGGGCAGCACCCCCACCCAGAAGGTGTCGCCCTCCAGGAAGCTCCAGACACCGCCCTCCTGCACCCACAGGTAGAACAGCACCAGCAGGCCGATGGCCGGCGCGGAGGCACCGATGTTGGCGATCCCGATGAAGAGCGGCGACAGCCAGGTCAGGCCCGGCCGGGTGACCAGGGTGCCCACCACGATCGCCACCACCACCACGATCAGCGCCACCGCGAAGGTGATCTTGAGGTGCTCGAGCGTGAGGTCGCGGATGTTGGTCCAGTTGACGGTGGCCTTCTGGGTGTCGTTGAGGTCGGTGAGCACCAGCGCCCAGATGAGCACACCGGCAGCCAGCAGCAGCGCGGCCACCGGCTGGACCACCAGGCGCACCCGGTCCGCCCGGCGGGCGTCGCGCTCGACCGCCTGCAGCCCGGTGTCGCCCGCCTGGCCCACCTCGACGAAGGACAGCGACTCGTCGACCTCCGCAGTCTGCGTGGGTGCGGTCATGCCTCGGCCCTCACGGCCGCGGGCTGCTGCCCCGCACCGGGTCCGGGCTCGTCGTTGTCGTGGTCGTGCTCGTGCTGCTCGCGCAGCGTGCGGATGGTGCCCACCAGGGTCTCGATGGTGATCATGCCGACGTACTCGCCCCGCTTGCCGGTGACGGCGGTGGAGGCGTTGCTC
This sequence comes from Rhodococcus sp. X156, assembly GCF_004006015.1. Lineage (NCBI taxonomy): Bacteria > Bacillati > Actinomycetota > Actinomycetes > Mycobacteriales > Nocardiaceae > Rhodococcus > Rhodococcus sp. X156. The sequence goes on along the minus strand of NZ_CP034766.1, from coordinate 53,309 downwards.
TCCGCCAGCAGGGCCTCCAGGGCGTCCTGCAGCGTCGACTGCGTGGACACCGTCTCCCCGATGGGGATGCCCACGTCCTGCAGGCTGGTGGCGTTGGCCAGGTGGTGCGGGCCGACCCACCGGTAGGGCCGGTCGCGCGAGTCGAGCACGATGCCCCACGAGCCACGTCGGTCTCCCACCGCCAGCCGCAGCTCGTCCACCGATCCGTCGATCCGCGCGGTGGGGCGCTGCTCGAGCTCCACGTCGCGCACCCGCAGCAGGGTGAGCTGCTTGAGCGAGGCACCGGCACCGACGAACTTGGCCACGGTGTCGTTGGCCGGGTTGGCCAGGATGGCCTCCGGGGTGTCGTACTGCAGGACGGTGGAGCGATCACCCAGCACGGCGATCTTGTCGCCGAGCTTCACCGCCTCGCCGAAGTCGTGGGTGACGAAGACGATGGTCTTGCGCAGCTCCGCCTGCAGTCGCATCAGCTCGTCCTGCAGCAGGCCGCGGGTGATGGGGTCGACGGCACCGAAGGGCTCGTCCATCAGCAGCACCGGCGGGTCGGCCGCCAGCGCGCGGGCCACCCCCACTCGCTGCTGCTGCCCGCCGGAGAGCTGGCGCGGGTAGCGGGTGAGGTACTGCGCCGGGTCCAGCCCGACCAGCTCCAGCATCTCGTTGGTGCGGTCGCGGATCCGCTTCTTGTCCCAGCCCAGCAGGCTGGGCACCATGCCGACGTTCTGGGCGATGGTCATGTGCGGGAACAGCCCGGCCGCCTGGATGGAGTAGCCGATGCCGCGGCGCAGCTCGTCGGCGTTGAGCTCCAGGGCGTTGCGGCCGCCGATGGTGATCCGCCCCGAGGTGGGCTCGATCAGCCGGTTGATCATGCGCATGGTGGTGGTCTTGCCACAGCCGGAGGGCCCGACGAAGACCACGATCTCCCCGGCGGGGATGGTCAGCGAGAAGTGGTCGACCGCAGGCTGCGGGCTGCCCGGGTACTGCTTGACCACGTCCTCGAGCACGATCTCGACGCCGGAGACGGAACCGGTGTCAGGCTCGGCGGCGACGGTGCTGTTCTTCTGCATGTCAGGCACGGATACCCCTTGAAGTTGTCAGGCGGCCGATGAGCACGTAGATGCCGTCCAGGATGAGCGCGAGGATGATGATGAGGACCGTGGCGCTGAGCGCCTGCGGGACGGCGGTGGGGCTGCCCACCCGGGAGAGGCCGGAGAAGATCAGGTTGCCCAGGCCCGGCCCCTTGGCGTACGCGGCGATGGCGAGGATGCCCATCACCATCTGGGTGCTCACCCGCATCCCGGTGAGGATCGACGGCCACGCCAGCGGAAGCTCGACGCGGCTGAGCACCGCCATGCGGCTCATCCCCACCCCACGGGCGGCGTCGGTGACCGCAGGGTCCACCGAGGCCAGGCCGAGAATGGTGTTCCGGATGATCGGCAGGAGCGCGTAGAGCACCAGCGCGGTGATGGTGGGCGGCACGCCCAGGCCCATCACCGGGATCAGCAGGCCGAGCAGCGCAAAGGAGGGAATGGTGAGAATGGTGCTGGCCAGCGCGGTGGACACAGCCGAGGCAGCAGGGCTGCGGTAGACCGCGATTCCCACCAGCACGGCGATGATCGTGGCGATGAGGACGCACTGCACCGCGGCGCTGACGTGCAGGTACGAGTCGATGGCTAGCTGTCTGCGGAACTTGACCACGTAGTCCCAGACGTCGATCCAAAAATCAGGCATGCCTGACGATCACCCGCTCTCTCGATCCTGAACAATTCCTGCACCAGGACGTGCAATGACGAAAAAATGGTGTGAGCGGAGTAACCATAGGCCAAGGCCTCCTGACCCGAAGGTCACAATTCGGCAATGGGTAGCCTGAGCACGTGCAGCGAGGCCGATCCCGCGACGGCGCAGCCCGGGTCCGGGGCGCCGCTCTCGGTGCTGCCTCGGCGACGATGGCGGTGGCCGCGCACGGGTCCGCCGGCGGCGGGCTGCCCACCGCCACAGGGCTCTACCTGCTGCTCGGACTTGCTGTGTCGCTCAGCGTAGTCGCGGCCACGGTGCCGCGCCTGCGCGAAGGCCGCCCCGCGCTCCTGGCCCTGCTGGTGACCGGGCAGGTCGCCGGCCACGAGGTGATCGGCCTGGACGCCCACCACCAGGGCGCCACCTCGGCGCAGATGCTGCTGGCCCACGCGCTGGCGGTGCTGGTGTGCGTGCAGGTCATCGCGCTGGTCGAGCGGCTGGCACCCGCGTCGGTGGCCGCCCTGCAGCGCATCGTGCTCGTCCTGCCCCCGCTGCTCCCGCGCGCCCGGGTGCCCCGCGTGCTGCCGCAGGGAGTGGCTCCGGCTCCGCTGTTCTCGGCGCTGCTCGACGTCTCCGTGCCCCGCAGAGGACCGCCCGTGCGTGCGTGAGCCCTCCGCACCCACCGCCACGTGCGTGGCGAAGCACCCCTCTGACCTCAAGGACCACACTGATGAACAGCTGGATCATGCGCGCCTGCGCCACCGCCGGCGCGCTCACCGTGGCCGGCACGCTGGCCACCGGCACGGCCGCCGCCCACGTCTCGGTGAGCAGCCCCGACGCCGCCCAGGGCGGCTACACCGTGCTCACCTTCCGGGTGCCCAACGAGTCACCCACGGCCGCCACCACCGGCCTCAAGGTCACCCTGCCCGCCCAGAGCGGTGAGGGTGCGCCGATGAAGTCGGTGCGGACCTCACCAACCCCGGGCTGGACCGCCACCGTGGAGAAGGACCCGGCGACGTCGGTGCCCACCTCGGTCACCTGGACCGCTCAGCCCGGCGCTGCCATCGGCGACGGTCAGTTCGGCCAGTTCCTGCTGCAGGTGGGCCCGCTGCCCACCACCGACAGCCTGAGCCTGCCCGCCGAGCAGGTCTACAGCGACGGCACCGTGGTGCGCTGGGACCAGCAGGCGACCGTGCACGGCGACGAGCCCGAGCACCCGGCACCGTCGCTGACCCTCGCTGCCGCTGCCCCGACGTCCGGTCACGGCTCGACGAGCGCGGCCACGCAGTCGAGCACCGCCCCCGAGGCCTCCAGCGGCAGCGACACCACTGCACGCTGGCTGGGCGGGGCCGGCCTCGTCCTCGGTGCGCTCGGCCTGGGGCTGGGCGCCGGAGCCGTGCTGCGCAGCCGCAGGCACGCGTGAGCGGCGCCCGAGCCAGCCTGCGGGCCGCCGGGGTGATCCTGCTGCTGGGCCTGGCCCTGCTGGTGGGGGCCGGTCCCGCCTCCGCGCACAGCTACCTGGTGAGCTCCGATCCCGCTGACGGCGCCGAGGTGGCGACCAGCCCGGCCCAGGTCGCGCTGACGTTCAACGAGCCGCTGCAGCCGGCGTTCGGCTCGGTGAGCGTGGTCGGGCCGGACGGCAACCAGTGGTCCACCGGCAGCGCCACCATCACCGGCTCCACCGCCACGGTGGCGCTCACCGAGCTGGGCCCGGCCGGGCGCTACACGGTGGCCTACCGGGTGCTCTCGGCCGACAGCCACCCGGTCACCGGCACCGTGAGCTTCACCCTCACCACCCCGGGCACGGGCACGCCCGGGCCTGCGGTGGGCGCCGTGGGCAGCGAGCAGCCGGCCGACTCCGACGGGGTGCCCGCCTGGCCGTTCGTGGTGGGCGCGGCGGTGCTGGTGCTCGCCCTCGGCCTGGTGGTGGGCCTGCGCAGCGGTCCCCGCCGGAGCAGCGGCACGGGCTCCGCGCCGCAGTGAGCACCGTGGGCGCGGCCAGCAGCACCCGGCGTCAGCTGGTGCTGCTGGTGGCCGCGCCCACGGCACTGCTCGGGCTGCTGGTGGCGGCGCTGGTGTCGCGACCGGCGCACCAGCCGCCCTCGGACTACCTGCGGCTGGCGGCGCTGCTGGCCGGCGCCGCGCTGCTGGGCACCTGCGTGGTGGTGTACCTGGAGCAGCCGCGTCGGCGGGCGGCGATGGCCCAGCGCCTGCACACCACGCAGCTGGCGCTGGCCACGGCGTGGCTGCTGGCGGAGGTGGTGCTGCTGGCCGCGGCCGCGGCGGAGGCCGACGGCCGCTCGTTGCCCACCGTGCGGGCGGCCAGCGTCGGCGCGTACCTGCAGTCCACGGTCGGCGGCACGGTGGCGCTGGTGGTCTGCGGCTGCGTCGTGGCGTTGCTGGCACTGGTCGCGGTGGCCCGCCGCACCGGCGCGGCCTGGAGCAGCGCCGGCGTGCTGGCCCTGGCGGTGGTGGCCCTGGCGGCCCGGCCGCTCACCGGCCACGCCCACGCCAGCGCGCTGGCCCAGCTGCTGGTGGTGGTGCACGTGGTGGCCGCGGCCACCTGGTGCGGCGGCCTGGTGGCGCTCGCCCTGGCCGCGGGTCCAGCCCGCGGCACCTGGGCCCGCACCCTGCCCCGCTTCTCGGTGCTGGCCGGCTGGTGCGTGCTCGCCCTGGCCGTGAGCGGCGCCGGAGCTGCGCTGCTCGAGGTGGGCGGCGTGGGAGCCCTGCTCAGCACCGGCTACGGACGCATCGTGCTGGTCAAGGTGGTGGTGCTGGCGGCGCTGCTCGGCCTGGGCCTGCTGGCGCGGCGCCGGTGGGTGCCCGCCGCGGCCGACCACCGTACGCCGGCCGAGGTCTCGCTGCGGCGCGCGGTGGTGGAGGTGGCGGTGATGGGGCTCGCGCTGGGCCTGGCCACCGCGCTGGCCACCACCGGCTAGCCGCTCGCCCCGACCACTGCCTGCACGGCGTCGGCGATCGGGGTGTCCCCCGAGGTGAGCATGAGCGTGTGCCCCGCGGTGGCCGGGGTGTCCAGCAGGGCCAGCAGCACCGCAGCCACGTCGGCGCGAGGAACCTGGCCGGGCTCCAGCGGCGGGGACGTCAGCGCCACCAGGCCGGTCGGGCCCTCGTCAGTGAGGCCACCGGGGCGCAGCACCGTCCAGTCCAGCCCCTCGCGGCGGGTGAGGTCGTCCTCGGCGGCGGTCTTGGCCGCCAGGTAGGCGGTGAACACCTCGTCGGTGCCCTCGGGCACCGGCTCACCGGCGCCGAAGGAGCTGACCTGCACGAAGCGACGCACCCCGGCCTGCTCCGCCCCGTCGGCCAGCAGCACCGAGCCGGCGCGGTCCACGGTGTCCTTGCGCTCGATGCTGCTGCCCGGGCCCGCTCCGGCCGCGAAGACCACGGCGTCGGCACCCTGCAGCACCTCAGCCACCTGGGCGACGTCGGCGCTCTCCAGGTCGAGCACCACCGCGTCCGCGCCCAGGTCGCTGATGTCGCCGATGTGGGCGGGGTTGCGGATCAGGGCGACGGCGTCGTCGCCCCGCTCCGCCAGCAGCCTGAGCAGGTGCTGGGCGATCTTGCCGTGCCCGCCGGCGATGACCACGCGCATGAGTTCTCCTTGGTTGCTCGAAGGTGGGGCGACCGTGCGGTGGAGCTAGCGGCCCGGCAGGTGCTTCATCAGCTTGACCAGGGCGAACACCGTCGAGGTGTAGGCCTTCTGGGAGACCCCGCGCGGCGGTGCGGCGGGGACGAGGCGCTGGGTGGCCACGGTCTGCGACTCGGTGTACTTGAGCAGCCCCTCGGCGCCGTGACGACGGCCCATCCCGGAGGTGCCCATGCCACCCATCGGGGCGTCGGTGCTGCCCCAGGCCGCCGCGTAGCCCTCGTTGACGTTCACGGTGCCGGCGCGCAGGCGGGCGCCGATGGCCTCGCCCTGGGCGCGGGTGGCGGCCCAGACGCTGGCGTTGAGGCCGTACTCGGTGTCGTTGGCCCGCTCGATGGCCTCCTCGACGTCGGCCACCGGGTAGATGGACACCACCGGGCCGAAGGTCTCGTTGCGGCCGCAGTCCATCTCGTCGGTGACGCCGGTGAGCACGGTGGGCTCGTGGAAAAACGGGCCCAGGTCGGGGCGGGCCTTGCCGCCGGCCACCGCGGTCGCACCCTTGGCCAGGGCGTCCTGCACCTGCGCGCTCACGGTGTCCAGCTGGTCCTGGGAGGCCAGGCTGCCCATCTCCGGGCCGTAGTCGTAGCCCGCGCCCAGCTTGACCGCGCGCACCCGCTCGGCGAAGGCGCGGGTGAACTCCTCGGCGATGGACTGCTCCACGTAGAGGCGCTCGATGGAGATGCACAGCTGGCCGGAGTTGGCGAAGCAGGCGCGGATGGCGGCGTTGACCACCTTGGGGATGTCCACCCCGGCGGTGACGATCATCGGGTTCTTGCCGCCGAGCTCGGCGGAGAAGCCGATGAGGCGGCGACCGGTCTGCTCAGCCAGCGTGCGCCCGGTGGCGGTGGAGCCGGTGAACATCAGGTAGTCGGTGTTCTCCACGATGGCGGTGCCGACCACCGAGCCCGCGCCGGTGACCACGGCGTAGAGGTCCTGGGGCAGCCCCGCCTCGTAGAGCAGCTCGATGGCGGCCAGCGCGGTGTGCGGGGTCTGGCGGTCCGGCTTGATCACCACGCCGTTGCCGGCCATCAGCGCGGCCAGCGCGTCGGTGACGGCGAGGGTGAGCGGGTAGTTCCAGGGGGCGATGACGCCGACGACACCCTTGGGCTGGTGGTGCACCACGGTCTTGGTGAAGCCCGGGAACAGGCCCTGCCGACGCTTGGGGGCGAGCAGCTTGGCGCTGGCCCGCGCGTAGTAGCGCGCCGTGAGGGCCACGTCCATGATCTCCTCGGCCGCAGCCAGCCGGGACTTGCCGGTCTCCGCCTGCGCCATGTCGATCAGCTGCTCGCGGCGCTCCAGGACCAGGTCGTGGTAGCGGTTGAGCACCGCGGCGCGCGCGGTCACCGGCAGCTGCGACCAGGACTTCTGGGCGGCCCGGGCACGGCGCACCGCCTGCTCGACGTCCTCGGCCGTGCCCATGGGGACGGTGGCGAGGGTGTTGCCGGTGAAGGGCTCGATGACCGTCGAGCTGTCGCGCTGGGCCTCCGCCGGAATGGCGATGTGCGCGGCCAGACGCTTGAAGACGTCGGGGCTGGGGACAGGCATGAAGGCACTCCCGGTGGTGACGCAAGGTGTGTGACAGCGGTTCACACCAACCTACCCGGCAGTAGCGTGAGCCGCACCGCAGCAGGCGCTGCCGCTACTCGCTGCGCCAGGAGACCACGCCGACCAGGATCATCCGCAGCTGGCGCTCGGCCCGGGCGATGGCCGCGTCCTCGTCCCCGGGCTGGTCCAGGATCTGCTCGGCCACCACCACCATCTGGTTGACGATCATCTGCGCCAGCAGCTCGCGGTCGGACTCCAGCCACTCGTCGACCACCGGGTAGGAGGCCAGGTCGGTGGCCAGCTCGGTGACGAACAGCCGCAGGTGGTGCTGCACCGACTCGCGGATCACCCGCACCCCGCCGGAGCGCTCCCGGATGATGAACCGGAAGTGCGCCCGGTGCAGGTGCACGTAGCGCACCAGCACCACCACGGACCGGTGGATGACCTCGTAGTAGTCCTCGGTCTCGGAGCGGACGGCGCGGATCATGCCGCGCAGCGTGGTGAACGACTCGGTCACCAGGGTCTCCCCCAGCGCGTCCATGCTCTCGTAGTGACGGTAGAACGCGGTGGGCACGATCCCGGCGGCCTTGGTCACCTGGCGCAGGCTGACGCTGCTGAACCCCTGCTCCTCGGTGAGCTCCAGAGCCGCGTCCAGCAGGGCCCGGTGAGTGCGCTGCTTGCGGGTCTCGCGAGACTCACGGGGCTCGTCGCCGTGCGGCCCCTCACCGTGATCGACCTCACTGAGCGCACGACTGTTCACTGAGGCCTCCTTCCGCGTAGCGTGTGCTCCGAGCGCACACCTGTACTCCCAGAGTGTGCACCGCCTCCGTGCGGCCCTGCGCAGTGCCCCGAAGGAGCAGCGAATGTCCACACAAGCACCAGCAAACCAGATGCCGACGCCAGCGAACCCGCGCCCGGGGCTCCTGGCCAAGGTAGGGGTTCCGCTGCTCGAGCGGCTCGCGACGCCGCACAGCCCGGACCGCTACCTGGAGATGATCAACCCCACGTGGTCGCTGCGCGAGGTGCGTGGCGTGGTCACCTCGGTGCACCGCTCCGCCCCGGAGAGCATCACCCTGCAGGTGCAACCCAACAGCAACTGGCGCGGCTTCCAGGCCGGTCAGCACGTGGTGTTCACGCTGATCATCGCCGGGGTGCGGCGCAGCCGCTGCTACTCGGTGACCAGCTCCGAGCACCACCGCGACGGGCTGCTGGAGTTCACCGTGCGCAAGGGCCCCGACGGCCTGGTCTCCGGGTTCCTGCACAGCGACCTGGCCCCGGGCACGGTCGTGCACATCACCCAGGCCCAGGGTGACTTCGTGCTGCCGTCACCCCGGCCGGCGCAGGTGCTGCTGGTCAGCGGCGGCAGCGGGATCACCCCGGTGATGTCGATGCTGCGCACCCTGTGTGACGAGGGGTACACGGGGCGCGTGACGTTCCTGCACTACACCCGGCGGGCCGAGGACGTGCCCTACGACGACGAGCTCACCCGGCTCGCCGCCGAGCACGACAACGTCCAGCTGCTGCGGGTGTGCACCCAGGAGGACAACGACCGCGACGGCATCACCGGGCGGTTCTCCGCCGACCAGCTCGAGCAGCACGTGCCCGGGTGGCGCCAAGCCACCTCCTACGTGTGCGGCTCGGCCCGGCTGGTGGAGGACGTGCGAGCGCTGTGGGCCGAGCACGACCTGGAGCACCTGCTCAAGGCCGAGCAGTTCGACCCGCCGGCGGCCATCGTGCCCACCGACGGCGAGATCACCGGCACCGTCTCGTTCAGCAAGAGCGGCAAGTCCGCCGACAACACCGGGCGCCCCCTGCTGGAGCAGGCCGAGGCGCTCGGGCTCACCCCGGAGTACGGCTGCCGCATGGGCATCTGCTTCTCCTGCACCCGGCGCAAGACCGCCGGAAACGTCCAGCACCTGCACACCGGCGAAGTGACCACCGAGTCCGAAGCCGACATCCAGCTCTGCGTCACCGTGCCCGTCGGCGGCGACGTCACTGTCGATCTCTAGGGAGTACTCATGACTGCCACCACTGATCGCACCATCGGCCGGAACACCACCCAGACCGGCCCCGCCAAGCAGACCTCGACCGACACCAGCCCGACGGTGCCGGCGGAGCAGAACGGCTCCAGCACCACCCCGTCGGGCAAGAAGTCGGTGTTCGCCGACGGCCTGCCCGAGCACCACCCGATCCTGCCCAAGTCCACCACCTCCCTGCCGCTGCGCCACCCCGGTCACCCCGACCAGGAGGCCGGCCGGCCGGACCTGACGCTGGAGCAGATCGACGCCTTCGGCGCGGAGATGGACGCGCTGCGCAAGCGCATCGTGGAGGACCTGGGCGAGGCCGACGCCAACTACCTGCGCAACGTGGTGGACAAGCAGCGCAAGCTCGAGCTGCTGGGCCGTGGCCTGCTGGCGGTGGGCATCTTCCCGCCCGCGTTCGTCGCCGGCGTGGGCGCGCTCGCGCTGTCGAAGATCATCGACAACATGGAGATCGGCCACAACGTCATGCACGGCCAGTACGACTGGATGCGCGACGAGGCCCTGAACTCCCTGGTCTTCGAGTGGGACACGGTGTGCCCCTCGGAGAACTGGAAGCACTCGCACAACTACATGCACCACACGTACACCAACATCGTGGGCAAGGACCGCGACGTGGGCTACGGCATCCTGCGCATGAGCGAGGCGCAGAAGTGGAACCTCTACTACCTGGGCAACCCGCTGTACGCGGTGGCGCTGGCCACGTTCTTCCAGTGGGGCGTGATGCTGCACGACATGGAGGTGGAGAAGCTCGTCACCGGCGAGAAGCGGTGGGCGGACACCTCCGAGGTCCGCAAGAAGATCGTCCGCAAGTCGATGAAGCAGGTGGGCAAGGACTACGTGCTCTTCCCCCTGCTGTCCGGCCCGTTCGCGCCGATCACCCTGGCGGGCAACGCCTCGGCCAACCTGATCCGCAACCTGTGGACCTTCTCCATCATCTTCTGCGGGCACTTCCCCGACGGCGTGGCCACCTTCACCGAGGAGGAGGCGGAGCAGGAGAGCCGCGGGCAGTGGTACCTGCGCCAGCTGCTGGGCTCGGCCAACATCACCGGCAGCCCCCTGTTCCACGTGCTCACCGGAAACCTGTCCCACCAGATCGAGCACCACCTGTTCCCGGACATCCCGGCCCGGCGCTACGCCGAGATGTCGGCCACGGTCAAGGACGCCTGCGAGCGCTACGGCCTGCCGTACAACACCGGTGGGCTCTCCGCCCAGCTCGGCTCGGTGGCCAAGAAGATCATCAAGCTGGCGCTGCCCTGGACCGGGCGCGGTGACGACAAGACCCCCACCGCCGCCGCCACCCCCCAGGCCGCCTGAGCAGGCACCGCACTTCGGACCACAAGGGCCCGGAACGCCCCGGCAGAGCCGGAGACACGGCGTTCCGGGCCCTTAATGCCCTTCTCAGGGGGTCGCCCTAGCCGCCGGTGATGGCGTCCAGCGGCCGGGTGCGTGCCGCCCGGGACGCCGGCCACAGCGCAGCCAGCACGCCCACCACCGCCGAGCCGACCAGCATGATCACCACCTGGGTCCACGGCACCGCCACCTCGCCGAGGCCGGAGTCGCGCAGGGTCCGCACGAACGCCCAGCCGAAGCCCAGCCCCAGGGCCACCCCGACCAGGGCGCCGAAGATGGCGATGAGCATGGACTCGAGGTAGACGTTGCGCCGCACCTGGGCCCGTTGCATGCCCACCGCCCGCAGCATCCCGATCTCCCGGCGCCGCTCCACCACCGACAGCGCCAGGGTGTTGATGATGCCCAGCACCGCGATGACGATGGCCAGCGCCAGCAGCCCGTAGAGCACCGCCAGCAGGGTGTCGATCTGGCTGGCCAGCGAACCCTTGAACTGCTCGCGGTCCTGCACCTGCACCACCAGCAGCGGGTCGGTGGCCTGCTCCAGCCCGGTGCGCAGCGTGGCCAGGTCGGCGCCAGGTGCAGCCTTCACCAGCACCACCGCGTGCACCTGCTCCTGCGCGGGGGTGACGTCGCGGTACACCTGCTCGGAGACCACCCAGTCGCCGAGCAGCTGGTTGTCCGCGTACACCCCGGTGACCGTGGTGGGCACCGTCCGCCCGTCCGGGCTGGTGAGCGCCACGGTGTCCCCCATCCGCCACCCGTTGCTCTGGGCAGCGGTCTCCGAGACGGCCATGTCGGTCCCGGTCACCGCCACGTCGCCCTGCTGGGCGTCGACGACCATCACCTGCCCGGGGTCACCGTCCACTGCGGCACCGAGCTCGTCGGCCCCGTCGATCTGCACCCGGACGTTCTGCACGGCGACCACCTGGCCCACGCCCGGCACCGGCTGCACCGTGTCGCTGGCCGCGTAGGGCACCCCGATCATGTCCGGCCCGCTCAGGACGTAGTCCGCGGTGACGTCGTTGTCCACCACGCTGTTCAGGCTGGCCTTGGCCGACGCCCCGAACATCCCGATCGCCGAGACCAGCATCAGCCCCAGGGTGAGCGCGAAGGCGGTGGCGGCGGTGCGCCGCGGGTTGCGCACGGCGTTGGTGCGGGCCAGCCGACCCACCGGGCCGCGCAGCGGAGCACCGAGCGCGCCGATCACCGGCTGGGAGAACGCCGGCGCACCGAGCAGCACCGCCACGATCAGCAGCAGCGCGCCCAGCCCCACGAGGCTGGCGGCCCCACCACCGGTGCTGGCCGCGCCGGCCCCCACCGCCGCCACCCCGAGCACCCCGACGACCGCGGCGACGATGGTGCGCCCGCGCAGCGAGGTGCCGGTGGAGGCGAACTCCTCTCGCATCGCCTGCACCGGCGGGATGCGCGAGGCCCGCCGAGCCGGGGCGTAGGCGCTGATCACGGTGACCACCACGCCCACCACCAGCGCCACCACCACGGTGCGCGGGGCCAGCTGCAGAGAACCTTCGGGCAGCCCGAGGTTGAAGCTGTTGAGCAGGCTGCGCAGCCCGTAGGCCAGGCCCACGCCCGCGGCCAGGCCGACCACGCTGCCGACCAGGCCGACCACCACCGCCTCCAGGATCACCGAGCGGCTGAGCTGGCGGCGACTGGCGCCGATGGCCCGCAGCAGCGCCAGCTCGCGCAGCCGCTGGGCCACGATCATGGAGAAGGTGTTGTAGATGATGAAGGTCCCCACCAGCAGGGCGATGGCGCCGAACGCCAGCAGGAAGTAGTTGACGAAGCTCAGCGCCTGGTTCACCTCCGCCTGGGTGTCCGCGCGCACCTGGTCACCGGTCTGCACCTTCAGCCCGGGCAGCGCCTGGGCCACCCGGTCGCGCACCTCCTCCTGGGAGAGCCCGGCACCGGCGACGTCCACCCAGGTGACGTGGTTGCCGTCGGTGAACAGCTGACGCGCCTGGGCGCTGGTGAACAGCGCTCCCACGTAGCCACCGGTGTCCGCCTCGGTGTCGTAGATGCCGGAGATGACGACGTCCACGGTGCCCTGTGCGGGGACGAGCACCTTGGTGCGGTCACCAGGGGCCAGCCCCGCGTTGTCGGCCGCACCCTGGTTGAGCGCGATCTCCCCAGCAGCAGCCGGTGGGCGGCCGGACAGGAACGGCAGCGGGTCCCCGATGCGCTGGTCGTCAGCGACGTAGGCCTCGCCCATGCTGGGAGCCCCGCCGCCCTGCACCGGGTCGCCCGCGGAGTCCAGCAGCACCACGGGGGTGGACACCGCCACCTGCACGGTGCGCACGCCGGGCACGGCGCGGATCGCCTCGACGTCGGACAGCGGCACCCCGCTGGAGCGGGCCTCCTCGCTCTGCACCCGCACGTCCACGCCCTGGGCGGTGTCCTCGAAGATGCCGTTGAAGGTGCTCTGCAGGGTGTCGGTGAAGATGAAGGAGCCGGCGACGAACGCGGTGCCGAGCACCACCGACAGCACGGTGAGCAGCAGGCGCACCTTGTGCGCGACGAGGTTGCGGAGGGAGACGCGGCGCATGGCGGTGGAGGAGGACATGGCTCAGGCCGCCTCGAAGCGCTTCATCCGGTCGAGCACCCGCTCGGCCGTCGGGTCGGTCATCTCGTCCACGACCTGTCCGTCGGCCAGGAAGACCACCCGGTCGGCCCAGCTGGCGGCCCGGGGGTCGTGGGTGACGATGACGACCGTCTGCCCCAGGGTGTCCACCGAGGTGCGCAAGATGTTCATCACCTCGCCGGAGGAGCGGGAGTCGAGGTTGCCGGTGGGCTCGTCGGCGAAGATGATCTCCGGCTGGCTGGCCAGCGCCCTGGCGCACGCCACCCGCTGCTGCTGACCACCGGAGAGCTCGGAGGGTCGATGACCCAGCCGGTCGCGCAGACCCAGGGTGTCGATCACCTGGTCGAGCCAGGCCCCGTCGGGCTTGCGCCCGGCTATGTCCATCGGCAGCGTGATGTTCTCCAGCGCGGTCAGCGTGGGCACCAGGTTGAAGCTCTGGAACACGAAGCCGATGCGGTCCCGCCGCAGCTGGGTCATCTGCTTGTCCGACAGGGTGCTCAGCTGGGTCTGGCCGATGACCACCTCACCGGAGGTGGCCGAGTCCAGACCGGCCAGGCAGTGCATCAAGGTGGACTTGCCGGAGCCGGACGGACCCATGATGGCGGTGAACTCGCCCTGGGTGAACTCGGTGGAGACCGCGCGCAGCGCCTCCACCCGGGTGTCACCGCTGCCGTAGGTCTTGGACAGCTCGACCGCCCGGGCGACGATCGAGCCACGGACCTGGTGGGGGGTGGAGGTGTCAACTTCAGTCATGGGGACGATCCTTGGTCACGGTGGCCGCCCGGCGCATCCCCCTGCAGGATGATTGGCCGACCCGCCAACAGGGTGACAACCCGGTGTCCGTGCTCAGGGTGCGGCCCCGAGCACGTCAGGGTCACCCCCTCGGTCAGCCGCCGGTGACGACCCGCGCGGCCCCGCCGGGGACGGAGACCACCTCGCCACCGTGCAGCTGGCGGCCACGGCGCAGCTCCACCTCGCCGTCCACCTGCACCAGGCCGTCGGCGATGAGCGCCTTGGCCTCCGCCCCGGAGTCCAGCAGGTTGGCGAGCTTCAGGAACTGCCCGAGACGGATGGTGTCGTCACGGATGGGGACGTCGACGGGTTGTGGCACCCCCTGATCATGCACCGGGGTGGCAGGATCGCCCACCACCGGCAAGGCTGGGACCGTGGCCGACACCAGCACCCGCCCCCACCCCGACGACGCCAGCTCCGGTGCCGCAGAACCCATCCTGTTCGTGCTCTACGGCGCGACCGGGGACCTGGCCAGGCGCATGGTGCTGCCGGCGTTCTTCCAGCTGGCTGCCGAGGGCCTGCTCCCGCCGGAGTGGCGGCTGGTCGGCAGCGGTCGGGGCGAGCGCAGCCACGACGAGTTCCGCGCGCACGTGCACGACGTGCTGGCCGAGTTCGGCACCCATCCCGACGACGGACCGTGGGAGGAGTTCAGCGCGCGGCTGCTGTTCGCCGGCGGCGGCTTCAGCGGCGACGACGCCGGTCAGCTGCTGGAGGTGCTGGACCTCGCAGCCAAGGACGTGGGCGCGGCGGATCCCCAGCGGGTGCTGTACCTGGCGGTCCCGCCCACCGCCTTCGCCGGCATCACCGAAGGCATCGGGGCGCACGGGCTGGCCGAGGGATCCCGGGTGGTCTACGAGAAGCCCTTCGGCACCTCCGAGCAGAGCTTCCGCGAGCTCAACGAGATGGTGCACTCGGTGCTGCAGGAGCAGCAGGTGTACCGGATCGACCACTTCCTGGGCAAGGAGGCCACCCAGAACCTGCACGTGTTGCGCTTCGCCAACGGCTTGTTCGCGGGGGCCTGGAACCACCGGCACATCGCCCAGGTGCAGATCGACGTGCCCGAGGAGCTGGGCATCGCCGAGCGCGCGGAGTTCTACGACTCCACCGGTGCGGTGCTGGACATGCTGGTCACCCACCTGTTCCAGGTGGCCGCGGAGGTGGCGATGGAGCCGCCCACGAGCCTGGCCGCCGAAGACCTGCAGAGCGCCCGCGAGGCGGTCATCGACGCCTTCCGCCCGCTGGACCCGGAGGAGGTGGTGCTCGGCCAGTTCGCCGGCTACACCGACACCGAGGGGGTGGCCGCCGACTCCACCACCGACACCTTCGTGGCCGCCCGGATGTGGGTGGACACCGAGCGCTGGCAGGGCGTGCCGTTCCTGCTGCGCACCGGCAAGCAGCTGGCGCTCACCGAGCAGCGGGTCAGCCTGGTGCTGCGCCCGCCCGCGTCGGGTCCGTTCAGCGGCGAGCTGCCCACCGACTGCGAGGTGGTGTCGTTCTCCCTGCGCGGCAGCGGCGAGCTAGACCTGTCCATGGTGGTCAAGGCGCCGGGTCCACAGTTCAGCCTCGGGGTGGGCACCTCCACCCTGTCGCTGGGCGAGGTGGCGGGCGGGGAGCCGCTGTCGGCGTACGCGCGGCTGATCCACGACATCCTGCAGGGCGACCGGTCGCTGTTCACCCGTCCCGACGGCCTGGCGCACGTCTGGGAGGTGGCGGAGCCGCTGCTGGCCAACCGTCCCGCGCTGCAGCCCTACGAGCCGGGCAGCATGGGCCCGGCCGCAGCCGACCGGCTCGCCGACCCCGGCCGCTGGCTGATCACGGGCTGAGCGGGGTCGCACCGCGGCCGGGCTACTGTGAACTAGAGCACCCGGCAGGCAGGGAGGCAGACCCGTGAGTGCACCGTTGCCCAGCCCAGCGCCGGACCCGCGGTGACCCGCCGCAGCCAGCCCTGGCCAGAGGGCACTCCCTGCTGGTTCGAGCTGATGGTGCCCGACCTGGACGCGGCCCGGCAGTTCTACGCAGGCGTCTTCGGCTGGGACTTCCGCGCCCCGGAGCCGCTGGCCCACCCCACCACCGACACCGCTGGGCCCGACACGTCAGCCCCGGCCTACCTGCTGGCCACCCTGGACGGGGTCCCGGTGGCTGGGCTGGGCGAGCTGCCCAGCGCGCCAGAGAGCCCGGTGCCGGCCTGGACGACGTACCTGGCCGTGGAGAACGTGGACACCACCGCGGCGCGGGTCACCAGCTCCGGCGGCGTGGTGACCACTGCACCCACCGACGTGCCGGGGGGACGGCGGGCGCTGGCCGTCGACCCTGGTGGAGCGCGGTTCGGACTGTGGCAGGCGGGCAGCCTCATCGGCGCAGAGCTGGTGGGCGAGCCGGGCACGGTGTGCTGGAACGAGGTGATGACCCGCGACTACGCCGAGGTCACCGGCTTCTACCGGCGGGTCTTCGGCTACACCACCCGCGACCTCAGCGACGACGAGTGGGTGTACTGCTCGATCGAGAGCAACGGACGCACCATCAGCGGGGTGGCGCAGCTCGGCGAGGACGTCCCGCTGGAGATCCCGCCGCACTGGATGACCTACTTCTCCTCCGCAGACACCGATGCCACCGTGGCCGGCGCAGCCGAGCTCGGCGCCCGCGTGCTCAACGACCCGGTGGACACCGCCGCCGGCCGGCTGGCCGTGGTGCAGGGTCCTGCCGGGGACGTGTTCTCCGTGGTGACCCTGGTGGGCGAGCCCGACGTCTGAGCCGTTTCGACTCGGGCGCAACGCCTTCGGCGCACGCCCCTGACCTGCGGCGGAGCACCGTCGGCGCTCGTGCGGCGAGGCAACAGATTCCTGCCTAGCGTGACGTGGAGCACAGCCCATGGTCGCTCCCCGGGCGACCCACCCGAGGAGGCGCCGATGAGCACAATCCGTTCCGAGCCCACCCCAGCCGTGGCGGCGGAGCCAGGCGTCGCCGACCCCGCCCCGCTGGGCCTGGCCGCCTTCGCCATGACGACGTTCGTGGTCTCGGTGTTCAACGCCGACCTGCTCCCGGCCGACCTCGACGCCGTGGTGCTCCCGCTGGCGCTGTTCTACGGCGGGATCGCCCAGCTGCTGGCTGGGATGTGGGAGTTCCGCAACCGCAACGTCTTCGGCGCGACGGCGTTCACCTCCTACGGGGCGTTCTGGCTGTCCTACGCCGCCTTCGTGCAGTTCTTCCACGACGAGCTGCCCCCGGACACCGCGCACAAGGCCATCGGGGTGTTCCTGCTGGGCTGGGCGATCTTCACCTGCTACATGCTCGTCGCCTCGCTGCGGGTGAGCGCCGCGGTGGCCCTGGTGTTCCTGCTGCTGGCCGCCACCTTCATCCTGCTGTGCACCGGCGAGTACATGGACAGCACGTCGGTGCTGAAGTGGGGCGGCTACGTCGGGCTGGCGACGGCAGCGGCCGCGGCGTACGCCTCCTTCGCCGGGGTCGCCAACGCCACCTGGGGGCGGGTGATCCTGCCGGTGGTGCCGCTGGCCCCGCGGCCGCGCTCGGTGGACGCGCGGTAGCCCGGCTAGAGCACCGCGGCCATCTCCGCCAGCGTCTGCGCGCTGGTGTGCGCCGGCTTCCACTGCAGCTCGTGCTTGGCGCGGCTGGTGTCCATCACCACCGAGGTGCGCAGGATGTGCACCCACTCGGCCATGGCGGGCACCAGCGGCAGCCGGGCCACCACCTCGGCGGTGACCGTGGCCAGCGCCGGCGGCACCGACACCGCGTGCGCCCCCAGCGCGTGCGCCACGTCGGTGAGGGTGATCTCGCCGTCCCCGGCCAGGTTGTAGGCGCCGGGAGCTCCCACGCCCAGCACGGCGGCGACGATGGCCGACGCCACGTCGTCGTGGTGCACCAGCTGCACGGGCACCCCGGGGTCCGGGATCACCGGCGCCACCCCGGGGGCGGCGTCCAGCAGCCGCAGCACGGCGCCGGGCAGCCGGTCGCTCACCTTCTTCCAGGGCATGCTGCGGGCCAGCGCCGTCGCCCGTGGTCCCGCGACGATGCACGGGCGCAGCACGTACACCTGCAGGTCGGACCCGGCGGTGGTCTCGGCCAGCAGCTGCTCGCAGGCGGCCTTCTGCTCGGAGTAGTAGTGCTCCGCCGATCCGCGCACCGGCACGTCCTCGGTGAGCGGCACCGGGTTGTCGCTGTGGTAGCCGTAGGCGGCGACCGAGGAGGTGTAGACCAGCCGCCGCGGCCGGGCGGCGGTGACGGTGGCCTCGAAGACGTTGCGGGTCCCGGCCAGGTTGATCCGCTGGCTCTCCTCGCGCGAGCCCATGATCAGGTACGCCAGGTGCACCACCACGTCGGCCTCGGCCACCAGGTCCCGCACGGCCACGGGGTCGAGGATGTCGCCCTGGCGGTACTGGGTCTTGGTCCAGCCCCGCTCGGCCGGGTCGAAGGGGCGCCGCGCCATCCCCAGCACCGTGCCCACGGCCGGATCCCGCTCCAGCGCCTCCACGGCGGCGGCGCCGATCTCACCGGTGGGCCCGGTGACGGCCACGGTGATCGGCTCGCTGCTGGTCATGAGGTCGCCTTGCCCACGTCTGTCTCCCTGCTGGTCAACGGATCCGTACCGCGCTCGGGGCTGGCGCCCCCGCTGCTGGACCCTGCCACCTGCCCGTCGCCGGTGCCGGCTGGCAGGGCGCGCAGGGCCCGCTGCAGCCCGGCCGGCTCGTAGTGTGACCCCGGTCTCTTCTCGGCACACGGCAGGGCGCCCGCCCCGGTGCAGGGCGGGGCGGGCGCCTGGTGGTCGGTCTCTCGGGATCAGCCCGCGGGCTTCACGTCCGGGATCCCGCTGGCCGGCGGGGTGGCCGGCTTGCCGGTGTACTCAGTGATCGGGGCGTCCCCGACGTCGGTCTGCAGCAGCGGGGTCACGGGGACACCGTCGGCCTTGGCGTCGAGCTGCACCACCCGCATGCCCCCGATTCCGGCGTGCCGGTCGCTGGAGTAGCGGTAGGGCACCAGGTTGGGCCCCTGGAAGTCCTTGCCCTGCGTCTCGATCGCCTTGACGATGCCCTCCCGGGTGGGGCTGGCGCCGGCAGCCTGCAGCGCCTGCACGAAGGTGAACGCCTCAGACATGCCGTAGATCTTGTAGTTGGTCAGCTCGGTGCCGTCCCCGTGCTCCTTCCAGACCTTCTGCCACAGCTGCACCCAGGGGTCGTCGGCGCTGTCCACACCGGGGATGTACTCGGTGGTGAACACCCCGGCCAGCGGGCTCGGGCCGGTGACCTTGCCCTCGGAGAACCGGTTCAGCAGCGAGCCGACGAGCTTCGGGTCCGACCCCACGTTGGAGTAGAGCCACTTCGGCTTGTAGTTGAGCTTCATCGCGGTCAGCTGGGACACCGCGGTGTAGGAGGGCACGTTGAAGCCGACCACCACGTCCGCCCCCGCCTTCTGCAGGTTGGCCAGCTGCGGGCCGACGTCGGTGTTGCCCGGCACGTACTTGACCTCGGCCACCACCTGGTTGCCGACGAACTGCTTGACACCCTTGGCGCCGTCCGCCCCGAGGTCGTCGTCCTGCAGGAACAGCCCGACCTTGGCGCCCGGCATGTTCTTCTGGATGTACTGGCCGAGGACCTTGCCCTCGCTCTCGTAGTCGGTCTGCCAGCCGAAGGTCATCGGGTCTTCCTTCGGCTGGTCCCACATCAGCGACCCCGAGGAGACCAGCAGGTCGGGCACCTTCTCCGAGTTCAGGAAGTCCACCACCGCGCTGTGCGTCGGGGTGCCCAGCCCACCGACGATGGCGAAGACCTGGTCCTTGAGCACCAGCTGGTTGACCACCTCGCTGGTCTTGGCCGGGTTGTAGCCGTCGTCGAGGTACTTGAACTCGATCTGGCGGCCGTTCACCCCACCCGCCTTGTTCACGAAGTCGTAGTACGCCTTGGCGCCGACCGGGATCTCGCTGTAGCCGGGGGCGGCAACCCCGGTGAGGGGGTAGTGCCCCCCGATCACCACCTTGTCCGCGGTGACGCCCACGTCGGAGGCGTCGCCGCCCTCACCGCTGCCCCCGCCGCCGCAGGCGGACAGGACCAGCGCGGTCGCGCTGAGCAGGCCGGCCAGGGCCAGGCCTCGTCTCTTTCGGATGGTCATGCCTTCTCCTTCAGCTGGACCGGGCCCGGTGGGGTGGACCGCGGTGGGGTGGGTTTCTGGGTGGACCTGGTCGACCGGAAGCGCCGGTAGGCCGTGGCGAGGGTGCCGAACAGCCCGGTGGGCGCCAGCAGGATCACCAGCACCAGCACGACGCCGTAGATCAGCGGGGCCAGCTGGGCGGCCTGGGTGCTGTCGAGGCCGCGGGCGGTGGCGAAGTCGGTGACCGTGCCGGGCAGGAACACCAGCACCGCCGATCCCAGCACTGCCCCGCTCATGGAGCCGAGACCGCCGATGACGATGGCGGTGAGCAGACCCAGCGACAGCACCAGCGTGAACGCGCTGGGCGCGGCCAGCCGCACCACCAGCGCCATCACCGCCCCCGCGAGCCCGGCGCACGCCGCGCTGACCACGAACGCCTGCACCCGGGTGCGGCCGAGGTTGATCCCGGCCAGCTCGGCGGCGACATCGTTGTCGCGCACCGCCCGCCAGTGCCGACCCACGTGGCTGCGGGTGAGGTTGAGCAGCAGGAACAGGGTGATGGCGAAGGCCACCCAGCCGAGGTAGGCGACGTACTTGGTGCCGGTGACCGGGTTGCCGCTGAGCGTGTCGACGAGGTCCTTGAACCACGCCGGGGCCGGCGGGGTGGGCACGGTGAGCCCAGCCTCGCCGCCGAGGGTGTCGCTGAAGTACAGCGCCAGCCCGGGCAGTGCCACAGCGAGCGCCAGGGTGGCCCCGGCGAGGTAGGGCCCGCGCAGCCGGGCCGCGGCCAGGCCCACCACCAGGCCCACCAGCGAGGTGACCAGGATGGCCGTCAGGGCGATGAGCGGGAAGGCCAGCGGCTCGTCGGCCCGCAGCATCAGCGCGGCGGTGTAGGCCCCCACGGCCAGCAGCGCGCCGTGCCCCAGCGAGATCTGCCCGTTCAGCCCGGTCAGCAGGGTCAGCCCCACCGTGGCGATGCAGTAGTAGGACATGGTGGCCAGCTGGGAGTTGCGGAAGGAGCTGGTGGACTCCAGCACCGCCACCGCCACCACCAGCACCACCAGGGCCACGAGCAGCTGGCGCACGAGGTTCGACCGCACCAGGTTGGCGGGCGCAAGGCTGTGTCGCATCATCACTCCTTGTCAGACCCTGCGGGCGACGGCGCTGGAGAACAGCCCGCTCGGTCTCAGCAGGAGCACCACGATCAGCAGGGCCAGCGCGGAGAGGTTGACCAGCTCGGGGGCCAGGTAGCCGCTGACGCCGGAGAGCACGACCCCCAGCAGCAGACCTCCGACGACAGCGCCCACCGGGCTGTCCAGGCCGCCGATCACGGCGGCGACGAAGCCGAGCACGATGATCGGCTCCATGTAGCCCGGCGAGACCAGGCTGCCGGTGGCGATCAGCATCCCGGCCACCGCGCCGACCAGCCCGGCCAGCGCCCAGCCGAAGGTGAGCAGTCGGGAGACCCGCACGCCGAGCAGCCGCGACACCTCGTTGTCGAACGCCGCGGCGCGCATGGTCAGGCCCAGGTTGGTGCGCTGGAAGAGCACGACGATGCCCACCAGGACCACCAGCACCACCCCGTAGACCAGCAGGCCGGTGGGGGTGAGCGCCAGGTTGAAGCTGCCCACCTGGAACCCGGTCAGCCCCACCGGGGAGGGGAAGGACTTGAACGAGGAGCCGAAGAGGATGGCCGCCAGCGCCTGGATGGCCACGAACAGGCCGAGGGTGACGATCACCGCGTTCAGCTCGGCCTTGCCCTCCACCGGGCGCATCACCACCCGCTCGATCAGCCCGCCGAGCACGAAGCCGGCCGCCAGGGCCACGGCGAAGGCCAGCCAGTAGGAGTAGCCGGCGCTGACCACCTCGAGGGCGAGGTAGGTGGTGAACATCGCCATGGAGCCCTGCGCGAAGTTCACGATGCGGGTGGACCGGAAGATGAGGACCAGGGCGAGGGCGAAGGCGGCGATGATCATCCCCAGGCTCAGCCCGTTGAGGAAGACGTTCACGAAGTGCTGCAAGGCGGGCTCCAGGTCGTCGGAGGCAGTCAGCGGCCGGGCGGTCGGTGGCCGGTGGTCAGAAGCCCAGGTAGGAGTGGCGCAGGGCGCTGTCGTCGAGCAGGGCGGCTGCGGAGTCGGTGGCCACCACCCGGCCCAGGTTGAGCACCACGCCGGTGTCGGCGATGGACAGCGCGCTGCGGGCGTTCTGCTCGACCAGCAGCACCGTCAGCCCGGTGGAGTCCACGAGCCGGCGGAGCAGGCCGAAGATCTGCGCGACGATGCGTGGCGCCAGGCCGAGCGAGGGCTCGTCCAGCAGCAGCAGCCGCGGCCGCGACAGCAGTGCCCGCGCGATGACCAGCATCTGGCGCTCACCGCCGGAGAGCACGTGCGCCTGGGCGGTGTGGCGCTCCCCGAGGACGGGGAACAGGTTGTAGGCGTCGGCGAGGGTGGTCACCGCCAGGTCGCTGCCGCCGGCCAGGTCGCTGCTGTCGGTGCCGGGAGCCGTCTTGGCGGCACCCAGCATCCCCAGCCGGAGGTTCTCCGCCACCGTGAGCTCGGCGATCACGCCGCGCCCCTCGGGGACGTGCGCCATGCCGCGGCGCACCATCTGCTCCACGGGCGCCGAGGTGATGTCGCTGCCCTCCAGCAGCACCCGGCCGCTGTCCGGGCGGACGAGCCCGCTGATGGTGCGCAGCAGCGAGGTCTTGCCGGCGCCGTTGGCGCCGAGCACCGCGGTGATGCGGCCGGTCTCCAGCTCGAAGCCGACCTTGTCGAGCGCGGTCACCGGGCCGTACCGGGTGACGAGGTCCTGGACCTGCAGCACGTCAGCCCCTTCCGATGGTGAGCTGGTCGGTGGGGTCGACCTCAGCGCCGAGGTAGGCGGCGACGACCGCGGGGTCGTCCCGCACCTGGTCGGGGTGCCCGGCCGCGATGACCTGGCCGAAGTCCAGGACGGTGAGGGTGTCGCAGATGCGCATCACCAGGTCCATGTGGTGCTCCACGAGCATCACGGCCATGTCGCTGGTGAGTGCGGTGATCGTCTCGCCCAGCTCGTGCATCTCCTCCTCCGACAGCCCCGCGGCGGGCTCGTCGAGCAGCAGCAACCGGGGCTCGGCGACGATCGCCCGGGCCAGCGCCACCCGCTTCTGGTCCGGGTAGGGCAGCGTCGAGGGGTAGCGGTGCGCCAGGCCGGTGGCCCCCAACCGCTCCAGCGCCGACCACGCGCGGGCCCGCAGCTCGCGCTCTTCGCGGTCAGACCGCGGCAGGCCCAGTGCGGCGGAGACGAAGCCGGCGCGTCGGCGCGCGGCCAGCCCGGTCGTCACGTTGTCCAGCACGGTGAGGCCAGCGAAGAGGCCGACACCCTGCAGCGTCCGCGCGATGCCGAGGCCGGCCAGCTGGTGGGTGCGGAGCTTGACCAGCTCGCGCCCGTCCCACTCCAGTCGCCCCTGGTCCGGGGCGACGAAGCCGCAGCAGACGTTGAACAGGGTGGTCTTGCCGGCGCCGTTGGGGCCGATCACCCCGTGCACCTGGCCGGGTTCCACCCGGAAGGAGACGTCGTTGAGGGCCACCAGACCGCCGAAGCTGACCGAGACGCCGGAGGCCGCGAAGACTGCCCCCGCAGCCTGGTCGGCCGGCTGCCTGTCCCCGCTCGGAGCGGCTGTGCTGATCTCCGACACTGCGTGCCTCCTGGACCCCCGCTGCAACAAACCGTTATGTTTGTTGCTCTGGCAAGTTGCGTGGATCACACCATGAGACCTTCATCACGTCAAGGACGGACACTGATGCCCAAGAGCCCTGCACCACGCCTGCCCGCCCCCAGCGTGGGTCGCGTCCTCACGCCCCAGGCACAGACCCTGCGGGTGGCCGGCCGCACGCTCCTGGCGGGTGAGCGCCTGGACATGGCCGCGCTGGCGCAGGACGTCGGCGTCAACCGCACGACGCTGTACCGGTGGTTCGGCTCCCGGGACCAGCTGGTGGCCGACGCGCTGTGGTCGCTGGCTGATCGCACCTTCGACCACCTAGAGCGCGACCTTCCGGACGACGGACAGGCGGTGGCACCGCGCCTGGTGGCCGAGTACGCCCTGGTCGTCATCGAGCACCCCGGCATCCGGGCGTTCCTCGGCCACGACAGCGCCTACGCGTTCACCCTGCTCACCGGGCGGCGCTTCGGCTACCACTCCCGGCTGGTGGCGCGGATCCTCGGCCTGCTCCGCAAGGACCACGCGGCGGGACTGCTCACCGTGGGCGGCGACGTGGCGCTGGAGGACCTCGCCTACACCTCCGCACGCATCATCGAGGTGTACGCCCACGCCTTCGAGCTGACCGGTGAGGCCGCCGACGGCGACCGGGCGCGCAGGGTGCTGCGCGCGCTCCTGCGCTGATCAGCGCGCTGCGGGGCGGCGCGCCGGACCGTTGACGGATTCGGTGTCCGGGCAGCAGCATCTACCTATCCGCCAGCCGAGGAGGCCACCGATGTCCGACGAGGAAGCCAGCCGCGAACCACTGGAGAAGGCCGAGCGCGCCATCGGGGAGGCACACGAGGAGCGCAGCCGGGTGGGCAACCTCATCGAGGACCGTGAGGCCGAGAAGGCGGAGGTGGAGCAGGCCCGGCGCGAGGAGGCGGCTGCAGCGGAGCCGGCAGCAGAGGAGCCACAGGAGCCCACGGAGCCCGCCGAGCCCGAAGACGAGTCCGAGGAGCCCACGGAGCCCGAAGACGAGTCCGAGGAGCCACAGGAGCCCACGGAGCCCGCGGCGCCCGATGACGAGTCCGAGGAGCCACAGGAGCCCGCCGAGCCCGAAGAGCCCGAAGAGCCCGCCGATCATCGCCAGCAGGAGGCGGACGACACCACGGACACCACGGGCGCCGGCGACGACAAGGGCGCCAGCGACGGCGACGCCAAGGCTGGCGACGACCACGCGGCCACGGCCCCGCACGAGGAGCCGAGCACGTAGCTCTGGGCTCCCTGTGGGCCGGAGAACGAGAGAAGCCCCGACCAGTGGTCGGGGCTTCTCTCACTACATCGGTGGGCGAGGGGGGACTTGAACCCCCACGTCCCGGAGGACACTGGCACCTGAAGCCAGCGCGTCTGCCATTCCGCCACTCGCCCGAGCGACGCGGGGAAGATTAGCACGCTGCCGGGGGGCCGTTTGACGGCCTCCCCATCAGCGATGCCGATACGATCGGCTGACAAGGCACGATCTGGACAACTCAGGAGGAGGGCCGCAGTGGGCATCGTCCAACGCTTCGAGCGCAAGCTCGAGGACGCTGTCGGAGACGCCTTTGCCCGGGTGTTCGGGGGCGGGGTGGTTCCGCAGGAGCTGGAGCAGGCTGTGCGCAGGGAAGCCTCCGACGGCGCCCGCCAGCTTCCCGGTGGCCACTGGCTCGCCCCCAACAGCTATGTCGTGGCACTCAGCACCTCCGACCACACCCGCCTCGCCGGGGACCAGCGCAAGGCTGCGGACATGCTCGCCGGGTTCGCCCGTGACGAGATCGACCAGCACGCCTGGCAGACCTACGGCGGCGTCGCGGTGCGCCTGGAGCCCTCCGACTCCCTGCACACCGGGCAGTTCCGCATCACCTCGAGCGTCGACCCCGACGCGGTGCACGCCATGCCCTACCGCCCGCCCGCACCGAGTTCATCCGAGCACGTGCCGCACCCCCAGCGTGGGTCTGGTGACCTCGCCCACCTCTCAGGAGCAGCCCCCATGAGCCAGGACAACGGCTTTGACCGCCACCCCGAGGGGCAGGGACCAGACTCCGCGCCGCGGGCACCCTGGCAGCCCGTCAGTGCCGCCGAGGACGCGGGACCCGGTGCCGAGCCGGGCGAGCGCTCCGGTGGCTACCCGGCACCCGCCGCACCGGACGCCCCCGCGGCCAGCGGGCCCCAGGGCCCCGCGCCCGCCGCACCGCAGGGCGGGTACCCCTACGGCCCGCCGGCCGGCTACCCCCAGGGCGGCTACTCGGAGGGCGGGCACGGCCAGCCTCCGGGCTACCCGCAGCCGGCCGAGTCCTTCGGGTACCAGGGTCCACCGCAGCAGGGCGGCTACCCGGGCGGGTACTCGCAGCAGGCGGAGCGCCAACGGCCGCAGGACCAGCCGGGCAACGGTCAGGCTCCGGATCCGCGCGCAGGTTATGCACAGCCCCCCGCACCGGGCTACGGGCAGCCGCCCGCATACCCGCAGCAGCCGGGCTACGCCGACCCCGGGTACGGCCAGCAGCCCGGCTACCAGGGTGGATACCCGCAGCAGGGTGCTTCCTACCCGTCGCAGGGGCACCCCAGCCAGGACTCCGCACCGGCCTACAGCGGCGCCGGATACGCCCCCGCGGGCTACTCGCAGCCGAGCTATCCACAGCAAGGGCCGAGTTATCCACAGCCGGAGAACAACCCGGGCGCGGAGCAGGCCTACCCGCAGTCGGGCG
Organism: Rhodococcus sp. X156; assembly: GCF_004006015.1. NCBI lineage: Bacteria > Bacillati > Actinomycetota > Actinomycetes > Mycobacteriales > Nocardiaceae > Rhodococcus > Rhodococcus sp. X156. Next base: position 27,076 of record NZ_CP034766.1, on the reverse strand, counting down.
GCTTCGAGACCCAGGTCGGCTACTACGACGAGCGCTACGGCGGCCCGCAGGCCAGCGCGAGCCAGGGCCTGACTGCGTCGCTGCACCTGGACGACGGCAGCGGCCGTACCCACACGCTCAAGAACGGCAGCAACGTGGTCGGCCGCGGGCAGGACGCCGACTTCCGCGTGGCGGACACCGGGGTCTCCCGGCGACACCTGGAGATCACCTGGGACGGCAGCGTGGCCATGCTCACCGATCTCGGCTCCACCAACGGCACCGCCGTCAACGGCTCACCCGTGCAGAACTGGCAGCTCGCCGACGGCGACGTGATCCGCGCCGGCAGCTCGAACGTCGTGGTGCACATCCAGAATTAGCTAGAGTCCTCAGCCAGAGCTTGGGGCGCCGTCACGGGCACCTCCCCACCCGGTACCCGGTACGGCGGTGCCACACTGCAACAGCCACCGGACAACCACGAGGGAGGTGCTCGCAACCGTGCAGGGACTGATCCTCCAGCTCACCCGCGGCGGCTTCCTGATCCTGCTGTGGCTGTTCGTGTTCGCGGCACTGCGGGTGCTGCGCACCGACCTCTACGCCGCGTCCGGGCTGCGGGTGGCGCTGCCCAGCCAGACCAGCACACGCCCGCGGCAGTCCCGGCGCAACCCGAAGGTCGCCCGCCAGCTGGTGGTCACCCACGGCGCGCTGGCCGGCACCCGAATCACCCTGGGCACCCAGCCGGTGCTGCTGGGCCGGGCCGACGACTCCACGCTGGTGCTCACCGACGACTACGCCTCCACCCGTCACGCCAAGCTCTCCCCGCGCGGGACGGACTGGTACGTCGAGGACCTCGGCTCCACCAACGGCACTTACCTCGACCGGGACAAGGTGACCTCACCGGTACGGGTGCCGCTGGGCACGTCGGTGCGCATCGGCAAGACCGTGATCGAGCTGCGCCCATGACCCTGGTTCTGCGATACGCGGCTCGCAGCGACAGGGGGTTGGTCCGGTCGAACAACCAGGACTCCGTCTACGCCGGTCCCCGGCTGCTGGCGGTGGCCGACGGGATGGGCGGGCACGCCGCCGGTGAGGTGGCGTCCAAGATCGTCATCGCCGCGCTGGCCCCGCTGGACGACGAGGACCCCCGCCAGGACCTGCTGCTGCAGCTGGAGAACGCCACCCACGCCGGCAACGACGCCATCACCGACCTGGTGGCCAACGAGCCCGAGCTGGACGGCATGGGCACCACCCTCACCGCGATGCTGTTCTCCGGCAAGCGGCTGGGCATGGTGCACGTCGGCGACTCCCGCGCCTACCTGCTCCGCGATGACGTGCTCACCCAGATCACCCACGACGACAGCTTCGTGCAGTCACTGGTGGACGAGGGCCGGCTCACCGCCGACGAGGCGGCCAACCACCCGCAGCGCTCCCTGCTGCTGCAGGCGCTCACCGGCAGCGACGTCGAGCCCAGCCTCACCATCCGCGAGGCGCGCGCCCACGACCGCTACCTGCTCTGCTCCGACGGCCTCACCGGCCCGGTCAGCGACGAGACGCTCAAGGACACGCTCCAGATTCCCGATCCCGAGGACTGCGCCGACCGGCTGATCGACCTGGCCCTGCGCAGCGGCGGCCCGGACAACATCACCGTGATCGTCGCCGACGTGGTGGACGTCGAGTACGGCGAGGACCGCCCGATCGTGGCCGGGGCGGTCTCCGGGATCGACGAGGTCCAGGACACCCCCAACACCGCCGCCGGCCGTGCGGCCGCGGTCAACCCGGCACGGGTGGGGCCCCAGCAGGTCGGGCCGCCCCCGGAGCCGGCCGGCAAGCCCCGCAAGCGGCTGTGGCGCCGGCTGGTCGCCCTGCTGGTGCTGCTGGTGCTGCTGGTGATCGCCACCCTGGTGGGGCGCGCCCTCATCCAGTCCAACTACTACGTGGGCGTGCGCGACGACAAGGTCGCGGTGTTCCGCGGCGTCAGCGGCAGCATCCTCGGGGTCAACCTGCAGGGTGTCGCCGAGCAGGCCTGCCTGGACACCAGCGGTGAGCTGCGCCTGTCCGATCCTGCCGCCGGCGACGGCTGCACCGCGCTGCGCCTGACCGACCTGCGGCCCTCGGCCCGCTCCCAGGTGAGCGCGGGGCTGCCCGACGGCACCCTGGACCAGGCCCGCCAGCAGATCAACCAGCTGGTGCGCACCGAGCTGCTGCCGCTGTGCGGCGAGGAGGCCGCAGCATCGCCGGTGCCCGCGGCCCCGTCCGGGCAGCCGTCCCCCACTCCGCAATCCACTACGCCGGCCCCCACCACCCCGAGCCCGAGCCCGCTGGACCCCGGGGCGACCGCAGGCAACGAGCCGCGGGGCACCGACCTGCCCGTGCCCAGCCCCGTCGCGGGCCAGGACTGCCGGGGCGCGGGCTGATGCCCAGCAACGGCCCGGCCAGCCCTCCCGCCGGTCTCTCCGTCAGCCCCGAGGCGCGCCCGCGCCGCGGGGCCGAGCTGCTGATGCTCGCCTTCGCCGCGGTCATCACCACCTCCGCCCTGGTCCTGGTCGAGGCCAACCAGGACCAGACGCTCTCCAGCGACCTGCTCGTGGTCGGCGGCGCCTACCTGGGGATCTTCGCCCTGGCGCACCTGGCCGTGCGGCGCTGGGCGACCTACGCCGACCCGCTGATCCTGCCGTGCGTGGCGCTGCTCAACGGCCTGGGCCTGGTGATGATCCACCGCATCGACCTGGCGGGAGCCGCCACGGCGTCGCAGGCCGGGCGAGTGGTTCCCGGCGCAGACGCTCCCGGTCAGCTGCTGTGGACCACGCTGGGCCTGGCCTTGTTCCTGGCCCTGCTGTGGTTCGTCCGCGACCACCGCAGCCTGGCCCGCTACGGCTACACCTTCGGCCTGCTCGGCCTGGTGCTGCTGATCACCCCGGCGGTGCTGCCGGCCCGCTTCAGCGAGGTCAACGGCGGCAAGAGCTGGATCCTGCTGTTCGGCTTCTCCATCCAGCCCGGCGAGTTCGCCAAGATCCTGCTGCTGATCTTCACGGCGGCGTTCCTGGTGGCCAAGCGCGACCTGTTCGACACCGCCGGCAAGCACGTGCTGGGGATGGACCTGCCCCGAGCCCGCGACCTGGCACCGATGCTGCTGGCGTGGGGCGTGTCCATCGCGGTGGTGGTGTTCAACAAGGACCTTGGGTTCGCGCTGCTCATCTTCGGCACGCTGCTGGTGATGCTGTACATGGCCACCGAGCGGGTGAGCTGGCTGCTCATCGGTGGCGGGCTGTTCCTGGCCGGCTGCTTCGTGGCCTACCACCTGTTCTCCCACGTCCAGGTGCGGGTGCAGACCTGGCTGGACCCCTACGAGACCTACGACACCGGCGGCTACCAGATCTCCCAGTCGCTGTTCGGCCTGGGCACCGGCGGGGTGGGGGGCACCGGGCTGGGCGCTGGGCGCCCGGAGACCGTGCCGTTCGCCAAGACCGACTTCATCGTCGCCGCCATCGGCGAGGAGCTGGGCCTCATCGGTGTCGGCGCGGTGCTCATGGTCTTCACGGTGCTGGTCATCCGAGGCATGCGCACGGCCATCGCCGTCCGCGACACCTTCGGCAAGCTGCTGGCCGGCGGGCTGGCGTTCACCCTCGCCTGGCAGGTCTTCGTCGTCGTCGGTGGCGTCACCAAGCTCATCCCGCTCACCGGCCTGACCACGCCGTTCGTGTCCTACGGGGGATCGTCCCTGCTCGCCAACTACATCCTGGTGGCCATCCTGCTCCGCATCTCTGACGCTGCCCGCCGCCCGGCGCAGCCCCGTCGCCCGCGCACGACTCCGTCCACTCCCATCGCGGACGCCCCGACGCAGATGGTGAAGCGCCCGTGAACAAACCACTTCGCCGGGTGGCGTTCGCCGTGATGGTGCTGATCGTGGCGCTGCTGTGCAACATCACCTACATCCAGGTGTTCCAGGCCGACAGCCTGCGCGCCGACCCGCGCAACCAGCGGGTGCTGCTGGACGAGTACTCCCGCCAGCGCGGGCAGATCTCCACCGGTGGCCAGGTGCTCGCGTCGTCGGAGGCCACCTCCGACCGGTTCAAGTTCCTGCGCCAGTACCCGACCAACCCGCGGGTGTACGCCCCGATCACCGGCTACTACTCCATCCAGTACGCCACCACCGGCATCGAGCGGGCCGAGGACTCGGTGCTCAACGGCTCCGACGACCGCCTGTTCGGTCGGCGGCTGTTCGACCTGATCTCCGGGCGCGACCCGCGCGGGGGCAACGTCAACCTGACCATCGACCCCCGGGTGCAGCAGACCGCCTACGACCAGCTCACCTCCCGCGGCTACACCGGCTCGGTGGTGGCCATCCGGCCCAAGACCGGGGAGATCCTGGCCATGGTCAGCACCCCCAGCTACGACCCGAACGCGCTGGCCAGCCACGACGCGAACGTCCGGCAGCAGGCGTGGGCGGCGCTGCAGGACGACCCCGCCTCCCCGCTGACCAACCGGGCCACCTCGGAGACCTACCCGCCCGGCTCCACCTTCAAGGTGGTGACCACGGCGGCCGCCCTCGGCGAGGGGAAGATCACCCCGAACAGCCAGGTGACCGCCGCCCCGCGGGTCACCCTGCCGGGTACCACCACCACGCTGGAGAACTACAACGGCACCACCTGCGGCACGGGCGCCACGGTCACCTTCGCCGAGGCCTTCGCCCGCTCCTGCAACACCGCCTTCGCCGAGCTCGGCGTGGCGGAGGGTGACGCGGCCCTGCGGGCGCAGGCCCGGGCGCTGGGCATCGGCACCCCCGCCCAGGACATCCCGCTGCCGGTGGCCACCTCCGAGCTGGGGCCGATCGACGACGACGCCGCCCTCGCGCAGAGCGCCATCGGCCAGCGCGACGTGCGGGTGACCCCGCTGGAGAACGCCGTCATCGCCGCCACCGTGGCCAACGGCGGTGTGCGCATGCAGCCCTACCTGGTGCAGAGCCTGCAGGGGCCGGACCTGTCCCCCCTCGGTGACGCCACCTCCCCCAAGGCGCTGGACCGGGCCATGTCCCCCCAGACCGCAGCCACCCTCACCCAGCTGATGGTCGGCGCCGAGGCCCGCGCGGGCAGCGGCGGTGAGATCAACGGGGTGCAGATCGCGTCCAAGACGGGAACCGCCGAGCACGGCGCCGATCCCAAGAACACCCCACCGCACACCTGGTACATCGCGTTCGCCCCCGCCAAGGACCCGCAGGTCGCTGTGGCGGTGCTGGTGGAGAACGGCGGCAACCGTGGGCTGGCCGCCCTCGGGTCGTCGGTGGCCGCCCCAGTCGGCCGAGCCGTGATCGCCGCAGCCTTGCAAGGAGTTCCCCGATGAGCCTGAGTGCAGGCGCCGTCCTCGCCGACCGCTACCGACTGTCCGGCCTGATCGCCGTCGGCGGGATGGGCGAGGTGTGGGAGGCCATCGACACCCGGCTCAACCGCCGCGTCGCCGTGAAGGTGCTCAAGCCGGAGTTCTCCTCCGACTCCGAGTTCGTCGACCGCTTCCGGGTGGAGGCGCGCACCGCCGCGGCGCTGAACCACCCGGGCATCGCCGGGGTGTACGACTACGGCGAGACAGCCACCCTCGACGACGGCCAGCGCCACACCGCCTACCTGGTGATGGAGCTGGTCGACGGGGAGCCGCTCTCGGCCGTGCTGGCCCGCGAGGGTGCCCTGGACCTCGAGCAGGCGCTGGACATGCTGGAGCAGACTGCCCGCGCCCTGGCTGCGGCGCACAACCGTGGCATCGTGCACCGCGACGTCAAGCCCGGCAACATCCTCATCACGCCCACCGGCCAGGTGAAGATCACCGACTTCGGCATCGCCAAGGCCACCGACGCCGCCCCGGTCACCCGCACCGGCATGGTGGTGGGCACCGCGCAGTACATCGCCCCCGAGCAGGCGCTCGGGAAGGAGGCCACCCCGGCCAGCGACATCTACGCCCTGGGCGTGGTGGGCCACGAGGCCGTCTCCGGCAGCCGCCCGTTCACCGGCGACAACCCGCTGTCGGTGGCGATGATGCACGTCCGCGACCAGCCGCCCGCACTGCCGCCGCACGTGCCGGCCACCATCCGGGTGCTGCTGGAGTCGGCGATGGCCAAGGACCCCCAGCAGCGCTACGCCACCGGGGGGCAGTTCGCCGACGCCATCGCCGCGGTGCGGGCCGGGCGCTCCCCTGCGCGACCGGCCGAGGCCGCGACCCCACCGCTGCCGGCTCCGCCCCCGCGCACCCAGCGGATGGCTGCCTCTCCCGTGCCACCGGCGGCTCCGACCGGGGCGACGCAGGCCACCGACTACTCCCCGGTCGCCCAGCAGCAGCGCGCCAGCGCCAACAAGGGGCTGCTGGCCATCCTCGCCGTGCTGGTGGTCGCCCTGCTCGGCGTGGGGGGCTGGGCGCTGCTCAGCTCTGCTGGCGGTGACGACGACGGCCCGCCCAGCGTGCCGGTGCCCACCACCACCCAGGCGCCCGCACCGAGCGCGACCACCCAGGTCCCCACCACCACGCGGGCGCCCAGCACCACCCGCGCGACCACCACGACCGAGGCTCCCAGCACCACCGAGGAGCCCACCACGACCACCCCGCCGCCGGCGCCCACCACCACCACGGCTGCGCCGCCGACCACGTCGCAGCGCACCACCACGGCGACTGTGCCCCCCACCACCACCAGCGCGCCCGCCCCGACCGTGCCCAGCGCCACCGGCGGGCGGGGCACCACCGGCGGTACCGCGCCCACCAGCAACGGGTCCACCGGAAGCGCCGGCGCCACCGGCACACCCACCCCCACGGCCACTTCCGGTGGCGCACCAGGAGCAACGACGGGATGAGCACCCCACGCAGGCTCTCCGACCGCTACGAGCTGGGGGAGACGCTCGGCTTCGGCGGCATGTCCGAGGTGCACCGCGGGGTGGACCTGCGGCTGCACCGCGACGTCGCGGTGAAGGTGCTGCGTGCCGACCTGGCCCGCGAGCCCTCCTTCTACCTGCGCTTCCGCCGAGAGGCCCAGAACGCCGCAGCGCTGAACCACCCGGCCATCGTGGCGGTGTACGACACCGGTGAGGCGCACACCGACGAGGGCCCGCTGCCCTACATCGTGATGGAGTACGTCGACGGGGAGACCCTGCGCGACCTGCTGCGCGCGGAGGGACCGCTGTCTCCCCGTCGGGCCATGGAGATCATGGCCGACGTCTGTGCGGCGCTGGACTTCTCCCACCGCCACGGGATCATCCACCGCGACGTCAAGCCCGCCAACGTGATGATCGACCGGGCCGGCGCGGTGAAGGTGATGGACTTCGGCATCGCCCGCGCCATCGCCGACGGCGCCTCCACGATGACCCAGACCGCCGCCGTGATCGGCACCGCGCAGTACCTCTCGCCCGAGCAGGCCCGCGGCGACCATGTGGACGCCCGCTCCGACGTCTACGCCGCAGGCTGCGTGCTCTACGAGCTGATCACCGGCGAACCGCCCTTCACCGGTGACTCCCCGGTGGCCGTGGCCGTGCAGCACGTCCGCGAGGACCCGCGCCCGCCGTCCACCGTGCACGCCAACGTGCCGGCCACCCTGGACTCCATCGTCCTCAAGGCGATGAGCAAGAACCCGGCCAACCGCTACCAGAGCGCCGGGGAGATGCGTGGCGACCTGGTGCGGGTGCTCGGCGGCAACCGGCCGACGGCCCCCTCGGTGATGACCGACGCCGAGCGCGACACCATCCTCGGGCCCACCGGTGCGCTGAGCGCGGCCTCGCGCCGGGCCCGGGCCGAGGAGGACCTGCGGCTGGACGACAACGGCGCACACCACGACCAGCGTCGGCGCAAGGGGCTGCTGGCCGCCCTCGCCGTGGCGCTGGTGGCCGTGCTCGCGCTGGTCGGGGTGTTCGCCTTCGCCTACCAGAGCGGGCCGGTGAAGACCACCGTGCCGGACGTGCGCAACCAGCCGCTGGCCGTGGCCGAGACCATGCTCAGCAGCGCCGGGTTCAGCGCCAAGCGCGAGTTCATCACCTCCGCCACGGTGGAGAAGAACTCGGTGGTGGACAGCGCGCCCCCGGTGGGCAGCTCGCAGGAGAAGGGCTCGGTGATCATCCTGCGGGTGTCCTCCGGTCCGCCGCAGGCCACGGTGCCGCAGGTCAACGGGTTGTCGCTGCCGGAGGCCACCGCGGCGCTCACCAACGCCGGCTTCACCGTCGCACCCAACCCGGGCCGGGCGGTCTCCAGCGCCCAGCTGCTGGACAAGGTGGTCGACAGCAACCCCCGGTCGGGCACGCAGACCAACGCCAACGGCACCGTCGCCCTGGTGCTGGGCAGCGGACCGCAGCTGGTGCCCGTCCCGCAGGTGGTGGGCCTGGACGTGGGGTCGGCGCAGGGCAACCTCAAGCAGCTGCAGTTCGCCAGCCGGGTGGAGAACGTCGACTCCTCCGCCCCCCAGGGCAAGGTCGTCGCCCAGCAGCCCGCGGCCGGTGGCTCGGTGGCCCAGGGATCGACGGTGACGCTGAGCGTCTCCCGGGGCAACCGGGTGGCCATGCCGGACCTGGTGGGCATCACCACGGCCGCTGCGCAGGCCTCCCTGGAGGCGGCGGGCTGGAAGGGCGGTTCTGCGGGGCTGTCCTCCACCGCGGTGGCGGTGACCGACCAGTCTCAGCAGGGCCTGGTGCAGGGGCAGAGCATCACTGCCGGCACCGACATCGACACGACCACGCCGATCGCCATAACGGTGGGCCGCTTCCAGGCCCCCACCACCACGCCCCCAGCGCCGACCACGCCGCCCGAGGTGGCACCCATCAGGTGCCCGGTGCCGGGTATCGCCCTGCCGCTCGGCTGTGTGCCCTGAGCGGTTCCCTGGGGGCCTAGACCGCCGCGGGGCTGAGCTCGGAGAGGTCCCCGAGGCTGTCGCGCATGTCCTGCTCGAGCTGGGCCACCAGTGACTCCTCCACCGGGAACCCGCACCGGCGCAGCCAGTTGGCCAGCAGCCGGTGCCCACCCTGGGTGAGCACCGACTCGGGGTGGAACTGCACGCCCTCGATGGGCAGCTCGCGGTGGCGCAGCGCCATGATGATGCCGTTGGCGGTGCGCGCGGTCACCTCCAGCTCGGCCGGCACGGTGTCCGGGCGCACGGTCAGCGAGTGGTACCGGGTGGCGACGAACGGCGTCGGCAACCCCGCCAAGATCCCCGCACCCTGGTGCTCCACGATGCTGGTCTTGCCGTGCAGCAGCTCCGGGGCCCGCTCCACGGTGGCACCGAAGCTGGCGCCGATGGCCTGGTGGCCCAGGCACACCCCGAACAGCGGGGTGCGGGAGGCGGCGCAGCTGTGCACCAGCTCCATGCTCCGGCCCGCCCGGTCCGGTGTGCCCGGCCCCGGGCTCAGCAGCACGCCGTCGAAGTCCGCGATGTCGTCGAGCACCGGGTCGTCGTTGCGCACCACCGTGGCGTGCACGCCGAGCTGCCCCAGGTACTGCACCAGGTTGAACACAAAGCTGTCGTAGTTGTCGACAACCAAAATTCGCATGCACTGAGGGTACTCAGCGACTGCCCGCGGCGGTTCCTACCGGGGGACGACGACGGCCGAGGTCAGCGCGACGGAGCCCTCGTAGGCGGGCAGGGACAGCGTGTCGCGGGCCTGCACCTTGTACCCCAGGCCGAAGCGGGCGACGTACTGCTTGTAGATCACCACGCCCCGCTCGGCGGCCAGGGCGTCCTGCAGGCGGTCGGCGTCGCCGATGGCGGAGACGGTGTAGGGCGGGCTGTAGGTGCGCCCGTGCAGCAGCAGGGTGTTGCCGACGCAGCGGGGCGCCGAGGTGCTCACCACCCGCTGGTCCTGGACCATCACCGCCTCAGCCCCGCCGGCCCACAGCGCGTTGAGCACGCTCTGCAGGTCCTGCTGGTGCACCACCAGGTCGTCGGGCTGGGCGTCGGCGGCGTAGGAGCCGGTGGCGGTGCGGGACGCGTCGGTGAGGGTGACGGTGAGACCGGGCCCGGTGACGGCGCTGAGCCCAGCGCCGGGCTGCAGCGCGGCGACGTCGGCGAGCGCGGCGGCCACCGCGTCGTCGGAGGCGGCGGCGCGCTGCTGCAGCTGCTCCGCCTGCAGCCGCAGCCGGGTACGGGTGACCTCTGCGGCGGCCACGTCCTGCTGGGCGCCGCGGACCAGGTCGGACAGCCGGGTGGCACCGGTGCCACGCAGCTCACCGCCCTGGGCGGCCTCCCGCGTGGTGGACAGCAACAGGCCGGCGAGCAGGCACACCAGCGGCACGGCCACCCGCCAGAGCCGGGGGCGTTGCCGAGCGTCCACAACCACCCCATGACTTGGTAGATCGCCGCTCGCCGCGGCCCCGTTGGCCGCCCGCTACGTTAGCGTGGAAAGCCGAGACGCCAGACCCGCCACCAAGCCGAGGACACCATGCCAAAGTCGAAGGTCCGCAAGAAGTCAGCCCCCATCGGCGCCAGCTCCACCCGGCGCACGCCGGTGAAGGTCAACGCCGGACCGTCCAACCCGATCTACGTCACGGTGATGCTGGGCCTGATGCTGCTCGGCCTGATCTGGCTGGTGGTCAACTACCTGGCCGTGGACAAGATCAGCTGGATGAGCGAGCTGGGGTCGTGGAACTTCGCGATCGGCTTCGGCCTCATGGTCGTTGGCCTGTTGATGACCATGCGCTGGCGCTGACCTCCGCGCACAGGGGCGGTTGCGCCCCGCTGAGCGCCCAGTCGCCCGCGGTACCGATCCCGGCCTGCTGACCAGGGTCGATACCGCGGAGCGCCCGAGCAATCACAACGGTGTTATTTCATCCCCAGTGTGCACAACTCCTGTGGACAACTTCTGTCCCCGGTTGTGCACAGCTCGTCAGAGCCGCTCGATGATGGTGGCGTTGGCCATGCCGCCGCCCTCGCACATCGTCTGCAGGCCGTAGCGGCCGCCGGTGCGCTGCAGGTAGCTCACCATCGTGGTCATCAGGCGGGCACCAGAACCGCCGAGCGGGTGGCCCAGCGCGATCGCGCCGCCGCAGGGGTTGAGCCGGTCGGCCTTGGCGCCCGTCTCGGCCAGCCACGCCATGGGCACGGACGCGAAGGCCTCGTTCACCTCGAAGGTGTCGATGTCGTCGATGCTCAGGCCCGACTTCTTCAGCACCGCGGCGGTGGCGGGGATGGGACCGGACAGCATCATCACCGGGTCGGAGCCGACCACGGCGGTGGCGTGCACGCGGGCCAGCGGGGTCAGCCCCAGCTCGGCGGCCTTCTCACTGGTGGTGACCAGCAGTGCCGCGGCGCCGTCGGAGATCTGCGAGGCGTTGCCCGCGGTGATGACGCCGTCCGGCAGGAACGGGGTCTTCAGCTTGGCCAGGGTCTCCACCGACGACCCCCGGCGGATGCCCTCGTCCTGCGAGACGACGGTGCCGTCCACGGTGATCGGGGCGATCTCCTCCAGGAACGCGCCGTCGTCCTGCGCGGCGGCGGCCAGCTCGTGCGAGCGCACGGCGAACTCGTCCACCGCGGTGCGGGACAAGCCCCACTGCCGGGCCATCAGCTCGGCGCCGACGCCCTGGTTGAACATGCCGTTGAATCCCTCGCCCTGCAGCTGGCTCTCGTACCGGGTGCGGGCCGAGCCGAAGGGGAACCCGGCCCCGGTGCCGACGTTGCTGCCCATCGGGACCCGGGACATCACCTCGACGCCACCGGCGATCACCACGTCCTGCTGCCCGGAGACGACCGACGCGGCTGCGGTGTGCAAGGTCTGCTGGGACGAGCCGCACTGGCGGTCCAGGGTGAAGCCGGGGATGGACTCCGGCCAGCCGGCCGCGAGCACGGCGTTGCGCCCGATGTTGCCGGCCTGCTCCCCGGCCTGCGACACGCAGCCCCAGTGCACGTCGTCGATCACGGACGGATCGATGCCGGTCCGCTCGACCAGGGCCTTCAGTGCGTGGGCCGAGAGGTCCACCGCGTGCACCCCGCTGAGCCCCCCGCCACGCTTGCCCACCGGAGTACGCACTGCCGCACAGATGACTGCGTCACGCATCGTTGTTTCCAGCCCTTCAATCGGATGGTTGTGCCTCATCAGCGATGCTAGAGGGCATGTCCGACTATGGCGCTACAACGCAGGCGTGGGGCCCCAAGCCGGCCGCCCTGATCTACGCGGCGGTGGGAGGCGCGGTGCTGGCGGTGGTGGCGGTGGCCGCCGACGAGCCCGCCGGCCGGCTGCTGATCGGGCTGGCCGCGGCGGGGCTGCTGCTCACCGCGCTCGCCGGGGCTCGGTCGCGTCCCCGGCTGGCGGTGGATGCCGGTGGACTGACCGTCCGCGGACCGTGGGGCGCGCGCCGCGTGGGCTGGACCCAGCTGCGCGGCTGCGAGGTGGTGCAGCACCACCGGCTGGGTCGGCGGGTGGGGGTGCTCGAGCTGACCGTCCAGCAGGACGACCGCGAGTCGCTGCTGCTGCTCACCAAGGCGGAGCTGGGCACCGACCCGGAGGACGTGCTGTGGGTGGTGCAGGGCTTTCGCCCCGACCGGTTCGGGGCCGACGGGTCTGGGGGCGACGGCCCCGGGGCGTAGCGCCCGCTACAGCCCCGCCTGGGATCGCAGCGCCAGCACGCGTGCCACGATCACCGCGAGGGCGACCACGCTGAGCACGGCCAGCGCCGACACCTGCACCGGCACGGCGCGACCCCGCGGGGCGTAGACCAGGGCCGCGGTGGCGGCGGCGCCCACCACGAGCCCGCCCAGGTGTCCGGCCATGGAGATGCCCGGCACGCTCAGCCCGATCACCACGTTGATGGCGATGATGCCGAGGGCGGCGGACACGCTGCGGCGCAGGCGCAGCAGCACCACCACCAGCCCACCCATCAGGCCGAAGATGGCGCCGGAGGCCCCCGCGGTGAGGCTGCGCGGGTCGGCGAAGAGCATCACCGCGGCGGAGCCTCCGAGCAGCGACACCAGGTACACCGCGGCGAAGCGCCACCGGCCCAGCTGCACCTCCAGGTCCCGGCCCAGGACGTAGAGGGCGAACATGTTGACCAGCAGGTGCAGCGGGCCGAAGTGCAGGAAGCCGCTGCTCAGCAGCCGCCACCAGTCGCCGAGGGCCACCCCGTAGGGCCACAGGGCCAAGTCACGAAAGATCGTGGAGCGGTTGTTGTCCAGCACCTGGCCGCCGGCGTCGAGCACGGTGACCAGGAAGAAGAGCACGTTGACGCCGATGAGCCCGTAGGTGAGCACCGGCGCGCTGGCAGCCAGTGGGGCTCCGGCCACGGTCGCCGCCTGGCGCTGGTCCCGCTGCCCCTGGGCGAGGCAGTCCACGCAGTGGAAGCCCACCGGTGCCTCGCGCAGGCACTCCGGGCACGCCGACCGGCCGCACCGGCTGCAGCGCAGTCCGGTGGGCCGGTCGGGGTGGCGGAAGCAGGCCTGGGGACCGTCCCCGGCACCAGGGGCCCCGAAGGCGCCGGTACCGGGTGGACCCCAGGCGGGGTTGCTCATCGCAGCGTGACCAGAGGTGTCAGTGCGTCGGTCAGACCTGCTCGACGGTGACGCGCTCGATGACCACGGGCTCGACCGGACGGTCGCTGCGGTCCACGGCGGTGGTGCCGATGGCGTCGACGACCTTGCGGGACTCCTCGTCCACGACCTCGCCGAAGATGGTGTGCTTGCGGTTGAGGTGCGGGGTCAGGGCCGTGGTGATGAAGAACTGCGAGCCGTTGGTGCCCGGGCCGGCGTTGGCCATGGCCAGCAGGTACTTGCGGTCGAACTGCAGCTCCGGGTGGAACTCGTCCTCGAAGCGGTAGCCCGGGCCGCCGCGGCCGGTGCCCGTGGGGTCGCCGCCCTGGATCATGAAGTTGTCGATGATGCGGTGGAAGACCGACCCGTCGTAGAACGGCCCGGAGGTCCCGCCCTGGGCGTTCTTCTCCGAGTAGTCCTTGCTGCCGTCGGCCAGCCCGACGAAGTTCGCGACCGTCTTGGGCGCGTGGTTGCCGAACAGCGCGATGCGGATGTCGCCGCGGTTGGTGTGCAGCGTCGCCGTGGCGGTGGCGGGGGCAGCGGTCTTGTTCTCTGAGGAAGTCACCAATCCATCCTGCCATCCTGGGCAATCCGACGTCGCGCCCCGTCCGACCTGGCTGTCGTGGGGCGGGCAGGATGGGCTGCGACCCACCGGACTCAGGCGATCCAGCCTGTGCTGGGCAGGTACCAGCGAGAAGGAGTGACGATGAACGAGGTGACCGTGTTGTCCAAGCTCGGCGAGGAGACCGGCCGAGTGGTCGGCACCGGCGTGCGGGCCGCCCGCCGTGGATCGGTCAAGCTCAGCCAGAGTGGCGCAGTCGCCGGTCTGGGTGCGGCCAAGATGACCGTCAAGGCCGCCCAGGGTGCGGCAGCCAAGCGGGCCGAGCGCCGCCTGCGTCAGACCGGGGAGGCCGGGCGTGAGCTGGTCGCCCGGGTGAGCCTGCCGGAGCTGAGCCTGCCCGAGCTGCTGGACGTGGCCGAGGTGCGCGCCGGCCTGGCCCGCCGCATCGACCCGCCCAAGAAGCGACGCCGCTGGCCGCTGGTGGCCGTGCTGCTCGTCGGGGGTGCCGCTGCCGCCGCCGTGGTGGCCTCCCGCCGGCCGGTGGCGCCGCCGCCGGCAGACGCCCCGCCGAGCGTGCGGACGCTGAACGGCACCACTGCTCCCAGCGCCGCCCCCGCGGGCACGAACGGGGCTCCGGAGGGCGCGGGCCGCACCACCGAGTAGCCCTGGACCGAGCCAGCCCTGGACATGGGACAGGCCCCGCCTCCGCGATCACGCGGGGACGGGGCCTGTGCTGGTGGAGACGAGGGGAATCGAACCCCTAACCCCTGCCTTGCAAAGGCAGTGCTCTGCCAATTGAGCTACGTCCCCGGGTGGGCTGCTGCCTAGCTTCCCGCGGGGGGTTCTGGTGCTGCGTGCCTGCCCGAGGACGGCTGCGCCGACACTGCCGGCTCGGTCGCCTCGTGCCATGGATCCGTCGAGCGCTGCCGGGCTCGGGCCCGGGCGAACCCGGCCGCCGCGGCGGCCAGGGCTGCGACCAGGAGCATCCTCATGCCGACTGACACTCCTTCGATCAACGGATCTCGTGGGCCTAGGTGGACTTGAACCACCGACCTCTTCCTTATCAGGGAAGCGCTCTAACCGTCTGAGCTATAGGCCCCGATGCCGGACCGAGGTTACCGTACCGGCCCGGGTCGTACCAAAACGCCCGTACGGCAGCGGTCGGGAACGCTGCCGCACGGACGCTCAGTCGCGCTCGGTGAGAGTGACCTCCACGCCGCCGACCAGGTCGGACGTGAGGTTGTAGATGAACGAGCTGATGGTGGCCAGTGCGGTCAGCAGCACGATGTTGATCGCACCGACGATGGCGGCCACGCCGAACACCCGGCCCGGCCCGATGAGCGGTGAGCTCTCGGCGTTGGGGTCGTTGACCGAGACGAAGTCGGTGAAGGTGGTGTTCAGCCGGTCCCAGACGCCCATGCCGTCCAGCACCAGGTACAGCACGCCCACCGCCACCATCCACACCAGGAACAGCGCGAAGGACAGCACCAGCGACAGCTTCAGCACCGACCACGGGTCGAAGTGCTTGACCTGCAGGCTCGCGCGGCGCGGACCCTTGCGGCCGCGCTGCACGGTGGCCGTGGCCCGCCGCTCGCCCTCGGCCCGCCGCTCGCCCTCGGCCGGCCGCCGGTCGCGTGCCCGCGGGTCGGTGGCCGGGCGGGCGGTGCCACCCTGGCCGTTGCCCGTTCGGGCCTCCCCGCGCCGGGCAGGCGCCGGGTTGCCCGCCGGTGGACGGCCCCCGCTGGTGCGGGGCACCGAGGAGAGGTCCGGCATCTCCTGGGACAGGTCCGGGCGCCTCATCTGCGTGGTGGGGGCGTCCAGCCCCGGCGCGCCGCCCCGGCCGGTGCCACCGCGCTGCCAGGGTGCCGGCTCGGAGCGCCGAGGCTCGCCGGCGCCACCGGAGGAGCCGTTGCCGCCCCGGGCGGCGGGACGCTCACCGCCGCGCTGCTCCGGCCGCGGGGCACCCTGATCAGACCCGCCGGGGCGGGGAGGAGTGCTCATGAGTGCTCCTTAACGGTGTTGGGCTGGTCGTCGCCGGGCTGGCCCGCCTCGTCCGCGTTGCGGGCGATCGCGATCAGCTCGACACCCTCGCCGAGGTTCATCAGCCGCACGCCCTTGGTCTGGCGACCTGCCTTGCGCACCTCCTTGGCGGTGGTCCGGATGACCCCGCCGCCAGAGGTGATGGCGTACAGCTCGTCGTCAATGTCCACGATGAGTGCGCCGACCAGAGTGCCACGGCGACGGTCGTACTGAATGGTCAGCACGCCCTTGCCGCCGCGACCCTGCACCGGGTAGTCGTCCATCGGGGTGCGCTTGGCGTAGCCGCCGGCGGTGGCCACCAGCAGGTAGGTGCCCTCCCGGACCACGTTCAGCGACAGCAGCTCGTCGTCACCGTTGAAGCGCATGCCCAGCACGCCGGAGGTGGCCCGACCCATCGGTCGCAGCGCGTCGTCGGTGGCGGAGAAGCGGATCGACTGGCCGAGCGCGGAGACCAGCAGCAGGTCGTCCTCGGCGGAGCACAGCGTGGCCCCCACCAGCTCGTCGCCCTCGCGCAGGTTGATCGCCACCACGCCGCCGGAGCGGTTGGAGTCGAAGTCGCTGAGCCGGGTCTTCTTGACCAGGCCGCCCTTGGTGGCCAGCACCAGGTACGGCATCACCTGGTAGTCCTTGATCTGGATGACCTGGGCGATCTTCTCGTCCGGCTGGAACGCCAGCAGGTTGGCCACGTGCTGTCCGCGCGCGGTGCGGTTGGCCTCGGGCAGCTCGTAGGCCTTCGCGCGGTACACCCGGCCCTTGGTGGTGAAGAACAAGATCCAGTCGTGGGTGGAGCAGACGAAGAACTTGCTCACGATGTCGTCCTGGCGCAGCCCGGCGCCCTGCACCCCCTTGCCGCCGCGCTTCTGGGCGCGGTACAGGTCGGTCTTGGTGCGCTTGGCGTAGCCGGTCTCGGTGATGGTGACCACCACGTCCTCGCGGGCGATGAGGTCCTCCATGGACACGTCACCGTCGGCGGGCACGATCCGCGTGCGGCGGTCGTCGCCGTACTTGTCCACGATCTCCATGAGCTCGTCACGGACGATCTGCCGCTGGCGCTCGGGCCGGTCCAGGATGTCCTGCAGGTCGGCGATGGTGCGCTCGATCTCGGCCAGCTCGTCGATGATGCGCTGGCGCTCCAGGGCGGCCAGCCGGCGCAGCTGCATGTCCAGGATGGCCTGGGCCTGCAGCTCGTCGACGTCGAGCAGCTCCATCAGCCCGGTGCGGGCGACGTCGGCGGAGGCGGAGGCCCGGATGAGGGCGATCACCTCGTCCAGGGCGTCCAGCGCCTTGACCAGTCCGCGCAGGATGTGGGCGCGCTCCTCGGCCTTGCGCAACCGGTAGCGGGTGCGCCGCACGATGACGTCGAGCTGGTGGGTGACGTACAGCCGGATCATCTGGTCCAGCCGCAGGGTGCGCGGCACCCCGTCGACGATGGACAGCATGTTGCAGCCGAAGCTGGTCTGCAGCTGGGTGTGCTTGTAGAGGTTGGCCAGCACCACCTTGGCCACGGCGTCCCGCTTGAGGGTGAGCACGATGCGCATGCCCACCCGGTCGGAGGACTCGTCGTGGATGTCGGAGATCCCGGCGATCTTCCCGTCCCGCAGCTGCTCGGCGATGCTGGTGACCAGGTTGTCGGGGTTCACCTGGTACGGCAGCTCGGTGGCCACGATGGTGGTGCGCCCGCGGGCGTCCTCCTCCACCTCGACCACACCGCGCATCCGGACGGAACCGCGACCGGTGGTGTAGGCCTCGTTGATGCCGTCGGAGCCCACGATCAGTCCGGAGGTGGGGAAGTCGGGGCCCTTCACCCGCTCCATGCAGGCCGCCAGGGTGGTCTCCTCGTCGGCCTCGTAGTTCTCCAGCGCCCAGATCACCGCGTCGGCGACCTCCCGCAGGTTGTGCGGCGGGATGTTGGTGGCCATGCCGACCGCGATGCCGCCGGAGCCGTTGACCAGCAGGTTCGGGAACCGGCTGGGCAGCACGTCGGGCTCGCTGGTGCGGCCGTCGTAGTTGGGCGAGAACTCGACGGTGTCCTCGTCGATGTCGCGCAGCATCTCCATGGCCAGCGGGGTCAGCCGCGACTCGGTGTACCGCATGGCCGCCGCGGGGTCGTTGCCGGCGGAGCCGAAGTTGCCCTGGCCGTCGATCAGCGGGTAGCGCATCGACCAGGGCTGGGC
Source organism: Rhodococcus sp. X156 (assembly GCF_004006015.1). NCBI lineage: Bacteria > Bacillati > Actinomycetota > Actinomycetes > Mycobacteriales > Nocardiaceae > Rhodococcus > Rhodococcus sp. X156. Next base: position 8,856 of record NZ_CP034766.1, on the reverse strand, counting down.
GAGACGGACCATGGTGTCGTAGATCGAGGAGTCACCGTGCGGGTGGTAGTTGCCCATCACCTCGCCGACGACGCGGGAGGACTTCACGTAGCCACGGTCGGGACGGAAGCCGGAGTCGTACATCGCGTAGAGCACGCGGCGGTGCACCGGCTTGAGTCCGTCACGAACTTCCGGCAGGGCGCGGCCGACGATCACGCTCATGGCGTAGTCGATGTAGCTGCGCTGCATCTCCTGCTGGAGGTCGACCGGCTCGACCCGGTCGCGGATGACACCCTCGATGCCGACCGGGCCGTCCTCGGGGGGCAGCGGCGTGTCGGTCATGTGGTGCTCCTTCGGGGATTCTGGTGGGGTGCCGACAGGGTGTTCAGGTGGCTCGCGCCCGCGGTGTCGGCGCTGCGCACGGGCCGGGCTCCGCAGCGGGGGGTGGCGCGGCCGGGGGCGGCCGCCAGCGGGTCAGACATCCAGGAACCGGACGTCCTTGGCGTTGCGCGTGATGAAGCTGCGCCGCGCCTCCACGTCCTCGCCCATGAGCACGCTGAACAGCTCGTCCGCGGTGGCGGCGTCGTCCAGGGTCACCTGGCGCAGGATGCGGTGGTCGGGGTCCATGGTGGTCTCCCACAGCTCCTTGGCGTTCATCTCGCCGAGGCCCTTGTAGCGCTGCACGCCGTCGTCCTTGTTGATCTTGCGACCGGTCTCCACGCCCGCCTTGAGCAGCGCGTCGCGCTCGCGGTCGGAGTAGACGAAGTCGGGCTTGCCCTTGCTCCACTTGATCTTGTAGAGCGGCGGGGCGGCCAGGTAGACGTGGCCGTGCTCCACCAGCGGACGCATGAAGCGGAACAGCAGGGTGAGCAGCAGCGTGGAGATGTGCTGGCCGTCCACGTCGGCGTCGGCCATCAGGATGATCTTGTGGTAGCGCAGCTTGGACAGGTCGAACTCGTCGTGGATGCCGGTGCCCAGGGCGGTGATGATGGCCTGGACCTCGGTGTTCTTCAGCACCCGGTCGATGCGGGCCTTCTCCACGTTGATGATCTTGCCGCGCAGCGGGAGGATCGCCTGGAACATCGAGTCGCGGCCGGACTTGGCCGAGCCACCGGCGGAGTCACCCTCCACCACGTAGATCTCGGACAGGCTCGGGTCGTTGGAGCGGCAGTCGCTGAGCTTGCCGGGCAGCCCGCCGATGTCGGTGGCGCTCTTGCGGCGCACCAGCTCGCGGGCCTTGCGGGCCGCCATCCGGGCGTGCGAGGAGGAGATCGCCTTGTTGATGATGATCTTGGCGTCGGAGGGGTGCTCCTCGAACCAGCTGTTCAGGTGCTCGTTGCAGGTCTTCTGCACGAACGAGCGCACCTCGGTGTTGCCCAGCTTGGTCTTGGTCTGACCCTCGAACTGCGGCTCGCCCACCCGGACGCTGATGATCGCCGCCAGGCCCTCGCGGATGTCGTCCCCGGTGAGGTTGGGGTCCTTCTCCTTGAGGAGCTTCTTCTCCTTGGCGTAGCGGTTGACCACCGAGGTCAGCGCGGAGCGGAAGCCCTCCTCGTGCGTGCCACCCTCGATGGTGTTGATGGTGTTGGCGAAGGTGTGCACCGACTCGGAGTAGCCGGAGTTCCACTGCATGGCCACCTCGACCTCGTGGCCGGTGCCGCTGGCGGTGAACCCGACGATCGAGGTGTGGATGGGCTGCTTGGACTTGTTCAGGTGCGCGACGTAGTCCTCGAGCCCACCGGGGTAGTGGTAGGTGCGCTTGACCACGGCCGCCGGCTTGGGCGCGGTGGTGTCCAGCGCGGCGCTCTCCGGCGCGGCGTCCACCTCGGCCTCGTTCTGGGTGACGCGCTCGTCGGTGAGGGTGATGGTGAGTCCCTTGTTCAGGAACGCCATCTCCTGCAGGCGGCGCGCGACCGTCTCGAAGCTGTAGGTGGTGGTCTCCTCGAAGACCTCCGGGTCGGCCCAGAAGGTGACGGTGGTGCCGGTGCGGTCGGAGGCGCCCACCTCGACCAGCTCACCGGGCTTGGCGTACAGGTACTCCTGGGTGAAGTTCTTGCCCTCGCGGTGGATGTCCACCTCGAGGCGCCGCGACAGCGCGTTCACCACGCTGACGCCCACGCCGTGCAGACCACCGGAGACCGCGTAGGAGTCAGAGTCGAACTTTCCACCGGCGTGCAGCACGGTGAGCACGACCTCGATGGTGGGCCGCTTCTCCACCGGGTGCATGTCCACCGGGATGCCGCGTCCGTCGTCGGTGACGCGCACGCCGCCGTCGGCGAGCAGGGTCACGTCCACCCGGGTGGCGTAGCCGGCCATCGCCTCGTCCACGGAGTTGTCCACAACCTCCCAGATGAGGTGGTGGAGCCCGCGCTCGCCCGTCGAGCCGATGTACATGCCCGGGCGCTTGCGGACGGCCTCCAGACCCTCGAGGACGGTGATGGACGACGCACCGTAGGAAGCATTCTTGTCAGCCACGTGTCTTCGGTGTCTCCTCAAGCCTGGGCCGGCCAGAGTGGTCAGCCAGAAGTGGTACCTAACCAGTCTACTGCCCCTGGCGGACCAAACTGGCCCTGCAACACCCCTCAGAGCCACGTGGAGGGCATTTCACACCCTCCCAAGGGTCGGTTCGCCCACCGTGGGGGCGCGTCAGCCGTAGGTGTCTCTGGGGCCCCGGCCGCGCACGTGCCGCTCTCCGCGCCGCCAGCTGGGGGCGCTCGGGCCGTGGAAGGTGATCCGGGTGACCACGCCGTCACCGACCGCAGCGGCGATGGTGGCCAGCAGCTGGCGCTGCATGGTGCGCAGCTGGGTGGCCCAGGCTGTGGATTCCGCCTGGACCGTCAGCTCACCGTTCTGCAGCGACACCGGCTTGGCGTGCGAGGCGATGTCCGGCCCGACCAGGTTGTCCCACCGGCCGAGCACCGAGCCGGCCGAGACCTCCTCCGACCAGCCCCGCGCCTGCACCAGCTTGTTGGTGAGGTGGCCCAGCAGCTGGGGGTCGCGGTCGTCCGATCCCGGCCCTGACCAGCGACGACGCCGTGCGGATCCGGACTTGATGCCGCCGCGACGCACCGGCACGCGCCGGGCGTGGATGCCCACGCCGCGCTCCTTGGCCTGCGCCCGCGCCTCCTCCAGCGCGCGGCGCGCGAGGTCCACGCCGCGCCCCTCCTCCACCGGCGCGGCCGGCTGCTCCGGCTCTCCCGCAGCGGCTCCGGGAGAAGTTGTCGACAGGTTGTCCCCAGTGTTGTCCACAACCGGGGGATAACCCTCATCTTCAGGTCGACCCATGCGCTGCCTCCTCCACCTCGATGGTGCTGGTGCGGGTGGCGCCGTCGCGTCCGGCGTCAGCATCCACCCGGTAGCGAGTGCCTGCCAGCTCGGCGGGGACGTCCGCACCCACCGCCGCGGTGATCAGCACCTGCTCGGCGCCGGCGGCCACGTGCGCCAGCGCGGCGCGGCGGCGGCGGTCCAGCTCGGCGAACACGTCGTCGAGCACCAGCACGGGGTCGGTGCCGTCGGTTCGCTGCAGGGAGAAGCTGCCCAGCCGTAGCGCCAGCGCGTAGGACCACGACTCGCCGTGGCTGGCGTAGCCCTTCGCCGGTTGCGCGCCCAGCTGCAGGTCCACGTCGTCGCGGTGCGGGCCCACCAGGCACACCCCGCGCTCGATCTCTGACCGGCGCACTCGCGCCAGCTCGCTGAGCAGGCACGCCTCGAGCAGCTCCGCGTCCGCCCGCTCCGCGCCCGGCTCGCCGTAGCCCGGCCCGGCCGTCGGGCTGGGGAAGGCGTCGCCCAGGCTGCTGCGGTAGTGCAGCCGCGCCGGCCGCGACTCCGGGGCCAGCGCGGCGTAGGAGTCGCTGACGTGCGGGGCGAGCTCGGTCAGCAGGTCCAGCCGGCCGGCGAGCAGCTGTGACCCGAGCTCGGCGAGGTGGCCGTCCCACACGTCCAGGGTAGCGGCGGCGTCACCGGCGGAACCGCTGCGGCGCAGCGCCGCCCCGGCGGTCTTGAGCAGGGCCGACCGCTGGCGCAGCACGCGGTCGTAGTCGGCCCGCACCCCGGCCAGGCGGGGCGCTCGGCTCACCATCAGCTCGTCCAGGAAGCGGCGGCGCTCACCCGGGTCACCCCGCACCAGGGCCAGGTCCTCCGGGGCGAACAGCACGGTGCGCAGGATGCCCAGCACCTCGCGCGCGCGGCGGACCGGAGAGCGGTTGATCCGAGCGCGGTTGGCCTTGCCGGGCGTGATCTCCACCTCGACCAGCAGCTCACGCTGCTGGTTGACCACCGCGGCGCGGGCGATCGCCCGGTCGGCGCCGGCGCGGACCAGGGGCCCGTCGGAGGAGACCCGGTGCGAGGACAAGGTGGCCAGGTAGCCCAGCGCCTCCACCAGGTTGGTCTTGCCGTTGCCGTTGGCGCCGAGCAGCACGGTGACGCCTGGGGTGAGAGTCAGCTCCGCGCTGCTCCAGGAGCGGAAGTCGGTGACTCCGAGGTGACGGACGTACACCTCAGTCCGCGCTGCCCGGCGTGCCGGGGGCGTCGGGGCCGGTGGAGCTGGAGCTGCGGCTGGCGTGCCCGCCGAACTGGTTGCGCAGCGCGGACACCGCCTTCATCGCAGGGGACTCCTCCTGCCGGGAGGCGAAGCGGGCGAAGAGCGCGGCCGAGATCACCGGCAGCGGGACGGCGTGGTCGATCGCCTCCAGCACCGTCCAGCGGCCCTCGCCGGAGTCAGCGGTCCAGCCAGAGATCGCGTCCAGGCCGGGATCCTCCTGCAGCGCCCTGACCAGCAGGTCCAGCAGCCAGGAGCGCACGACCGTCCCCTCCGACCAGCCCTGCAGCACTGCCGGGACGTTCTCCACCAGCTGGGAGGCCTTGAGCAGCTCGTAGCCCTCCGCGTAGGCCTGCATCAATCCGTACTCGATGCCGTTGTGCACCATCTTGGCGTAGTGCCCGGCACCCACCGGCCCGGCGTGGGAGAACCCGTTCTCCCGCGGGCCGGTCGGGCGCAGCGCGTCGAAGACCGGCATGGCCATCTCCACGTGCGCGACGTCGCCCCCCACCATCAGTCCGTAGCCGTTCTCCAGCCCCCAGATTCCACCGGACACCCCGCAGTCGAGGTAGCCGATGCCCAGCTGGCCCAGCTCGGCGGCGTGCGGCTGGTCGTCGGTGTACTGGGAGTTGCCCCCGTCGATCACCAGGTCACCCGGGGAGAGCACCTGCCCCAGGGCGGTGATGGTGTCCCGGGTGATGGCGCCGGAGGGCACCATCACCCACACCACCCGGGGGGCGGGCAACGCCTCGGCCAGCGCGGCCAGGGTGGGGACGTCGCTGACCTCCGGCCGCGGGTCGTAGCCCACCACGCCGATGCCCGCACCCCGCAGCCGCTCGCGCATGTTGAAGCCCATCTTGCCGAGCCCGATGAGTCCGATCTCCATGTCTGCGCCTTCCTGCCCGCGGTGGTGTCCAGGGTGCCGGGTCAGCCCGGCAGCCGCACCGGCATCAGCAGGTAGGTGTACTCGCTGTCCGGCGCCGGGAACGGGCCCGGGCCCTCGAGCGCGGGGGCGTCCGGGTCGGTGGGCCGCAGCACGGCGGGCCGGCTCGCGGTGGTGAATCCCATGGACACCCGCTCGCTGTGCAGCACCGAGAGGCCGTCGAGCAGGTACCCGGGGTTGAACGCGATGACCAGGGGCTCGCCGGTGAACTCGGCCGGCAGCTCCTCCTCGGCCTTGCCCTCGTCGTCCCCGCCGGCGGTCAGGCGCAGGCCTTCCTCGCTGAACTCCATCCGCACCTGCGCGCCGCGCTCGGCCATCAGGGAGACCCGCTTGATCGCCTCGACCAGCGGGGCGACGGCCACGTCGGCCACTGCCGCGTGCTCGGCGGGCAGGAGCTGGCGGAACTTGGGGAAGTCGGCGTCGAGCAGCCGGGTGGTGGTGCGCCGGCCGGCACCGGCCAGGCCGAGCAGGCCCTCGCCGCCAGCGCCGGTGGTGCCCAGGGCCAGCTGCACCTCGCCGGAACCGCTGGTCAGCGTCTTCGCCGACTCGGCCAGGGTCTTCGCCGGCACCAGCACCGCCAGGGACACCTCGTCGGCGTCGGGCTTCCACTCGAAGGTGCGCACGGCCAGCCGGAAGCGGTCGGTGGCGGCGAGGACCACGCGGGGCCCCTCGATCTCCACCCGCACGCCGGTGAGCATCGGCAGGGTGTCGTCGCGCCCGGCGGCCACCGCCACCTGGGCCACGGCCTCGGCGAAGACGTCGGCCGGCAGCGATCCGGTGCCCGCCGGCATCGATGGCATCTGCGGGTAGTCCTCGACCGGCATGGTCGGCAGCGAGAAGCGGGCGCTGCCGCAGAGGATGTTCACCCGGCTCCCGTCGACGGTCACGTCGACGGGCCGGTTGGGCAGCGAACGGGTGATGTCGGCCAGGAGCCGACCGGAGACCAGCACGCGACCGCCGTCGGCGACCTCGGCGGAGACCCCCACCTGTGCCGACACCTCGTAGTCGAAGCCGGAGACGGTCAGCCCGTCGGCCTCCGCGCCGTCAGCACCCTCGACGCTGCCGGTGGACAGCAGCACGCCGCCCAGGACAGGTACCGGTGGACGCGAGGGAAGGCTGCGCGCAACCCAGGCCACTGCGTCGGCGAACTCATCCCGCGCCACCCGGAACTTCATCGGTAGGACTCCATGCTCTCCGGGCTCCCTCTCACGATCTGGCTCCTGCTCCGGACCCACCCACCTGGCGTGCCCGGACTGCTGCACCCCGCAGAGGCAGCCGCCCAACCGTAGAGCGTTCCGGCCCGTGCTGGGAACCCGGTGCTCTGCTGGGCACGAGCAGCGCGAGGTGCCCAGCAGGGCTGTTCACGGAGGTTGTGCACATTCCTGCTCTAGAAAGAGATCCCTCTAGAGAGAGAACAGGAACAGCAGTAGGGGGTGTGCACGCTGTGGACTGAGCACCTCGTGCGCTGATCGGACGGCGTGGCGGGCTGGGGAGCCAGCAGGGGGTGGAAGGTGCACCGCCGTCCCCAGATCTGCTGCGTGCACATCCATGCACCGCTCGGTCCCCAGATGAATCGAGTTACCCCCAGGCTTGTCCACAGGTGTGGGTTAATCGTCCACCAGGCGTGCTGAGTGGGCACGGACACACATCCAGCAGGGGTCCGAGCGGGCCAGCAAGGCCCGAGGAGGGTCGCGAGATGGGTCGCCAGAGGGCGCTGAGGGGGGTCAACAGGGCGCGTCCTGAGACGCACGACGACGGCCTCTCCGGCCGTCGGGCAGGCCGGGACATCGGCCGGTAGAGCTAGCTGCGCGAGCGCTGCTTGATCCGGGCGGTGAGCTCCTGGACCTGTTCGTAGGTACGACGGCGCTCGGCCATCTCCTTGCGAATCTTCTTGTTGGCGTGCATCACCGTGGTGTGGTCCCGGCCGCCGAAGGTCTGCCCGATCTTGGGCAGCGACAGGTCGGTGAGCTCCCGGCAGAGGTACATCGCGACCTGCCTGGCCTGGGCCACCGCCCGGGTCTTGCCCGGTCCGCGCAGCTCGTCCAGGGAGTTGCCGAAGTACTCGGCGGTGACGGCCATGATCGTGGCGGCGCTGATCTCCAGCGAGGACGCGTCCGGGATCAGGTCGCGCAGCACGATCTCCGCCAGCGCCAGGTCCACCACCTGCTGGTTGAGGGAGGCGAACGCGGTGACGCGGATCAGCGCCCCCTCCAGCTCACGAATGTTGCGCTCGATCCGGCTGGCGATGAACTCCAGTACCTCGTCGGGGACCGCGAGCCCGTCCATCTGCGCCTTCTTGCGCAGGATGGCGATGCGGGTCTCCAGCTCGGGTGGCTGGACGTCGGTGATCAGGCCCCACTCGAAGCGGGTGCGCAACCGGTCCTCCAGGGTCACCAGCTGCTTGGGTGGCCGGTCGGAGGAGACCACGATCTGCTTGTTCGCGTTGTGCAGCGTGTTGAAGGTGTGGAAGAACTCCTCCTGGGTGCCTTCCTTGCCCTCCAGGAACTGGATGTCGTCCACCAGCAGCACGTCGATGTCGCGGTAGCGGCGCTGGAACGCCACCTTCCGGTCGTCGCGCAGGCTGTTGATGAAGTCGTTGGTGAACTCCTCGGTGGAGATGTAGCGCACCTGGATGCCAGGGAAGAGGCGCTGGGTGTAGTGGCCGACCGCGTGCAGCAGGTGGGTCTTGCCCAGCCCGGACTCGCCCCAGATGAAGAGCGGGTTGTACGCGCGGGCCGGTGCCTCGGCCACCGCGACTGCGGCGGAGTGCGGGAACCGGTTGGAGCTGCCGATGACGAACGTGTCGAAGGTGTACTTCGCGTTCAGTCGTGTCTGGGCCGGCCCGGCAGGCGCCTTGCGCACGGTCGAGTAGCTCGGCCAGATCTCGTTGATCGTCTCCAGCGCGTCTTTTTCCTCGTCGACCTCGTCGAGGTCGTCCACGCCGGTGAAGCCCCCGGGGGAGCCGCCGTGGTCGGCACCGTCAGCGGAGGCGCCGTGCTCGCCCCGGGGCGCCACGCCGTCAGCGGCGGCACCCTCGTGCACCGCGGACGCCTCGTCCACGCGGACGGCGAGAATCACCTCGCTGCCGAGGTGGCGGCTGAGCGCGTCGGTGATCGGGGTGCGCAGCACCCGCTCGATGGCTTCCTTGGCGAACGCGCTGGGCGCGGCGAGCAGCGCGAAGCCGTTGACGAATCCCACGGGGCGGGTCAGGCGCAGCCATGCCCGTTGCTGAGCGGAGAGCGGGCGACCAGTGGCATCGGTGTACGAGGCGAGCTCGGCCACCACCTCGGCCCACACGGAGCGCAGCTCACGTGTGTCCTCTGCCACTGACGGTCCTCCCCTGGATGCGTGAAGTACCGATCACGTCGCACGGCGTGCTGGATCGGCCTGGGCATCA